>JAJQDK010000006.1:247-6247 GCA_021202245.1 Clostridiales bacterium
CAACAACAGCCACAACCATAACAACAGCCAGAATCAGAACAAAAATCAGCAGAACAGTCAGAACAGCCGGAACCAGCAGAACAGTCAGAACAAAAATCAGAGCAACAGCTTGAATAACAATAGATAATTAAATTCCGGCTGAAGGCAGAGCCGTGTTCGCAATCGGCGGGTGCGGCTCTGCTCCTTTTTTGTCCCGAATAATTTTTGCGAGCGGATTATTTAATATCCGTATTCTTCGCCGATTATGATAACCTTAATCCTGTTAATATGTCTTTGCTGAGCGCAGACCACATAGTTGCAGCAAACCCTGCCGTCGCTGTGACATCCCGAGCATAATTCGGCGTTTTCATCGGCAAGAGAAACGCATTTGCCGGTTTCGGCGCAGTATGTATCAAGGTTTAACCTCACGGTATTCTTCGGAGCGGCAATACATTTTACTCGTCTTACGGCTTCATCAATATTTTTTACTATTTTATTGTAGCCGCAAACAACAACAACACTTTTTGGGCCGTAAAGTATCGCCGCAACACGGTTGGAATTGCCGTCAACATTATAAAGCTCACCGTTTTCCGTAACGGCGTTTGCGCTTGTAAAAAATGCGTCTGCGGAAAATGTTTTGCGGTAGACCTCCTCTATCTCCTCACGGGTTATCCCCGGAGCGCTTCTGTCAAGGTAATTGTAGTCCGGTGAGGTTATAATATCGTACACACCGGTTTCTTTAAGAGTAACGGAGCCGCCGCTCGAAATAACGTCGCCCTTGTTAATCAAGGCTTTTACCAGCTTGCAGGCGTCCTCTTTTGTGTCGCAGTAGTAGGCGTCCATTTTGTTCCTTTTAAGGCTTTCCACAGTGCGGTTTATTCTGTTCATTGTTTCGTCCGTCACATCAATCTCTCCAATACATAATAAGATAAATATATTATACAATAAATATTGCAATTTGCAAATAGCGTACACGCCGGTATTTTCAAATATTGAATAAATAAGATAAAATACTCAAAAAGGCTTTCTCCGAACATGGGAAAGCCTTTGATTTGAAAATTAAGCTTCAACAACCGGCACGCCGAGGTAATCTGCAACGGACTTAGAAAGACTGCGGGCAATGCTATCTATGTTATCTCTTATCCACTGCGCCTCCTGCGGATTATCGTGATAACCGACCTCTATCAAAGCCGAGGGTGCGGCTGTTCTTCTGACCTCGGCAAGCGACGTGGTGGGAATGGTGTTGACCTTTGACGAATCGGGATAAACATTCTGATAATTGCCCTGAATTATCTCGGCAAACCGTTTGCCGTTTACGCTGTCGGGATAATAATAAATATCCGCTCCGGTGTACTGCCCTGCGGCGCTCGGCGGGGCGGCATTGCTGTGGATTGCAAGGTGCAGGTCGTAATTGCCGCTGTTTGAATCGGCAATAGCCTGACTGAGGGACATTTCGGGGTCGTTGCGAACCAGCTCAATTCCGCTTGCGTTGAGATACGGCTCCATTGCATCCGCAATCAGATTCATATAGTATTCTTCGTTTCCTCCGTCAACATAAGGATTGAACTCCTGAAGCGAGGGGCTGAGGTAAATTTTAGGCATAAATATAATCTCCTTTCACTCGGTATGCAAACAGGCATCCCTATTCATAATATTCAGTCAGATTATATTCGTGCAAGCTCATAATGCAGGATAAAGCAAATCGCAGCAAAAGCAAAGCTTCCGCTGCGACCGCTGCTTTTATTGAATTTTAATCGAAGCTTTCGTTATGATATAGTTTAATTCGGCAGGTCACACTGCGCCGACTACCATTTTCTGAACGGTGGTGGCGTCGGCAACGGTTACGGAGCCATCGCCGTTGGTGTCGGCAGCCGCAAATTGCTCATCTGTAAAGGTCAGTGTGCCTACTACGAATTTTTGGATTGTAGTGGCATCCGCCACGCTGATGTTCCCGTCAAGGTCAACATCGCCGATGATAACGTCGCTGCCGTCTGTGGGTTCTGTGGATGCTTCCGTGTCTTCGGATGATTCCGTCGGTGTGGTAGTATTTGCGGTTGCGTTAGAGGTTGGGTCAAATACTGTTCCCATTGATGTCAGGTTAGCTGCAACAATGTCAGGATAGACAACGAAGGAACCGTTTGAAGAATTTACCAAGTATTCTTCTTCGGCATTATCGGACCAACCTTTATTACCAATCAAAGAAACTCCGAATACATCAACTAACAAATTAAGCGATGTTTCTGTGGCTGTGTTATCAATTACATCAAACGTAGCCGTACAAATACTAACCTCTTCCGATGTAATGTCATACAAGTATGTGTCCGTTGCGGTAGCCTTAACTCTGTCTAAGTTGCCTTCCGGAGCCTCCTCACCGACATCCGCTCCCTCTAATGCATTAGGATTATATGTTGTTGAAAATTCTGCATCCTTGCCGTGCGTTGCGGGACAGATATTCGATTTTTTTACACAATCGGCAACCTGAAGAACAGTTTTATCATAATAAAGCCTCCACTGAATATTAAGCATATCCTTTTCAGCGGACTGTATTATGTAGCTGACGGTGAATTGATTTGTGTCAGAATTGTAAACCACCTGCGAATCGGAGAATAAATTAGAAGTTGAATTAACCGTAAGAGTTTTTGAACTTTCTTCGGAAGATTCCGTCGGCGTGGTTGAGGTTGCAGCCGTAGACTCGGTTGATTCCGTCGGTGTGGTGGAAGCTTCCGTGTCACTCGTAGTGAGCGCATACAAATCAAAAGAATCGGTTGTAAATACCATGTAACCGTTGCTGTACACCGCATTCATATCGGTTATTGTACCGTCGCCCTCAATTCTGTACACCTTGGCGTTTTCGTCCGTGGTCGGGATTTTCACCGTAGCGGTGTCATCGGGCTGAACGGCTGCGCCGTCCTTTGTAAGCGAAATATCATAAACAGCAAGCACTTCCTCATCGCTTGTAAGGGCTGTACTTATATTGCTTAGTGTTGCGCTGTCGCTTATTTGCTGAACAACAAGCTGCGCATCGGTAACTGTGGTTACTGTGATGCTGCTGTTTATATCAGTGTAGCTTACAGGGCTTGTATTATAATGTATAGTTGCGTTTGTAAGACAGGTGTTATAATCACCAATGGAAATCTCGTTCCACTCAGCTTCACTGCCGGCATAATATATATCGGAAAGGCTTGAGCAATTATAAAAAGCATAACGGATTATCGAAGTCACGCTGTCCGGGATTGTTATACTTGCAAGGCTTGTGCAACTGGAAAATGCAGAATTGCCAATGTTTGATACACTGTCCGGGATTGTTATGCTTGTAAGACTGTCACAACCGGAAAATGCACTATAGTTAATGCTTGTCACGCTGTCGGGAATAGAATATGATGTATCGCTCTTTCCGGCAGGGTAAGCTATAAGCTCTGTCTTGTCTTTATTAAACAGTATGCCGTTTTCACTTGAATAATAAGCGTTATTGTTGTCAACATCTATCCTTGTAAGGCTGTCGCAACCGAAAAAAATGACTATAAATGCTTATGCTTGTTACGCTATCGGGAATTGTTACGCTTGTAATATTATCACATCCATAAGATGCATACTCTTTAATTGTTGTAACGCTATCAGGGATAATTATATCTCCCTCTATACCGGTTGGAACATCTACTAAAGCAAGCAGATTTTTTGTATATAATATTCCTTGATAGGTTGTTAAAAATTCCCCATCTCCTTCAAAGCATATAAATGAGTCACAGCCCAAAAACGGATCACGAAAAGAGCTCCCAAAATGTAGATCTATTGTTTGTAATTTTTCTCCAATAACTATTGTTTGCAAATTACTACAGTACGCAAAAGCATAGTTTCCAATACTGGTAACTTCATCTCCTAAAATTACTTTTTTAATATCATCCCTATAAGACCACCAAGGAGTTGTATATATTGTATATACAGTATTATTGGCACTCCCATATTGAATGTAGCTATAGCCAAACATATCCCCACTACCGTAGATGTACAGTGTTCCGTTATCATACAGCTTCCAATATACGTTATCACCGCAGGTGCCGTCGGCTGTGGTTGAATCGTTGTCATATTCTGTATTTGCTCCGGTTGTCGGCGAAATAATACTTCCGTCACTGTCTGTGATATCAAAAAGTGTGCTGCTGTGATTAACGGCTTCTGGAACATAGGTATAATACTTGCAGCCGTCGGTAAGTGCAACACCTTCATATGTTATTTGACGAGTTGTGTTTCCGTCCCCGTCAATTTCCTTAACAACGTAGTCCATTGTTCCGCTGTCTGTGCCGGTCAGTTCAAAATAATAATCATCGCCAGTAAGATAGATGTTTTTTTGATCACCGACAACATTTACATAAATATCATTATATGAATTGTCAACTTCGTTATCGGATATTACAGCACAAAGGTTACCATCAGCGTCATAGACGTTTACATCAACAGGGCACTTTACGTTTACAACAGTAGTGTTTTGTGTTGTAATCATCTCGAAAATTTTATCATTTATCTTGCTTTCAGATTCTGTTGTTATTAGCTTTAATGCTGCTTTTACATCATTTGCATCTATTTTATTAAAAACATTCTTAGTTGTGTTGTTATTTAAAACTGTTTCCATTACTTTAGATGATAAGGCTTCGGCAGTATTTTCAGCGTTAATTCCAAAGATATTTTGAGTGATTTTTGCCCCGTTAAAAATAGTTGATTTAGCCACACTTTGCAACTGGTTACAAAAGGCACATACATCTGCATATGCAGGTAATATAACGCTGGAGGTTAACTCGTCACCGTCCATATCATAAACAGTAGCAGTACCGGAACCTGTAGCCATTGTAGGCATGCCGGTGTTACCGAAATCAAAGCTTGTTAAGTTAATATAAAACTCTATAAGCACATCCGTTCCGTCTGTTGTTTGAGTTTTAAGATATGTTGTGGCTTTGATTTGTCCGGGAATTAAAAGATAAGAAGTATCTAATCCTAATTTTTTCCAAATACTTGTTAGCAACCTCTTCACAAGCAGAGGAGGACATATTCTCTTTTAAGTCACTTTCATCAAGGTAACGTGCCAAAATTAATTCTGACATCCAGATATTTGCAAAATTATTGATGTCCTGAGTTTGACTGCTTGAAAATAAGCTTTTGCTGAATTGAATTGCCGAGCTTAAACCGCTGAGTGTAGTGGCAGCAGTTGCAGTAGTTGTTCCTGAATTGGAAGCAGCCTTTTTTTGCTGAGTTAATTCTTGCTGATAATCAAGATTTCCTATTTTCAGTTTGGCTGTTTGTCTGGTTTCCGTGCCGTAGTCAAATGTAGGTGTAACATAAAATTCTACATTATATTCACTTTGATTGAGTGCCGCACTGTCCTGAAGATTTACTGTGTAAGTATACTCAACAGTTTCATTTACTTTGATGTTTTGATTAACATCCTCTGAAATATTTGTTTGATAATCTTTCCAAAACCAATAACCTGTTGAGCCGAAATCAACACCGTTTGAAGAAGGCTCAATGTATAAACTCTTCAATGTGGTGTACAAGCTATCTTCTTGACCGCTCAAAAACCAAAGCAGAGAATTATCTTCAAAATAAGAATTTAATGAGGTTGTGAGTTTTACAGTCAGATCAAAGCTTGATTGACTGAATTTTCCATTGCTGTATACGACACCATCGCTTACACTGGAACCAAATTCTACGGATACTTTCGTGTTTAAAACATCCTTCATCGTATATACAGCAACAATCACTGAATCGTGAAGCTCATATATTACATTTTGATTTTCCAGTTTAGGAAGCTCAGTGCTAATATCACCCGGATCAAATTCATCTGAATAATACCTCTCATCGCCGTTAATTGTTGCATACATACTGCCATCTGTTTTAGTAGAAATGTTGTATGTTCCAAGCAAAAGGGTTATGCCATATTCTGCTTCTGCACTTACAGTGAACGGAACAACCGAAAATGTGCTGAGCAGCATTATGACTGCCAGCAGGACGGATAACGGTTTTTTAATTTTTCTC
>JAJQDK010000078.1 GCA_021202245.1 Clostridiales bacterium
AAGTTGTTAACGGATTTCGGGGCCTGCTCGGGGAAGACTCTCAGAGTAATATCGCCCAGGGTTGTGTGAATAACAGCAATGGTGTCGCCCTCGTTTGGCATTTCAAGCTGAAAGCCTACCTCGTTGTCCTCATCATAATATATGTTGGGGCTTATGCTGAGAGAAGCGGTATCAATACCCAAATCCTCCAGAGCTTCAACGGCGGTTTTCGCTTCGTCTGCGGTGCTTTCCGCAGAGGTGAAATCGGCGGTGTCCTCGCTTGCGCCCGAGCTTTGACTGTCGCTGTTGCATGCGGATAATGCGCAAGCCGAAGAAATTGTCAGCATGGTGCCGAGAACAGCACACAGTGTTTTTTTGAACTTTTTCGTTTTCATAGCCGTAAATCCTTTCCGAATAAAATCCTAAAACACACACATACAGTTTACCACAAAATCCCGAAAATTGCAACCCGCAGCGACGCCCTCGGTCAGATGCGGAGCGCAGAGCGACGGGAGCTGAAAATGTTTGGGAATAAGTCGGGGCAAAATTTCATATGTTTTCTTGTAACGAAATATAACGGAGGCTTTAAAATGTCAGAATATTTACCCGAAGGAAAACTTATTTCTACTCAGGAAAATATAAATATTTTACACTCGCCGCTTCTTTTGAAAGAAGCAAAAAACGAAGAAAAAATCCTTGAAGCCCGTGCCTGCATCTGTGATTCCCGACATAATCTCATAGTTGACCTCGGCTCAATGAAGGGAGTAATCCCCAGAGAGGACGGAGCGCTCGGAATACGCGACGGCTCGGTGCGTGATATTGCGGTAATTTCAAGGGTGAACCGCCCCGTAAGCTTTGTAATAAATGATTTTAAAACCGACGACAGAGGGGTAAAATATGCGCTGCTTTCAAGGGAAAGGGCGCAGAAAAAATGTCTTGACGCCTATGTTTCAAAGCTCAGATGCGGAGATATTGTCAACGCAAGGATAACTCATCTTGAAAACTTCGGCGCCTTCGCCGACATAGGCTGCGGAATTGTTGCCCTTATGCCCATTGACACAATTTCCGTTTCACGCATCGAGCATCCCCGTGAACGCTTTACGGTGGGAATGGATATTAAGGCTGTGATAAAATCGGTGGAGAACGGCAGAATAAGCCTGAGCCATAAGGAGCTTTTGGGAACGTGGGAGGAAAACGCCGCCTCGTTTACTGCCGGAGAAACCGTAGCGGGAATTGTGCGGAGCGTTGAAAACTACGGGGCGTTTGTTGAGCTTGCGCCCAATCTTGCAGGTCTTGCCGAGAGCAAGGAGAGCGTTAAAACGGGGCAGCAGGCGAGCGTTTACATAAAGAGCATTATCCCCGAGAAAATGAAAATCAAGCTGATTATCATCGACACCTTTGACTATAAGTACAATCCGCAAAAGCCGAAATATTTTTGCAATGCCGAGCATATAGACAGCTTTTTGTATTCGCCGGAAAATTGCTCCAAAAGGATAGAAACGATATTCACTTAACGGTTGACATAAGAAATTTCTGATGATATTATTTTATATAATGATTTAACTCGGAGCAAAGCCCGATGTAAGCTTGCTTAACATCGGCAAATGGGTTATAAAATATATATTATCGAAAAATTTCGGAGTGGTAAAATGTCGTTTTCAACAGCGGATATTGTAACAATAATAATTTGTGCGGCAACTCTTGCGGCTGCCGTCGCAGCTCTGGCAGTTGCGTTAAAAAACAGCAAAAAAGCGGACAGCAGCAGCACCGAAGAGGCGCTCAAGTCACTGCGTGACGAATTGCAGGGACAGCAAAGCAGCCTCAGGCAGGAGCTTGTGGGGCAAACGCAGATGTCCGTAAAAAATATGGGCGATATGATTTTTAACAGTCAGCAGAGCTTTTCTCAGAATCAGAGCGAGAAGCTGTCAAGGCTTGAGGAACGGTTCAAGACCTTTTCGCTGGAAAACGAGCAAAAGCTTGAAAATATTCGTCAGTCCACAGAAAAGCATCTTGTGCGTATTCAGGACGACAACAACAGACAGCTTGACGAAATGCGCAAAACGGTTGACGAAAAGCTTCAAAAAACTCTTGAAGAAAAGCTGAAGCAGGCCTTTTCTCTTGGCAACGAGCGGCTTGAGCAGGGTTACCAGGGCCTCGGAGAGATGCAGAACCTTGCCGTTGGAGTCGGCGACTTGAAAAAGGTGCTTTCAAATGTTAAAACAAGGGGCATTTTGGGCGAGATACAGCTCGGCAGCATCCTGTCGGAAATCCTTTCTCCGGAGCAGTACGAGGAAAATGTCGCAACCAAAAAGGGCAGCAAAAACGTGGTGGAATTTGCCGTAAAGCTTCCCTCTGACGACGACAGCTTTATCTATCTTCCGATTGATTCAAAGTTTCCCGGAGATACATATTATGCTCTGCGTGATGCGTCCGAAGAGGGGGACAAGGAAAAGCTTGACGCTGCCGTAAAGCAGCTCATTGTCAGAATTAAAAGCGAGGCAAAGGATATTCACGACAAATATATCGACCCGCCCAACACAACCGAGTTTGCTATAATGTTCCTGCCATTTGAGGGACTCTACAGCGAGGTAGTCAACCGCGGGCTTGTTGAGGTATTGCAGCGTGATTACAAGGTGAACATTGCCGGTCCCAGCACAATGGCGGCGCTGCTCAATTCACTGCAAATGGGATTTAAAACTCTTGCGGTTCAAAAACGCAGCGCTGAGGTTTGGAAAATTCTCGGCGAGGTAAAGCAGGAATTTGACAAATTCAACGATGTGCTTGTGCTAACTCAGCAAAGGCTCGACCAGGCAAACAAGGAGCTTGATAAGCTTGTGGGTGTGCGTACCCGTCAAATTCAGCGCAAGCTAAAGGACGTTCAGTCGCCGTCGCAGATTGAAGCTGAAACAGGAAAATCAACGGCTGACAATTAACTAATCTATAACCTATTCGGGGCGGATTTTTCCGCCCTGTTTTTTTATTTTTTCAATAATCCTAAAGTCGCAATAAATGAGCTTCCTAAAAAATTGCAAATAAATTCCGCTCCGAAGGAATGTGAAAAAGGGTTAATATAATTCAGTAATTTGAGAGCCTTGTGAATAAGACTTAGTCAGGCGCTTGTTATGTTCAACAAATTTATTTCGTTTATCTTGAGTAATCTGTTACTTTAATTAAAAATTAACAATTTTTTTCGTGCTTCTAAACAATACAAAAATTTCAATCGAATATATAATATTAACAAATGCAATAGCTTGTTATTGCTTATTGCAAAAATTTTTTGAAGAAAGGTGAATTACTATGAAATCAGCTAACCGGGTAGTAAAAAAGTCTTTGGCGTATTTGCTGTCGCTCGCACTTTTAATGTCAATGGCTTTATCATTACCTTTTACGGCTAACGCAACCACAGAAAACGGCATTACCTATGAATTTACCGGTGACAACGCCGATGATTACGGATATGCCGAAGGAACAATCACATTTACAACAGACACAGACGGAACCTATTATCTGTATTGGGCAGATGATGCAGCGGCTCTTGACGGCTACTATGAAATTGCCGAACTTACCGTTGCAGACGGCGAGCCCGCAACGTATGATTTTGACTATCATACCGCAATTCCCGCCGGAGCTACCAAGGTTATAGCTGTTACGGACAAATCGGATTTAACCGTTTCAAATGCCGCAGCAGTTTATTCAATTCCCGCTTCCAAGCAACTCAGCTACGGTGCCGGCGAGCTTCTCTACACCTTCAACTCCTATTCCGACGTACATATTGACATCAACGGTTATTATGTCAACGCCGAAAAGAATTGGGCGCAGGCACTTCAGTATGCCGTTGATATGGATACAGACTTCATCGTATCCTCAGGCGATATGGTAACTAACGCTTCAGGCCCCGACAGCGAGTGGCTTGTGTATGAAAAGGTTCTTGCCGATTCCGACTACACAAATTCTGTATGGGAATCCGACGGTAACCATGATATGCGTTCGGGCGTCAGCACGGGACTTACTTCTTTTGTAAGGGGTTCGGGTACCGACAGCACAATAGCAAACTATGATGAAAACAAGCCCTACTATTATGTTACAGAGCAGACCACAGGCGATATATTTATCTTTATGGCCCTTGAGAGCGATTCAAACCCCAGCAGCGCAAATGAATTCTCCGAGGATCAGATGGAGTGGCTCACAAGTCTGCTTGACAGATACTACGGCACGGGCATCAACATTTATATCATTGAACATTCTCCCATCAAAGGCTTCGGTGCCGGCGATAGAATGGATAATCCTTACTACAAGGCTCATTTGAGCGAAAACTATATTTCCACAGTTCAGTTTAAAGCCCTCCTCACAAAGTATCCCGAATTGATATTTATGTCGGGCCATACTCACGAGGACTTCACAATGGGATATAACTATTCCGATGAAGACGGCACGGCTTGCCATATGATTCACAATCCCGCTGTTGCCGGCTCAACCTGGGCTTCCGAAACAGATACTTCTCTTGATTACAACAACGGAGTAGGCTACAATTCACAGGGCTACTATGTTGAAACATACGAAAATCAGGTAGTATACTACGGTGCAAACTTAACAGATGAGCTTATCTATCCTGCATATTGCTACATTATGTCAGGCTCAAGAACAACTACTCCCGATGCCACAAACGAAACTGAAGAGCCCACAACCTTAGCTCCCGAGGAGCAGACAGGCAACTCAGGCTCAACTCTTCCCGAGGGCATTGAAACACAAAGATATTACTTTGCCAACACACTCAAGTGGGTCAATGTTGACTGCTATACCTGGTCCGACAGCGATACATCAACCTGCGTATGGCCCGGATATACCGCAACATACTACGGCACAACCGAGGAAGGCGTAGATCTCTACTACTGCGATGTCCCTGCCGACCACACTTATATCATTTGGAACAACGCAGATAACGGCTATCAGACCGTTGATATTCCGCTTGACGGTGTAAACAACTTCTTCACTCCGGCAACCTCCGTAAGCAGTAAAAAGGTTCCGTGTACGGCTTCCGTATGGGATTATGACCCTGTAGTTGAGCCGGGCGAGGACGACAATCCTGCAACAGAGGATACTCCTCAGGAAACAACCGAGGATGATACTTCGGAAACCACAGAAGAAACCACCGAAGAGGACACTGTGGAAACCACTGAGGAAACAACCGAGGAAGCTACGGCAGAAACCACAGAAGAAACTACCGAGGAAGCTACCTCTGAAACCGAGCCTGTTTCCGATTATCCTATGGGCGACGCCGATTTGAACGGCGTAGTTACCGTCAGCGATGCTACTCAGGTTCAGAAAATTGTAGCGGGCTTAGTCAGTGATGTCACCTCCGAGCAATATTTGCTGAGCGATGTAAATGGCGACAATATCATTGACGTTAAAGATGCTACTGAAATTATGAAATATGTAGCAGGTATAATCACCGAATTTGAAGCTGAGGTACAAAGCGGTGAAACGGAAGGCAACACAGAGGACATAGACTTTACATGGACGGCAACCACCCTTGAGGAAGCTCTGGAGGCAGTTAAGCTTCAGCTTGCCGACAGATACACCTTCTCGTCCTATGACCAATATCAGAATTTAAAGAGATATTATTATCAGTATAAGGACGTTGATGCGTCAACCGTTGAGAATGTAAGCGAGGTTGTCGCTGAATTCGAAAACCTATCCTATGAGCTTGAGGTTATTGCAACCCACATCGGTAATATGGAAATTTTCAGTGTAGGCGATGTATACTACTTTGAAAATACCAACGATTGGGAAACGGTATACTGTTACGCTTGGAGCGGTTCAACCGAAAATGCAGCGTTCCCGGGCGTGGAAATGCAGCTTGTCGGTACAAATAACGGACACGATGTTTACGGAATTAAATTTGAATATGCCGGACAATACTCCTATATGATTCTCAGCGGAGGAACGGAGCAAACCGCAGACATTGTGCTTGAAAATTACGAATATAACTGCTTTGCACTTGACGGAACGTATTTTGATAACACGGCAGCGCTGAATGTTACCAATTATCAATACGACTCCGAGGTTGAGCCGACGCTTCCGCCGTCAACCACCACTCCGGTAACGGATGAAACGCGCTACGCGCTTTGCTACTACAACAG
>JAJQDK010000143.1 GCA_021202245.1 Clostridiales bacterium
CCGCGCCAAACGCTGTCAATGACTCTGTTGCAAAAACACCGGAGCTCACCATTAAAAATCCACATGCTACCATAAAAAGCCATGATAGGATATTTTTTACACGCAGTCAATTAAAAGGAGCAAGTAAGAGTGAATTCGGGTTGGATATGTTAGATGATTATTTCAGAAAAAATGGATTTGAAATAATAGCTCCCGAGCGAATCTCTTTATCAAAAATGATTTTTTTAATAAGAAATGCAGAGGTTTGTGCATCAATATCAGGGACACTGGCTCATAATATGATTTTTGCCAACGATCAACAACATTTGATTATTATTGAACGTGGAGTTCGAACTACATATTATCAAATGGGTATTAATCATCTCAGATGTTTAAAAATTACATACATAGATGCAAATTTTTGTTTTTATCCGCTTTATCATTCTCCTTTTGTGTTTGCTTATATAGGTAAGTTAGAGGAATTTACGAAAGATAATGCTTATTTACCGGCTGATGAGAAGTATTATTCAAAAAAATACTTGAAGAAATTATTTAAAGATTATATTAAAGCTTATCAAAATATTTATGGTTATCAATGGTTTATGTACGATTGGATGATAGAGTATACTGATTGTATTTACGAGGCTTATCAAGACAGCGAAAAGTATTTTTTGAATTATTTGAACGGTACGGCTCCGTTTAAATTAAGTCATTATTTTAAATGGAAATATATAAAGCAATTTATTAAAAAAATCATAAAAAGATAATGTTATGTATTTTGCTTACTCCCAATTTTCATCCATTTGACACAAATACCGATTCAATGTATAATTTAATCAAATAGTTCTTGGATTTTTTGAATTAAGGCGATTATTTCACGAACGGTGCGATTGCGCCGGTTTGGATTTTTCGATAATTTCAGCAAATCATTAAATCGGCGTATTCGGTCAATTCAATAAATCAAAATTCAGTCAAAAAAGTTCAAATAAAAGGCTTTGCTACGAGTTAAAATAACTGAAATTCAATCTGTTTAAAACGAAATCAAATCAGGGGAATAAGGGTTATGAAAAAGCTTAATTTTCGCAAGCTGGTGCTTGCGCTCGCTGACATATTCATAATATCGGTCAGCAGTATCATTTCTAATTTTATATTATCTTTATTCAGCTTGCCGGGCGCAGAGGCGAGTATAGGCTTGTCCTATTTTATTTTAATCAATCTCTTCTGCTGTATTGTGATGCTCACTATTTTCGGCTCATATACGGTGATGTGGAGATATTTTAATTATAAGGATTATCTCATCTGCACCGCTGCAATGTTTTTCGGATTTGTACTCGGTTATGCCGTGACGATTATATTTGATATTTCCGAGCATATAATCTTTGTCGGTCTGTTCTTTCTGATTTCGTCTGCGGGCATAAATTTGTTCAGATTCGCATTCAGAAAAACCTTCCTCGACCTCACGGATGTCGGCAGAGCCGAAGCGTTTGAAAGAACGCTGATTGTGGGAGCGGGCAATGCGGGAAGAATGATTTTAACCGAAATTCAAAATTCCGCTTATGATGAAAACAGTCCCACCCGCACCATTCTGCCCGTTTGCTTTGTGGATGACGACAGAACCAAGCTCAACAGCAAAATCAACGGCGTGCCGATTGTGGGAACTTGCCCCGAAATTGCCGATGTTTGCGAGGAGTATTCTATCAGCAGCATTATAGTTGCCGTTCCCTCCTGTGAAGAGGAGGAGAGGAGAACCATTCTTGACTATTGCTCCAAAACCTCATGCAAAATCAAGATTGTTCCCTATCTGAGTGAGCTTTTGTTTGATGACAAGCACACTCAGCTGATTTCGCAGGCAAAGGAAATTAAAATTGAGGATTTGCTCGGCAGAAAGCCCGTTGAATTCGACAAGGAAGAGATTAAAAATCTTATCGTCGGAAAGGTTTGTATGGTTACGGGCGGAGGCGGCTCAATAGGAAGCGAGCTTGTCCGCCAGATTGCCAAGTACGATCCTAAGCAGATTATTATTGTTGATATTTACGAGAATAACGCATACGATATACAACAGGAGCTTGTTTTGGAGTACGGAACCAAGCTCAACCTTGTTACGCTTATTTCTTCCGTGCGTGATTACAACAAAATGGACGTTATTTTCAGGGAATATCGTCCGCAGCTTGTGTTCCACGCTGCGGCTCATAAGCATGTTCCCCTTATGGAAACCGTGCCCGAAGAGGCAGTAAAAAATAATATCTTCGGCACGTTTAATATGGCCACTCTTTCAGAATTTTACGAGGTTGAAAAATTTGTAATGATTTCAACCGATAAAGCGGTCAATCCCACCAATGTTATGGGTGCTACCAAGCGCGCCTGTGAAATGATAATTCAGTACAAGGCTCAGCACAGCGAGCATACAGAGTTTGTTACCACTCGTTTCGGCAATGTTTTGGGCTCAAACGGTTCGGTAATTCCGCTTTTCCGCCGTCAGATTGAAAGCGGTTCTCCCGTTACGGTGACGCATCCCGATATTATCAGGTATTTTATGACAATTCCCGAGGCGGTTTCGCTTGTGCTTGAAGCGGGAGCAATGGCAAAGGGCGGCGAGATTTTTGTGCTTGATATGGGCGCTCCGGTAAAGATTGTAACCCTTGCGGAAAATCTAATCAGAATGTACGGCAAGGTGCCCTACAAGGATGTTCCTATTGTATTTACGGGTCTGCGCCCCGGCGAAAAGCTCTTTGAGGAGCTTTTGATGGACGAGGAAGGGCTTAAATCAACTGAAAACGAAAAGATATTTATCGGAAATCAAATAGATATTGACAGCGGCGAAATGCTTTCTCTTCTCGAAGAGCTTAGAATAGCTTCAAACAATAACGACAGCGAAAAAACCGTAGAGCTGTTGGCAAAATTGATTCCGACATTTAATCATAAGCTAAATCAATAGCTTAGGGCAAGTCACTTATTTGAACAGCAACAAGGATAGGTAATTTTTGATAAAGGAGAAAACATTATGTGCGGTATAGTTGGATATGTCGGTCCTAAGGACTGCAGCGAGGTGCTGGTAAGTGCGCTTACCAAGCTTGAATACAGAGGATATGATTCGGCGGGCATAGCAGTTTTTGACAACGGAGAAATTAAAACCGTCAAGACAAAGGGCAAGCTCAAGGATCTTGAGGATAAATTAAATGAGGTAGGCAAGCCCGGTGGCAATGTCGGAATAGGCCACACCAGGTGGGCTACACACGGAGAGCCCTCCGACGTGAACTCGCATCCTCACAGCGGCGCAAGAGTAACGATTGTTCACAACGGAATAATTGAAAATTACATAGAGTTAAAGGAATTTCTGGTTTCAAAGGGAAAAACCTTTGAGAGCGATACAGACACCGAGGTTGTCACTCAGCTGCTTGATTACAAGTACAACGGAAATCCGCTCGAAACAATTGATGATGTTATGGCGGAGCTTAAGGGCTCGTTTGCGCTCGGAATTATGTTTAAGGATTTTCCCGACAGAGTTTTTGCCGTACGCAGAGAAAGCCCCCTTATTGTGGGTGTTGCCGAGGGTGAAAGCTTTATCGCATCGGATGTTCCGGCTATTTTGAAATACACAAGGAATTACTATTTGCTTGACCATGATGAGATTGCAACTCTGACAAAAGAAGGAGTTACCTTTGTTGACGAGCATCTTGATCCGGTTGAAAAGGAGCTTAAAACCGCCGACTGGGATATGGAAGCGGCTGAAAAGGGCGGTTATCCGCACTTTATGATTAAGGAAATCAACGAGCAGCCCGAGGCAATCAAAACAACCATTATGCCCAGAATCAAGGACGGCTTGCCCTGCCTTGAGGAGTGCGGCATTACGCTTGATAAAATTAAGGATTTTAACAATATAACAATTGTGGCTTGCGGAACTGCCATGCACGCCGGAATGGTCGGAAAATATGTGATTGAGGATTTGGCGAGAGTCCCCGTGACTGTAGACGTTGCCTCCGAATTCAGATACAGAAATCCGATTATCGGCGAAGGCGATTTGGTTATCATCATTTCGCAGTCGGGCGAAACCGCAGACAGCCTTGCTGCTATGCGCCTTGCAAAGCAAAAGGGCGCGGCAACCCTTGCTATAGTTAATGCTAAGGGCAGCTCCATCGCCAGAGAAGCCGATATGCTGATTTATACACTTGCGGGACCCGAAATTGCGGTAGCTTCCACAAAGGCGTACACTACACAGCTTTCCGTAATGTATCTGTTTGCGTTTGAGCTTGCGCTTGCCAAGGAAACGGTAAGCAGCGCAGAGTGCAAACGCCTTGTGTCCGCTCTTATGAAGATGCCGGAGGCGGTGCAGTATGTCATAGATAACTGTGAAAAAAAATGCAAATATATAGCTACCAAGCTTATAACTGCCGACAGCCTTCTCTATATAGGCAGAGGGCTTGACTATGCCCTGTCTATGGAGGGCTCGCTGAAGCTTAAGGAGGTTTCGTATATCCATTCCGAAAGCTATGCGGCAGGCGAGCTTAAGCACGGCACAATTTCCCTTATTGAGGAGGATATGCCCGTGATTGCGGTTGCAACTCAGACCGATGTTATTCCCAAGACGGTCAGCAATATTGTTGAGGTTAAGTCGAGAGGGGCAAAGGTTATTTTGGTATGCACAGATATCTGCGCAAGAGAGCTCAAGGATGACGTGGCGAATTATGTGGTTGAAATTCCGCATACCGATGAGCTGCTGATGCCTATAACAGCGGCTGTTCCGCTTCAGATTCTCGCATATTATACGGCGGTCAATCGCGGCAACGACCCGGATAAGCCGAGAAACCTTGCAAAGTCGGTCACGGTGGAATAATACGGCAAGTACCCGGCAGAGCATCCCTTTGTACTGCCGCAACAGCTTTAGCAAGCACAAGCATAAATTGAAATGCAAAAAATTTATTAAAAAGGACTTGACAAAATGAAGGGCAAGGTGGACAATCTTGACAGACAGACAGACAGACAGACAGACAGACAGACAGACAGACAGACAGACAGACAGGATAGGTGTATTGTTAGCTTCATATAATGGTATAAAATATATTAAAGAACAGCTTGACAGTATAGTTAATCAAACTTATAAAGTAGACGAAATCATAGTTAGTGATGACGGATCCTCTGACGGGACATTTGAATTTTTAAAAGAATATGCTGACTCGTGTAATGATGTACCGATTAAGGTTGTACATAATGAAGGAAAACACGGCCCGACTAAAAACTTTGAAAACGCTTTTAATTATTCGACTGCCGATATTTTATTCTTTTCAGATCAAGATGATGTGTGGAAAAAAGATAAAGTTGAAATATTTATGAAAGCATATGAAAAATATCCTGATTGTGCTTGCATTTTTTCTAATGCAGATGTTGTAGACAGCACCCTGAAACCTATAGGCAAAACAAATTTTGATTGTTTTTTCTCGGATGCCAAAATGCTTAATTATGATGGAGATTCAATGGCATTATTAAATCAGGGTTATGTAGCACGTAGAATACTTGATGGTAACATTATCCCAGGAATGTCTATGTCAGTGAAGTACAGCGTTCTAAAAAAAGCTATTCGTTTTTTTGATTGGAGTTGGGACGATGCAATAGTAATGTATTGCGCAATAAACGAACATATGGCTGCTATTAATATGACTTTATGTTTGTACAGACAACATGAGAATAATCTTGTTGGGATTGGTAAGGTTCAGCGTGTAGATGACAAAAGATCTATTTCGGAGTATAAAAAGCGCTTTATTAGTGATTTAAAGCAGCTTAATTATCAATATCAAAGATCACAAGTTTATCAAGATGTAGATATAGAACATAAATATGAATTTATTGAAAAGAAAAAATATTTTGAAGCAATGAGATATAAAGCAGCTCAATGCGTTCGCATTGTTGCGTTATTAAAATACATAATTTTGTTTTTTAGAAGGCTTTATGATCGTGCACATGGGAAAAAACTTTTTTTGCTCGATTGCGCTACGTGTTTATTTGTGAGCAAAAGAGAGAGAATTTCGTATTTTTAGAAATTTTTGTTATATTGATTTTATAGTGACATGGAATTTTATATTAAAAATTTTTTGTTTTAGATTTATTTTTAAAAAATTACTTCACAAAATTAAGGTCA
>JAJQDK010000153.1 GCA_021202245.1 Clostridiales bacterium
TCCGCCGCTTGCAATCGAAACCTAGCCCTGATATTGCTGCCAGCCGTAAATTGTCATAGAATTTCCGTCAATATCAAACAGAGCCAAAATCCTGTTGCGGTGTTCATCATTCAGGAAAAAATTCCACACAAGCGGCGTTCCCGCAATTATCAGTCCTGCGAGAACGGCGAAATACCTAAGCTCTACTCCGGCGCAGAAGGACATAATCAGTGAAATCAGCGCAAATATCAACACGGCGCCGTCATCGCCCTGCATATGGATAATCACCATAGGGATTGCGGCGTGAATTATAAGCGTTACCACTCCCAAAAGGCTTTTTATCATATTTTTTTCATTTAAATATGACAGGTGCTTTGAAAAGGTTATAATAAAGCAAATTTTTATAAATTCGGACGGCTGAATTGAAAAACCGCCCGGAAGCTTCAGCCAGGCAGTGTCGTCTGTGCCCTCAACCTGAATACCGAAAGCAAACACCAAACCGGCAAGAACTGCGGCGACGGCAGCGGCGATATACCATTTGCCGACTAAAAATTTATAATCCGCCGCCGAGATTACAACAGCAAAAACAATTCCTATTGATACGGCTATAATCTGAGTCCTGAGATAATTGTAGGTTCCCGAACGCTGCATACTCGATATGAGCAAAAAGCTGTATGTTACGGCTGCAACCGTTAAAATCCATAACACAATATCGCATCGTTTTAAATAATCTATAATTGAATGTGATAGTTTATTCAAGAATAAACCGCCTTTCATTATTCTTTTTTATTCTGATTTTATTATAGTAAATAATAATCCCAATATCAAGTATATTTTCAAATTGGAATAATATCGTCATTTAATTTTGGTATAATCATAATAACAATTAAACAGACACTATGGGGGTGCTCTCAATATGATGTCAGATATTGAAATAGCTCAGCAGGCTGAATTGCTGCCGATTAAGCAGGTTGCCTCTGCTGTAGGTATTGACGAAGACGAACTCGAATTTTACGGAAAGTACAAAGCAAAGCTTTCGGACGAGCTTTCACGGCGTGTGGACTCTAACCCCGACGGAAAGCTTGTGCTTGTCACCGCAATCAATCCCACTCCCGCAGGGGAGGGCAAGACCACCACAACCGTAGGCCTCGGACAGGCTATGGCAAAAATCGGCAAAAATGCAATTATAGCCTTAAGAGAGCCCTCACTCGGCCCCGTATTCGGAATCAAGGGCGGCGCCGCAGGCGGCGGATATTCTCAGGTGCTTCCTATGGAGGACATAAATTTGCATTTTACGGGCGATATGCACGCAATTACAGCGGCAAACAACCTTTGCTGCGCAATGCTTGATAACCATATTCAGCAGGGCAACGAGCTCGGCATAGACCCGAGAAGAGTTTTGATTAAGCGCTGCCTTGATATGAACGACCGTGCGCTCAGAAATGTTGTTATCGGCTTGGGCGGAAAGGCGAACGGTGTTCCGAGAGAGGATCACTTTATTATCACTGTCGCTTCCGAGGTAATGGCAATTCTTTGCCTTGCAAACGATATAACCGACCTCAAGCAAAGGCTCGGCAAAATCCTTGTGGCATACACTTATTCGGGAGAGCCCGTTTTTGCAAGAGATATCAAAGCCGACGGCGCTATGACGGCACTGCTCAAGGATGCCTTAAAGCCTAATCTCATTCAGACCTTAGAGGGCACTCCCGCAATTATGCACGGCGGTCCCTTCGCCAATATTGCGCACGGCTGCAACAGCGTTCGTGCAACCAAGCTTGCTCTCAAGCTTGCCGATTACTGTATTACGGAAGCAGGCTTCGGCTCAGACCTCGGCGCTGAGAAATTCCTTGACATCAAATGCAGATACGCCGGACTTTCTCCGTCGGCAATTGTTTTGGTTGCAACCTGCCGTGCCCTTAAATATAACGGCGAAGTACCGAAGTCCGAGGTTTCCGAGTGCAACCTCGATGCGCTCAAAAAGGGCATAGTAAATCTCGGCGTTCATATTGAAAATATGAGAAAATACAATGTCCCCGTTGTTGTCGCAATTAACCGTTTTTCTGCCGATTCCGATGAGGAGCTTGCGTATATAGAAGATTACTGCAGGTCAAAGGGCGCTGATTTTGCGCTTTCCGATGTGTTTGCAAACGGCGGCAGCGGCGGAACAGAGCTTGCCGAAAAGGTTGTTGAGGCCTGCGAAAAGCCCTCGTCCTTCGCTCCTGTTTATTCTCTTGATTTAACTCTTAAGGAAAAGATTGAAAAGGTTGCCTGCGACATTTACGGCGCAAGCAAGGTTAATTATACAACCGCTGCCGAAAAAGCAATTAAAGAGGTCGCCTCGCTCGGCGGCGATAAGCTGCCCGTTTGCATTGCCAAAACACAGTATTCGCTTTCCGATGACCCGTCACTTCTCGGCGCTCCCAAGGACTTTACGATTACGGTGCGCAATGTTTCGCTTTCAAACGGCGCCGGCTTTGTTGTTGTCTACACCGGAGATATTATGACCATGCCGGGACTGCCCAAGGTTCCTGCCGCTCATTCTATTGATGTAGATGAAAATTCTCGGATTTGCGGACTGTTCTGATATGATAAAGCTGATATCACACAGTACGGAAGAAACTGAGAGCCTCGGCGGCAAAATTGCCGGCAGGCTTAAAGGCAATGAGGTCATAGCTCTTTTCGGCGGCCTCGGAATGGGCAAAACCGCTTTTACCCGCGGATTTGCTCGGGCGCTGGGCATTACGGACGGCGTTTCAAGCCCTACCTTTGCGCTTGTCAATGAGTATTCGGGAAGGTATAATATATATCATTTTGATATGTATCGTGTCGCCACCTGGGACGATTTGTATTCCACCGGCTTTTTTGATTATATCGACAACGGTATTCTTATCATCGAGTGGAGCGAAAATATTGAGGGCGCGCTTCCCGACAACGCAGTCAGAATTAAAATATCATCGGGCGAAAATGAAAACGAAAGAATTTTTGAGATAGAGGGTGTTGATTTATAATGAAAATCCTTGCGATTGACACATCTGCAACTACGGCGTCGGCTGCGCTTGCCGAGGAGGACAATATAATCGGAGAATTTTTTATCAGCACTAAAATAACCCACAGTCAGACCCTGATACCTATGATTGACAGTTTACTTAAAAACACGCAGACTGATATAAACGATGTGGACGCAATAGCGGTTAATGCCGGCCCGGGCTCCTTTACCGGCGTCAGAATCGGCGTTGCCGCCGCAAAGGGTTTGGCTTTTAAGGACAACAAGCCGTGCATATCCGTTTCCACTCTTTTGAGTACGGCGTATAATTTATCGGGTGACGACTGTATAGTCTGCGCTGCAATGGACGCGCGTCGTTCGCAGGTTTATAATGCGGTTTTCAGATGTGAAAACGGCACCGTAAGCAGGCTTGTTGACGACAGAGCGCTCTCCCTTGAAGAATTATCGGAGGATTTAAAAAAATATTCCGGCGAAAAGGTTGTTTTTGCAGGTGACGGAGCGGTTATCTGCTATGAACATATGAAAAATATACATACAAACACAAGGCTTGCACCCGCCGGTCAAAGGCTGCAAAGGGCTTCTTCAACCGCACTTTGCGCATTTGCCTTATATGACGAGGGCAAGACGCTTACGCCTGCCGAGCTTATGCCTGTATATCTCAGGCTGCCTCAGGCGCAAAGAGAACTTAATAAAAAAGCGGAGGTAAAAAAATGATTGCACTCGGCTGCGACCACGGCGGTTATAATCTTATATGCGCCGTGAAAAAATATCTTGATGAAAAGGGAATAGACTACAAGGATTTCGGTACCTACAGTACAGAAAGCGTCGATTATCCGGTTTATGCCTACAAGGTTGCCACAGCCGTTACAAGCGGCGAATGTGATACGGGAATCCTTTGCTGCGGAACGGGAATCGGTATTTCAATGGCGGCAAACAAGGTAAAGGGAATCAGAGCGGCGGTTGTAAACAACGAATTCGGCGCTGAAATGACCCGCAGACACAACCATTCAAATATTCTTTGTATGGGAGGCAGAGTCACCACCGAGGAGGAAGCCGTAAAATACACCGATATTTTTCTCAACACACCCGAAGAGGGCGGCAGACACGACAAGCGTGTTGCTATGCTCGCCGAAATAGAAAACGGCACTTTTAAAGCGTAGTCTGAGCCTATCGGGTTAAAAGCTCACTTAAAACGCTTGACTTTTCGACTTCTTTATGCTATACTTTACAAGAAAATTTAACAGCGCATTAACGACACATGTAGTGCTTTGCACGTAAATCTGATCACGGTACACAGCAGCCCGATTAGTTTTTTACGCAAGCATGCATGTGTTTTTTTGTGCAAAAAAAGGAGATAGTTTTATGCCGAGAAATCAATTTCAAAGAATGGTTTTCGCCTTTATCACGGTAGTAATAACCGTTCACGCTTATGTATTTTACAGCCTCTATGTCATCAACGGCTCAACGCTTATGTCCGTAAACGGTGCCGACAGCGTGCTTGCCGCAATAAATAATCAGGGCGGCGTATATATGTTTGGCAGATATATGCCGATTTGGGCTGTAATTTTAACCGAGTTTATCCTTGTATATTTGCTTGAGGTTACTATGGGCAGTCCCTGCTCCTTCAAGCTTGCTTCCCGCATTTTTGACCCTAAAACGACTCATCCCGTTATTTTTGAGTCGGCAATCATTTGCGCCACGGTCGGCTTGATGTGCCCCTCAATGAGCTTCCTCGCTTCTATTATGTATTATCCTTACTATTCGGGCTTCAATCTGCTCACCCTGCTTGCAAATTGGCTCAAGCTTGTTTGCTTCAACTTCCCGTTTGCGTTCTTTACTCAGCTGTTCTTTATTCAGCCGTTTGTTCGCAAGACCTTTAAGCTGATTTTCCGCAGGGATATCAAAAATCGTGAAAAGCTTCAGCCTGCTGACTGATAAACAAAAAACAACCATCGACAGCTCGGTGGTTGTTTTTGTTTTTGAAGAATAATCTGTTAATCCATTCTTTTGTCGCAGAAGTCACACATTACCATACCCTTTTTCTCATAGCTCAGATTGGGCAGGTAATCCTCCTGCTGAGTGATACATTTCGGATTGCTGCACTTATGCTCGGAAACGGTCGTTTCCCTGTTGTCTATAAAAAACTCGTCATCCTGAAGCAGAAGCAAAATAAGCGCCATTCTGCCGTACATTCCGTACTGCGCCTGTTTAAAGTACAGCGCCCTCGGGTCGTCGTCAATATCAACGGTAATCTCGTTGTTCCTCGGAAGAGGATGCAGGATAATCATATCATCCTTTGCCGCCGCAAGCTTTTCCTTATCAAGCACAAAAACATTTTTCTGAGCCTCATATTCAGCCTCGCTTGCAAATCTTTCCCGCTGAATTCTCGTCATATACAGCACGTCAAGACCGCCTATTGATTCGGCAAGATTGTCTGAAAATTCATACTTGCAATTATTCTTTTCAAGAATATCAATTATATAAAGCGGAATACTTAATTCTTTTGTAGAAATAAGTACAAAGCTGTTATTTTTATACTTAGCCAAGGTTTTAATAAGCGAATGTACTGTTCTGCCGTTTAGCAGGTCGCCGCAAACGCCTATTTTCAGGTTGTCAAGCTTGCCCTTTTCACAGCTGAGCGTAACAATATCTGTTAGAGTTTGAGTGGGGTGGAGGTGACCTCCGTCGCCGCAGTTGATAACCGGAACGCCCGCATAAAGCGAAGCCGCCGTTGCGGAGCCTTCAATCGGGTGCCTTATTGCGATTATATCAGCGTATCCGCCGATAATCGTTATCGTGTCCTTCAGGCTTTCTCCCTTTGAAACCGACGAATTCATCGGATTATCAAAGCCTATTGTGCGTCCGCCGAGCTTCAGCATTGCGGTTTGAAACGACATTTGTGTCCTTGTGCTCGGCTCATAAAAAAGCGTTGCAAGAATTTTGCTGTCGCAGGAATGCCTGTAGTCGGAAGGATTTTTCATAATCTTCTGCGCTTTTTTAATAATTTTGTCAATTTGCTGAGGGGTCATAACTTCAAGGTCAATCAAATTTTTGTTTTCCATAACAACACAGCTTTCCGATTTTTTCTTACTGTATCAATCTCACGCCTGATTTTAGTATATATA
>JAJQDK010000034.1 GCA_021202245.1 Clostridiales bacterium
TCCTCAATGTCAAAAATATTCTTTTCAAGCTCCTCTGTGCTTTCGTCGTGCAGCGCCGCCACGGATTTTCTTTCTGTTTCGAGCGGCTTACGTATTGAACTGAGCTGTCTTGATTTATCCTTGATTTCGATATCAAGCTCGTTTGCCTGCCTCTCAAGCTCTGCCTTTGCCGCTCTCAAGCGTTGATTTTCCCCGTTTTGAGCAAGAATATTTTGCTGCTGCTTAATCAAATCCGAAGCCGATACGGGCTCTGCGGGAACACCGTCGTAAAGCGGCGTTTCCTTTGCAAATTTCAGCTTTTGGTCCGCAATCTGCCCTATGGTTCGGCGTTGATTGTATAAGGTTTTTTCTTCGTTTTCAAGCTCATAAAGCTCATCGCCTACGCCGATAATTCTCAACAGAGTATCTGCCTTTTTCTTGCTCGTCTGATTTAAAAATCTCGGCAGGTCAAGCGCAAAGCTTTCTACAAAGCTGTTGAGCAGCTGCTGGCCGCCTCTGTTTCCGCTTCTATCAGTGACCTTAAGGCTGCTGTTTTTCCCGCTGCGTTCAACGGTAATACCGTTGTCAAGAATAATCTTCAGATGAGGGTCAATGACAGAGCCGTCACGCCTCGGAGCAGACGGTCTGAATTTGTCGCCCCCGAGCGCCCAAGCAATGCTGTCAAGAACAGAGGTCTTGCCCTGCCCGTTCCTCCCTCCGATTACCGTCAACCCGTTTTTGGTAGGACTGAGCTGAATGGCTTTAATCCTTTTTACATTTTCAAACTCCAATGAATTTATTTTTACTGACATTTTTTAGTCCTCCACCATTTAATACTCTGAAATTCTGAAAAATTGCATACTTTTATGCAAATTTCCGAAAAGTTTTTTAAGCTCTTGACAATTCGCAAAAATTAGCTTAATATATTAAGTATTGATTTTCTCATTTGCCGTCGGCAGCTTATATTCAGCTGTTGACGGCTTTTCCTTTTTCATCTGTTAATCCGAGTAGGTAGTCTGCGCTGACGTTCAATCTCTTGCAGATTATATATAGACTTTCAGCATTCGGAGTTGCCCTGTCATTTACGTAAGCAGATATTTTACTATGATTAAATCCGCACTTGCGTGCAGCTTCAGCCATATTCATTTCCCTGTCAAGTATTGCATAATACAATCGCTTGCCGAAGCCTTTAACCTTGATTTTGCGCTCGGTATGTTTTACTCTCGACATTCAAATTCCACCACCTTCCTGCTTGTAAAGTCCTTGCGTACCGGCTCGCCCTCGCTTGACAGCGCAAACCTAAGAGCTTTAAAAAATCTCTTGAGTGAGCGGTTGAGCTTCATTCTTTTTGTCGGTTCAACCTCATTGAGATTGAGCTTCTGACAAGCGAGCCACGTGTGTTCATTGCTTGCGTTGCCTACGCAGCTTATCCTGCCGTTTTTGAATTTGATTGTGATTTTTTCTGCTTTCATTTCTTTTGTCTCCTTTTAATTAGTTTTTGCAATCAGTGAATTTAATGTCTGCTTTAAAGCGTCAATATCAACGCCGTTTCTAAAAGCCTTAAGGCGCTCGCAAGGTATGCAATAGGTCCATCTGCCGCCCTTGCCCTTTACGCCGCAGCCATACGGAAGCCTGCCCTGCTGCAGGCCCTCGTAAATTTGTGTCGGCGCAACGTCTAAAAATTTCGCCGCAACCTTAACAGGGACATTCTCATATTCTTGTCCGGTGTCGGGATTAACTAATAAATTTTCCATATTCTCTCCTCCTCACATTACCTAATGACCGTTGCATTCTTCCTGCTTCAGCTCCAATCTTTTGTTGCATTTATGCGACAAACTGACTAAAAAAATTGATTGTGCTTCGTCAGCCGATAAAGATAATGCTGACGCAATTAAATCAGCTTGCTTAATCGTAAAATCCTCACCACCGTTTGATAATTTGCGATACATAGTACTTTTATCAATGCCGATAGTGATTGCTAATTTTTCAGGAGTAAGTCTTTTTTCTTTAATAACGCCCTTTAATTTATCAACATTAGTCATATTTGCACCTCCTTAATTTATTTTTAATTTATTTGCATTTCTGCGACAATTAAATAATAACACTATCCCTCTTAAAAGTCAATAGTGTTTTTGCAGTTTCGCAAAACTTTTTTTATTTTTTGAAAAAATAGTTGCATTTTCGCAACCACTATGATATAATAATATCAGTAAAGGAATGGCGGCGGTTGTTCTCACTCCCCTATGAAAAGGGGTGTATATGTTGCAGTACATAATTTGTTTTACGTTATTAGTAGCTGTTATAGTTTTGTGCATAAAGAAATAACCGCCCTGTACTGTGAATACAGAGCGGTTTTTTAAAGTAAACCAATCATTTTGCGGAACAGCCAAAACCATTCCTTTACTATCTAAATAATACAACTGATTTTGAATTTTGTCAATACAAAATTTATTTTTTTAGGTGATGAATATGACTATAGGCGAAAGAATCAAGGCGTTAAGAAAACAAAGAGGAATTTCTGTAGAAAAGTTAGCGGAGCTTTTAAATAAAGACCGAGCTACAATCTATAGGTATGAGAGTAATGAAATCGAAAAACTGCCTACAAGTGTTTTAGAGCCGCTTTGTAAAGTCTTGAACACAACTCCTGCTTATCTTATGGGTTGGGAAAGCAACAAAAGCGAACAATCTAACGCAATACCGCTTCCAACCGACAACATTTTTATGTGTCCCCTCTTTGACAGCGTTGCAGCCGGCTTCGGCGCTGCTGCTCAGGACATAGTAACGGAATATATTCCGACTTATATCAGCTGCCCGTCCGAAAGCGATATGTACATCTGGATAAATGTTAAAGGCGATAGTATGGCGCCCTTGATAGACGACGGCAGCAAAATCTTAGTGAAAAAGCAAAACTCAATTGACAGTGGGCAAATAGCCGTTGCCTTAATTGACGGCGATGAAGCCGTTGTAAAGAAAATCAATTACGGAGATGACTGGATAGAGTTGGTATCAATCAATCCGTACTACCCCGTAAGACGTTTTGAAGGCAGTGATGTACAGTCAATATCTATTCTCGGACTGGTTAAAGAGGTAAGCAAATCCTTACAGTAAATTGTGAGAGAGGGATAAAAAATGAGCTTTTTAGATGTTTTTAAAGCAAATACATACAAATAGGAATGTGAAAGGCTGCAATCTGAATTAGACAGGCTAAAATCGACTTTTACACCCGAAATGCAAAATGCCGAAAATTTACAGGTGCTGACTGAAAGCTTAAACAGCTCGGTACAGCAGCTAAACAGCACTGTCACGCAGAAAAATTAGCAGATCAGTGAGCTTAACAAAGCTTTATCCGACATCAATCAGCAAATTTCTCAAAAGCAATCCGAGGTCATTGAGCTTGACGATGAAATTCTATTACAGTCTTTCGGTCTTTATGAACCTCACTACGATTTTGCTTCATCACAGCAATATAAAGACAGGCTTGCGGAAATAAGAAATGCTCAAAAGTATGCTGTTAAAAATAACACTGCTGCCACAGGTGACACAGACTGGAAGGTTAACGGCAACGCTGCGCAAGGCAAAAAGATGATTAAAGATATGCAAAAGCTTTTAATCAGGGCTTTTAATTCCGAATGTGACAGCGTTATAAGCAAGGTAAAATTCAATAACATCGAATCTGCGGAAAAAAGAATTAAAGGCTCTAAAGATGCCGTTTCCAAACTCGGAAAGGTTATGGGCGTTGCAATAACAGACAGCTATTATAATTTAAAAATTAACGAGATGTACCTTGCGTATGAATATGCGCAAAAAAGCAGGAAGAAAAAGAAGAGCAAAGACGCATAAAAGAAGAATTGCGAGAACAGGCAAAGCTCGAAAAAGAAATTGAAGAGCAACGTAAAAAGATTATAAAAGAGCAAACTCATTACAACAATCAGCTTAAGACTATAGATAAACAACTGTCCGAACAAAACTTATCTGAATCCGATATACAATCTCTTGAAGCGAAAAAATCAGAAGTAAAAGCCCAACTCTGCGAGCTTGAAAAATCGTTAAAGGATGTTGATTACCGAGCTGCAAATCAAAAAGCAGGATATGTATACGTTATTTCAAACATCGGTTCTTTCGACGAAAATATCTATAAAATAGGTATGACAAGACGACTTGACCCAATGGAAAGAGTGTCCGAGCTCGGGGATGCCTCCGTCCCGTTTAAATTTGATGTTCACGCTATGATTTTTTCAGATAATGCACCTGCGCTTGAAGCTGCGCTGCATAAGGCATTTGAAGATAAAAAGCTGAATATGGTTAACACCAGACGTGAATTTTTTAATGTTACTCTTGATGAAATAGAAGCTGTAGTAAAAGCTAATTATGACAAAACGGTTGAGTTTAATCGACTTGCTCCGGCAGAGCAATACAGAGAATCCTTAAAAATTAAATCAGCAGCAATCAGATAAATAAAAAAGCCGCCCTATCCTGTTGCAGCAGGACAGAGCGGTACGGCGACACAGAGGTCACCAAAGACGTAGCAGTCTTAAAACTATTATAAATCATTTCAGCCTCTGTGTCAATTACACGGAGGTGTTTTTTTGAAAAAATGCAGAAATAAGCGCTGCAGCCGCGAATTAGAAAACGATTTTCTTTTCTGCCCGTGGTGCGGCAAATCACAAGCCGAGCAGGAAAGGAAACCGGGCAAGTGCCCGAACGGAACAGGCTCAATTTACAAACGCAAGGATAACAAAAGCAAGCCGTGGGCGGTTGCAAGCTCCGTAACCGGCAAGAGAAACTATATCGGCAGCTATGCAACGGTCACCGAGGCTAAGCGTGCTTTGCAGGAATACGAATATAATCCCGTGAGCTGCTTTAATATTACGCTTGAGGAATTACATTTAAAATGGATTAAAACTAAAGCGTACGGCAAGTTAAGCACAAGCTCTCAACAAGGATATAATTCTGCGTGGATTAAGCTGAAATCCCTTTATAACCGAAAATTCAGAGATTTAAGGACATTTGACTATCAGGAAATATTTGATTACTATGAAAACCCTCATCATGAACAGGGCACAGGCGGTAAATTAAAGTACATCGGCACCGACGGCAGGACAACCTACAAGGAAACGGACAAGCCTAAAATATCCGACGGTCTCGGTTATTCGGCACTGCACAATTTAAAATGCCTGCTGACTACGCTTTATACATTTGCGATGAAAGAAGATATAATCAATAAAAATTACGCTTCGTTTATCGAGCTACCGCAAAAAAAGAGGTCAATGCCACACGTTTTACAGATACTCAACTCGAGCTAATTCGTCAAAGCATCGGCAAGGTGTCGTATATGGACTATATTTATGCAATGTGCTATCTTAATTTCAGAGTATCGGAGTTTTTAGAGCTGACCTCCGATGATTACATAATCACCGATGAGGGAATCCCCATATTAACCGGCGGCAAAAAGACGGCTGCCGGCAAAAACAGAATTGTTCCGATACACCCAAAGATACAGTTAATCGTGAAAAGCTGTGCAGAGCAAAACGGTGAAACAATATTTTGCCGCAAAGACGGTAAATCAATGAATAAAGATTATTTCAGAAAATATTGCTTTTATCCTGCTATGGACGCAATCGGACTTGACCACACTTACACGCCGCACAGCTGTCGACGTACATTCAGCACTCGTATGAGCGCAGCAGGCGCAAGGCAGGAGGATATAATTGCCTTAATGGGCCATACGGATTTTGATGTTGACGTCGAGCATTATATTCTTCAAGAAGTCAAAACACTGTACGGAGCGGTTAAAAAAATGGCATAACACACTACAATCAAAAAACGAACACAAACAAGACCTTGAACAAAGCCTCTGCAAATTAGTATGCAGAGGTTAGTTTTTTAGGAAAATCTGTAGCAACCGTGTAGCAACCGCAATCAGACAGGGTTAAATTCCATAAGATTTTGTCTTTTACGGTTTGCTCGCTTAAAAAAGAAAAAACCGCACAAATAAGCCGTTTTTGACCTGTTTATGCGGTATTCCTTTGGCTCCCCCAACTGGGCTCGAACCAGTGACATCATGATTAACAGTCATGCGC
>JAJQDK010000147.1 GCA_021202245.1 Clostridiales bacterium
ACCCGTATGATTAATTGCAACAGCGAGGCAAGGGGTAGAATTAAAGAATTACTTATATCAAACTTTTAAGGAGTCTTTTATGGAAATCAAAAGAGGATCCCGGCTTATTGAGCATGACACAAAGCAAGCCATTATAGAATTTGTTTTTACGGATTACATCATCTATGTTTTTCAAGGAAATTTGTCACAGTTTGATATTGTAATCAAGTATAAAAAAGATGGTACACGTATTCGTACCCCAAAGTACATTTATTGGGTAGTGGATATTCTAATGAAAATGCAGGGAAATGAGGCGCTTGCAAAGAGATATTTACGAGCAATTCAGAATTGCTGGAATGAGTGTACACCGCTTACAAATAATAGTTACGACACATTAAAGGCATTAATCGAAAATGGTGAGAACAATATTGATATTGAACAATATTTTGCCTTAAATGCCTTCGGCGAGTATGATGTCGAATTTCTGTATGTTTTGATGGAATTATTAGCTGTCCAAGAAAAGACAAATCGGGCAGATGCTTATATGTTCGGTAAGATTATTGAAGAATTGCTGGAAACCGACAGGGATATTTTCAAAATTATATCTACAGCAGGCTATGGCGGAAGGAGAGGCTGATATGGCAAGAAGTTTTAACGCATGGTTAGCCGGTTTTCGTGACAGCATTGCAGATTACGGCTATTACATTGATTTTGAAAAAGTTCATCGTAATGTTGATGGTATAAAGGTTGAGCTTAATATTTTGAATTCTCTTATATCCTCAAAAGATATTGAAAATGAGTTTGAGACGCTGATTGAAAAATATCCCGAAGTCCTGAAATGCATTCCCTTGCTTTTAGCTGTTCGTGCAAATGAAATTTATTCTGTTTAAAGTTTTTGATCGTTTCAATACAATTTCAAAAATAAAAACCTTTCCGCAGAACAATACAAAGTCTTTATGCGTAAAACAGGATTATTTGATTTAATGGAAAATCACATTGTCAACAATCTTGTGGATTATGTTACCGGTGTGGAAACCGGACTTGATTCAAACGGCAGAAAAAATCGTGGCGGACATCTTATGGAGAATTTGGTTGAAAGCTACATTCAGAAAGCTGGATTTGTTAAAGGAGAAAATTACTTCAAGGAAATGTATATTCACGAAATAGCGCAAAAATGGAACGTAGATTTATCTGCAATTTCAAACAGCGGGAAAATGGAAAAAAGATTAGATTTCGTTATTAAGACTGATAATCAGATTTATCTTATTGAAACGAATTTTTATGCAAGCGGCGGTTCAAAGCTTAACGAAACGTCAAGAAGCTATAAACAGCTTGCACAGGAAGTAGACACCATTGACGGGGTAACATTTGTTTGGTTTACCGATGGAAAAGGCTGGTATAGTGCAAGGCATAACCTTGAAGAAACATATGATGTTATGGAACATATCTACAACATCAAGGATCTTGAAAGCAACATTATTGGCGAGGTTTTCGGATAATGGCAAAGAAAATCATAAAGTGGGAACCTGAGGATTTTGAACTTGAGATGACAACGCATTGGTCTTTTCCAAAGCGCGGCGATTGGGCTACTCACGATGCAAAATGGCGCGGTAATTGGTCACCGTATATTCCGAGAAATATTATCCTGCGTTATTCTAATGAAGGAGATTTAGTGCTCGACCAATTTGCCGGGGGCGGAACAACACTTGTTGAGGCAAAGCTGCTTAACCGCAATATTATCGGTGTAGATGTAAATGGTGTTGCGCTTGAACGATGTAAGGAAAAAATAAGCTTTGAGTACGAGGGTGCTGACGGTAAAGTTTATATTCATAAGGGTGATGCACGACACTTGGATTTCGTTCCGAACAGCAGCATAGATCTTATTTGCACACATCCTCCTTATGCGAACATAATTAAGTACAGCGAGGATATAGAAGAAGATTTGTCACGCCTAAAGGTTAAAAGCTTCCTTGAAGAAATGAAAAAGGTAGCTTCTGAGAGCTACCGAGTTTTGAAAAAAGATAAATTTTGTGCAATTTTAATGGGGGATACACGACAAAAAGGCTGTATGATTCCGATGTCATTTGAAGTGATGCGTATTTTTGAGGATGCAGGATTCAAGCTAAAAGAGCTGATAATTAAAGAACAGCACAACTGTAAAGCAACGGGCTATTGGAAAACAAACAGCGTAAAATATAACTTTTTGCTGATAGCACATGAATACTTGTTTGTGTTTAGAAAATGAAATTATAGGATGAATTTAATATGCACAAGACAAAAGTATTTGAAGTTATTTTGATAGTCCATATTTAATGTATAACCTATTTGCCATAGATACGATTAGCAACAGAGTACCCAAAACCTCATAAATCTCAGCGGCGCTTCATTGGAAAGTGCCGCTTTTTTCTGCTGCATAATTTTGAAAGTATCAGAAAAATGTATATTGATTACAGCTGTGTAAATTTCATTTACAAATACAAGATGTTGTGGTATAATTTAAATTGTTAAATTATGTAAAAATTCCCGGAGGTCAATTATGGAAGCTTATAAAAAAGAGTTTATTGAATTTATGGTTGATTGTCAGGTGTTAAAATTCGGCGACTTTGTTACCAAGAGCGGAAGAAAAACACCGTTCTTTGTAAACACCGGATTTTACAGAACGGGCACGCAGCTCAGAAAGCTCGGCGGCTATTATGCCGAAGCAATCGAAAAAAAGTTCGGTCTTGATTTTGACATTCTCTTCGGTCCGGTTTATAAAGGTATTCCTCTGTCGGTTGCCGCAGCAATAGCGATAAGCGAAAAATACGACAAGGACATTCGCTATTGCTCAAACAGAAAAGAGGTCAAGGACCACGGCGACAAGGGAATTTTGCTCGGCAGTCCCATCGCCGACGGAGATCGTGTGGTTATTATTGAAGATGTAACAACTGCCGGTACCTCAATCGAGGAAACTCTGCCCATTATTAAGGCTCAAGGCGACGTAAACCCCATAGGACTTGTCGTTTCCGTTGACCGTATGGAAAGGGGCAAGGGAGAAAAGAGCGCTCTCTCTGAGATTGAAGAAAAATACGGACTAAAAACCACCGCCATAGTAACAATGGCAGAGGTTGTGGAGCATCTCTATAACAAAGAGTACAAGGGCAAGGTAATTATTGACGATAAGCTCAAAGCAGCTATCGACGCTTATTATGAGCAATACGGAGTAAAATAACTCAGGACACGCCTTTTATTTTATCAAACGATTATCAGCGTTTAAGCGCTTACCAAATATAAAATGAGGTTATCTTATGGCTTCAAATAACGGCAAGGAACACACCGGTCACAGACAAAGGCTGAGAAAAAAGTTTATAGATAACGGCTTAGACGGCTTTGAGCCGCACGAAGCTCTTGAGCTGTATCTTTTCTACGCCATTCCCAGAAAGGATACCAATCCGCTTGCTCACCGTTTGCTTGACAGATATATCACTCTCGGCGGGGTGTGTGATGCTCCGATTGACGAGCTTATGAAGGATTTCGGCTTGTCCGAAACCGCTGCCGTCTATCTTAAAATGCTGCCTGAAATGTCAAGACTTTACACCGAGTCTAAGATGAACGATGATAATATAATTGATTACGAAAATCTCGGCAAATTATTTCAAACAAAATTTATCGGAAGAACAAATGAAGCGGTTGCGCTTATGCTCGGCGACGCCAAGGGCAAGATGATTTATTTCGGCATTATTTCAAAGGGTTCGCTCAATTCCTCCGATATGCCCGTGCGCAAGATTGTAGACCTTGCTCTCCGCCACAATGCCAAAACAGCTTTTTTAGCTCATAATCATCCCAGCGGCACGGCAATTCCTTCACGCAGCGACATAGTAACCACCGGAACTGTTCGTGAAACTCTGCTTAACGTCGGCGTTGAGTTGATTGACCATTTTATTATTACCGATGATGATTATGTGTCACTGAGGGAAAGCGGCTTTGCCGGTAATATTTTTTATTACGACGAATAGGATTGAATGACATTGATCTCGGCTGTCGGCGGATTATGATTTTCCTGCGGAAGAATAAGTGATATTTTATGGAATTTAAAATTCATTCAAAATACAGTCCCACGGGCGACCAGCCCGAAACAATAGAAAAGCTTGTGCAGAGCATTGACGCAGGCAACAAGGAACAGACTATGCTCGGCGTTACCGGTTCGGGAAAAACCTTTACCATGGCAAATATCATCGAACGTGAACAGCGCCCTACTCTTGTGCTTGCGCACAACAAAACCCTTGCGGCGCAGCTTTGCAGTGAATTTAAAGAGTTCTTCCCCGAAAATGCGGTGGAATACTTTGTTTCCTATTATGACTACTATCAGCCCGAAGCATATGTTGCGCAGACCGATACCTACATTGAAAAGGACAGCGCGGTAAACGATGAAATTGACAAGCTTCGCCACAGCGCTACGCTTGCATTGTCCGAGCGCCGTGACGTAATTATTGTTGCTTCGGTTTCCTGCATCTACAGCCTCGGTGATCCTATAGATTACCGCAATATGGTTATCTCTCTGCGCCCGGGTATGCAAAAAAGCCGTGATGAGCTTGTTAAAAAGCTCGTTGAGCTTCAATATGAGCGCAACGATATAAATTTTATACGAAATAAATTCAGAGTAAACGGCGATGTGGTTGAGATTTTTCCGGCTGCGTCAAGCGATTCCGTCATTCGTGTTGAGTTTTTCGGCGATGAGATTGACAGAATTTCCGAGATTAACCCTCTCACGGGCGAGCTCAAGGCGTTGTTAAGGCACGCTGCAATTTATCCCGCCTCTCACTACATTGTGTCAAGGGATAAAATGAAAGTCGCTCTTGCTCAAATTGAAGAGGAGCTTCAGCAAAGGCTTGCTTATTTCAGAGAAAACGGTAAGCTTCTTGAGGCTCAAAGGATTGAACAGCGCACGCATTATGATATGGAAATGCTTCAGGAAATCGGATTTTGCAGCGGAATTGAAAACTATTCGAGAATTTTGTCCGGTAGAAAGCCCGGCTCCTCTCCGTTTACACTGCTTGATTATTTTCCGAAGGATTTTCTTTTGTTTGTCGATGAATCCCACGTTACTCTGCCGCAGGTCAGGGGAATGTACGCAGGCGACCGAGCAAGGAAAAAAAGTCTTGTTGACTATGGCTTCAGACTTCCGTCCGCCTACGATAACCGACCGCTTAATTTCGATGAGTTTTACGAAAGAATCAATCAGGTTGTCTTTGTCAGCGCAACTCCAGGTGATTTTGAATTTGAAAAAAGCAAGGTAGTTGCGGAGCAGATTATCAGACCGACGGGACTGCTTGACCCCGAAATCTCGGTTCGTCCCACAGAGGGTCAGCTTGATGACCTTGTGTCCGAAATCAACGTCCGTGCCGCCAAAAATCAGCGCACGCTTGTTACTACTCTAACCAAAAAAATGGCTGAGGATTTGACCGATTATCTTGAAACAATGGGTATAAGAGTCAGATATATGCACCATGATATAGATACGGTGGAGCGTATGGAAATAATGCGTGATTTGCGCCTCGGCGAGTTTGATGTGCTTGTCGGAATCAACCTCCTGCGTGAGGGTCTTGATATTCCGGAGGTTTCGCTTGTGGCTGTTCTTGATGCCGACAAGGAGGGCTTTCTCCGCAGCGCACGCTCTCTTATCCAGATAACGGGACGCGCCGCGCGCAACAGCGAGGGTACGGTAATTTTTTATGCCGACAGCGTCACAGAATCAATGCGCGTTGCAATTACCGAAACACAGCGCCGCCGTGAGCTTCAGCAAAAATATAACGAGGAGCACGGAATCACTCCCCGGACGATTGTCAAAAAGGTTAGCGATATACTTGAAATTTCCACTCACAGCGACAGTGAGTTTAAAAATACTAAAAAGCTTTCAAAGGCTCAAAAGCAGCAGATGATAGAGAGTCTGACCAAAGAGAACAACACCGATGCAAACCTGCTTCCAATAGAA
>JAJQDK010000123.1 GCA_021202245.1 Clostridiales bacterium
CTGCGTGCAATAAATTTATACTCCGTATTTTCCTTAAGTTGACGACATTGCTTGAAAAGGGAAATGTCACGAAGTGACAAAGGGTTTGCCGTTTTCGCAGAAAAGATAATATCAGCCCCTACAAGGTTGATAGTAAATATACGCTTGCACACAGCGGTATATGTTCATATAACTATACCGTTTGTATCTGTGGCGAACACTGTTCGCCGCTACGGACTCACTCCACACTACCCACTAAACGCTAAGCACTAAGCACTACCAACTGACCGCCGCTACGAACGTGTGATAAATTAAGTGATTCATCGCAAAGGAAGCTGCGGCATAATATTTTAACTCAACATTCATTCAAAAAACAAAGCAGGCGGAGTATTTCCGTCTGCTTGAGTATGTATACAGATGTATGGGTTATTTGCACAATGCTTTTAATGATTGTATTGCTTTTGCCGCATCGTTGGCTTTAAATACGGCTGTGCCTGCCACGCAGATGTCAACTCCGGCGGCTGCCGCCTTTGCAATAGTGCCTTCGCCGATTCCGCCGTCAACCTCAACCGGCATATCAATTCCGAGCCTTCTGCACTCGTCCTTGATTTCCTTCACCTTAGGGAGCATATTCTCCATAAAGCTCTGACCGCCGAAGCCGGGCTCAACCGTCATTACAAGCACCAAATCGATTTTGTCAAGATACGGGAACACCGCTTTTGCCGGAGTGTTCGGCTTAATTACCAAGCCGGGCTTAACTCCTCTGCTTCTGATTTTTTCAATCGTTTGCTCGGGGTCGGAGCTGCTTTCAATGTGAAAGGTAATTATATCCGCGCCGGCATCCGAAAAGTCGTCTATATATTTCAGCGGTTCGCTTATCATCAGATGAACGTCAAACGGCTTGTCTGAAAATCCTCTTACAGCCTTGATTACTGGAGCACCGAAGGTGATGTTCGGAACAAAATGACCGTCCATAACATCAAGGTGCATCCAATCCGCACCCGATTTGTCTATTCGTTTGATTTCTTCTCCCATTTTTGAAAAGTCACAGGATAAAAGTGACGGAGCAATTTTCATTAAAAACATCCTTCCTTTATATTCCAATCAAACCGGCAGGGTCAGTCCTTTTGCAGCGCAGGCGCCGCTATGGTTGCTATTGACCAAAACAGGACGTATATCAGCACCTCAAGCGAGCCCATTACGCCCACTCCGGCATACAGCGAGAGCGTTGCCGAGAGCAGAATACCGAGAATTGCCGCAATAAGCTGAATGACAATAGCCAGGGAAATGTTATGAGTGATTTTTACACAGCCCGATACCGCACGGGAGAGGGAAGAGGTTTTGCCGCCCGTAATAAGGTATGACCTTGAGCTTTCCTCCCTGACCGACTGAGTTTCCTTGAGCACGCTGCCGAGCCCTGTGGGCAGCACTCTTATGCTGCGGTAGAACAAATCGTACAGCTTTGCTACGAGGTCGTTTGTTATATTGAAATCCGTTGTCCTGATTAAAAAGCTTATGCCGTTGGTTTCCGCACGCTGCATTTCGGACTTAAGCTCGGCGTCCGCGCGGTAGCGGGTAACAAACATTGCAATAAGTCTGCCCGCTCTTGAAAGATATGTAACCTGCTTGCCCTCGGAGGTGTATTTTTCCTCATATTCTATACGGGGAGCCTCCACGTTGTATTTAGCCATAAGGTCACGGGAGCCCACGAGTATTCGCTCGCTGTTAATCCAGCCCACAAGCCCCATATTATCCTCATACAGCACGCTTTCAACCTCGGGGAGCGTTTCGTCCGTTTCGGCTACAACGCTGTCAAATACGTTTGCAATCGGGTTTTGCGCTTCTTTCAAAATTGCTATTCCGCAAAGCAGGGACTCGTCCACATTGTAGTCCTCATAGGTTTTTATTCCCTCAAGAGTAATCGAGTCACGGGGGAAAAGCTCGTTTGCGTCAAGCATAATTGCGGTGCTGTCGCCGAATTGCTTGATAGACGGATAGCCGGCAAGCATAGCGCCGAACGAAAGGCATTTTTTGCATAGCTTGCGAATGGGTATATTGACCGCAAGCAGAGTTGCTGCGGGAATTGAAACGGCTGCCATAAGCGCAAAGGTGTTGATTGCATCGGCAAAGGAAATTTTTGCTGCGCCGTATATAACGGCAATTATAATTGAAGCGACGGTTGTAACGGGCGCAAGCTTAGAAGCAAGGTCCTCGCTGGGGTCGGGAGCATAGGAAATTTTGAGAAAATTTGAGGGGAAGCCCGTTTTGTGCTGATAGGCTATGATAGGCTTTTCGGCTGCGGTTCCGCTCATCATCTGAGCTGCGACCGATTCGTTGTTGTAGATTTTGGCGGCATATTTTTGTCCCTTTGACGAAACAAAACGGAAATTGTCCTTGACCCTCAGCACCATAATCAGCTTGCCTATATTGTTTGCAAAAAACGCAATCAGAGTTATAACGCAAAAGTAGTTTACATTAAAGCTTGTTATATCGCCCAAGCAGAAAAAGGAAACTATGGTTTGCAGCATGGAGGCTATGCCGCTGACGGCAACGGCGGTGTCGGAATTGCCCTTGAGGCGGATAAGGGGAGAAAGTCCGCCTGCCATAGCAACACGGTTTATAAAGAGCGAAAAGCCCATCAGTACAAAATTAAGCACCGCATAGGCTACGGGCGCAAATGAAATTACGGAGCAGATAGCCTCGGGGAAAATTCTCGTAACCACAGTGAGAACCACCGAAATTGCAGCGATAATTCCCGTGAGCAGGCTCCTCATAAAGAGCTTTCTTATGTTCATATTAAGCTCTGCCATTATGCTCTTTTCGTCGTCCTCGCCGGTGTAGTCCTCAACGGTCTTGCCGGATTCCTTGCGGGTGTCGCTGTCGTCGGATTCGTCCTTTGAGAAAAATCCCACAACCGCCGAAACAACCCTTTCCTTTGCCGAGTGGCTGTCGGCGGATTCCTCGTCCTCGTTCTCCTCAGGCTCCGGCTCGGGCTTGATGACGTGAGTTATCACAGAGGGATTTTTTGAGTGTATGTATTCCTCGTACTCGTTCTCAAGCACCTCGGAAAACCTTCCTGCCTTTACGTTAAGCAAATCGCGCGGCTTATCGATTTTGTATACGGGAACCTTTGCAACTACCTTTTTGACCGGCACGCCGTCGGGTGAATTGTTTATCTTAAACAGCTCCTCATAACGGCTCTTGTTTTCCTCTTTTTTTGCTTCCTCCTGCTTTATGTATTCCTCGGCGTTAAGGTCAACGTCAATGGAGGAAATGCTTTCAATGTGAGCGTCGTCGTCCTTGAACTGCTCAACCTCATTGAGCACCTCGTTTGAAAAAAGGGTTTGCCTGTCGTATTCGGGAGTAAGAGTGACAATCTTGTTGTCCTCAACAGCCGCCTGCCTTGCCGCCTCTTCAAGCCTTGCCCTTTCCTCGGCGGCACGCTCCTCAGCCTTTCTTTTTTTCTCAGCCTTTTTTTCTTGTGCTTTCTTTTCAGCCGCCGCTTTAGCCTCTTCGGGGGTCATAACCTCCTCATCGCTTCCGTCCATCATCAGAGAAGCCTGCATGGTTGCGGCATTTTTTTCGCCCACAATAGTATTTTTAAAATCAGGAACCTCTTCGGCGATTTCAACGTCGTCCACGTCGAGCGGACTGTCGTTTTTCAGACGGGGCTTTTTGCTTGCATTGCTGAAAATTTCGTCCATTTTGGGCTTGGCACGATATTTTTGAGCGGTTTTTTCCATTTCCTCCTGGTCGGCAAGGTAATGGGTTTCTTCGAGAATGCTTTCTATTTCAAGCTCTTTTTCGTAGATTTTGCGCTTTTCTTCGTCTTTATCGTATGACAAGACCGACACTCCTTCCTTTTGTAATTCCTTTTCGGATCAATGTTGTCAATTTAAGAATTAGTGCTTCTTTCGTACCTCCCTCTGACGAGAGTATTCCCTTATCAATGTCATCAACTTAAAGATTTGTGCCATTTTCGTGCCTCCCTCTGACGAGGGAGGTGGCACGCAAAGCGTGACGGAGGGAGAGAAAACGTAAGATTTTGATGTTGTGTATCATAAAACAGCCGTATATTTCATTAAAGGAAACGCTTACTATGCTTCGCTTTTGCCGACGTTTACCGGAAAAGCCTTCTCTCCCTCAGTCGACATTCGTCGACAGCTCCCTCGTCAGAGGGAGCCACGGGATGCAGCAATGAATTTACACACCTTATTTTCCTTAAGTTGACGGCACACCTTTTCGGATAGGGGCTGCTGAATTTGTTTGTCTTTATCTGTCGCCCATAGCCTTATACATCAATATTCCGGCTGCAACCGAGGCATTTAGAGAATTGATTTTGCCCTTCATGGGCAGCGATACAATTACATCGCATTTTTCACGCACAAGCCGTGATATACCCTTGCCCTCGTTGCCGATTACTATTGCGCACGCGCCGGAAAAATCACAGTCTTTGTAATCGGTTCCGTTCATATCCGCTCCGTAAACCCACACGCCGCGCTCCTTGAGCTCGTCAATCAGGCTTGCGATATTGGTAACACGGGCAACACGCATATATTCCACAGCGCCGGCAGAGGCTTTGCCCACTGTGTAGCTCAGCCCTGCGCTTCTGCGTTTGGGAACAATAATTCCGTGAACTCCGGCACATTCCGCCGTGCGGATGACGGCGCCGAGGTTGTGAGGGTCCTCAATCTCGTCAAGAACCACGATAAACGGCGCTTCGCCGAGCGACTGCGCATATTCAAAAATATCTTCAACGCTTGAGTAATCTCTGACTGCCGCAAAGGCGACAATTCCCTGGTGAGCTGCGCCGCCGCTTATGTAATCAAGCTTGGTGCGGTCAGCCTCCTTTATCGGGATTTGCTTTTCACGAGCCTTGGCAAGTATGCCCACGACTGCGCCGCTTTTTTCTCCGCGGGCAACCAAAATTTTGTCAATCGGTCTGCCGCTTCTTATGGCTTCGCTCACGGGGTTTCGCCCCGATATTACGTCCGATTTTGCTTCGCTGCGTTTGTTGTCCATAATAAAATCCTCTGATTTGTCATTTTGATTATTTATTCGAAATAACCTATTCGCCGATATTAAGCGAGCTTACATCGGGCTTTGCTCCGAGTAAAACTCAGGGAAAGCCCCTTGTTTAAATACATTCCTCTTAATTATATCACAAAAATTTAATTTAGGATACAGTTTTGTAAAAAAAGAGTTAAAAACATTGAAATCGGCGCTTTTCCTGCAATGAAAGGATAAATTTTCAACCCCTTCGGGTAGTGTTTAGTGAGGAGTTTAGAGTTTTGAGTTTTGAGTTTGGAGTGTTGAGTTTGGAGTGTTGAGTTAAAATTATTATGCCGCAGCTTCCTTTGCGATGATACGCTGAATTTATCACACGTTCGCAGCGGCGGTCAGTTGGTAGTGATTAGTGTTTAGTGTTTAGTGGGTAGTTTGGAGTTAGGAGTTTGGAGTGTGCAGTGAGGAGTTTGGAGTGATTTCGTAGCGGCAAACAGTGTGCGCCACAGATACAAACGGTATAGTTATATGAACATATACCACTGTGTGCAAGCGTATATTTACTATCGACTTTGTAGGGGCTGATAGTATCTGCCCGAGGTAAAGGCAGGATGTTTTAATCCAAATTATAACATTTGATAAAGCTATGTACGTTAAAATGCAAATTCAAAATTGATGAATTTAAATTTTAGTTTTTATTAGGTTACACGGCGTTGCACGCCTACACCTCATCAGTCTGCTCCG
>JAJQDK010000103.1 GCA_021202245.1 Clostridiales bacterium
AGATGCCGAGAGTCTTTCTTTGCGACTCCGTCATATCCCGCAAGCGCTGCGCTTTTAACGGCGGCTTTTTTCAGCAGCTTTAAAATCATCATACCCGAGCTGTCTGAAGCGTCGCTCGAAGCGTTTATAAGCTCAGAGTAATTCACCTTAACAGCCTTTTTGGGCAGATTAGGAATATTTGAGGTGAATACCGATTTTTTTGTAATCCACCTTGTCCTGCAGCTCCTTGTACCTGAGAGCATTGCCCACAAAAACTAAATCCGGTTTTGCAAAGTCGGGGATAAAGTTTACCGAAATCACATAAGGCTCTTTTTTAGATATGTATTTCAGGATGCTTTCCTTTTTTGATTTTACGCTTTTGCCCGGAGCTATTACCAATATTTCCTTGCCGTCAAGTCTTTTGCGCAGCTTGCTTATTGTTTCAACATCGTCAACGGCGTTACTCTGATAGCTTTGATAAATTTTTTCAATGAGCGCCTTGTTAAAAAATCTCTTTTCTTCCTTGGGTATCTGCTCCAGAATATTGGCAATCGCAGACATCGAAAGAGAATGCTTGGACATAAGATATGACGAATAATTCGGGTGGCAGTTGCTTGAAGCCGACAAAAAATATGCAGAGCTGTATCCCCACGGCGCAGACAGCGAAATGGGGACAAGGTAGCGGTCCACTATTTCAAGTATCGGCAGCACGTCGTATTTGGTGCTGTAGGTGCTGTTCAGATAATTCATCAGCAGCTCCGAGCATAGGTTACCGGCTCCTCTGCCCATACCGTTAGCGCTGCAGTCTATTATTATTTCACGCTCCGTATTGTATTCGGCAAGCGCCTGTGCGTTTGAAAACGCAAGCTGAAGATTATTATGAGAGTGATATCCGAGCTTGATTGAGGTTTTAAGGTTATTGTCAACCAGAAAAACCTGTCGCAGCAAATCCTTTTTATACATCAAGCCGAGGGTGTCAACTATGTAAAAGGCATAAGGCTCCAGTTTGTTTATGCGTTCAAGCAGGTCTATAAACTGCTTGTCTGTATAATTGGTTGTTCCGACGGGCTGCATAAACAGCTTATAACCCTTTTCTTTTATTATCTCGGCATATTCAAATGCACGCTCAATCTCGTTAGGATGAAAGGTCAGCCTTATTCCGTCAATAGGACCTTTTGCTGAGTCTGAAATCAGCTTGGGGTTAATTTCACGTTCACCCAGAGCAATCATAGCAACGTACATTGTTTCCGAATTGCTCTCGGTGCTTATCAGCTCATCAAGCGCCTCCACGCTGTTGAACAGAGAATAATCCGCATCATACGGCTTATTTGTAAGAAATCCGCACTCAATAATATCAGTGTTGGCTTTTGACAGATTAAAAAGTATCGTTTCAATGGCTTTCTTTCCGAAATGCCAATCGTTTACATACCCTCCGTCACGCAGGGTACAGTCCAGAATTTTTATATTATTCATTATCTTCACTTTCTGCTTTTGCTGTCAGCGGCTTTGTTTTATGCACCCGCCGTTTTATTTAATGTATTTATCAAAAATCACCTGTGCAAGGTCAAAGTCAATCGGCTCGTTTATGTCCGTAGCTTCAATAAAATCAACAGGTATACCGCAGGGATTGCTTCCCGTTCGTCTGCCGTCCTCAATCAGCTTTTTGGTGTACACATAAAGTCCTGTCGTTTCCGCAAAGGTATTCTTAATATCCTGCGTTCGAGGAATTTTATTTGTGTCATAGTTTGCTTCGCCGTCAATCCACAAAAACTCCTGCACGGGCTTAACGGTAAAGGCTGAATCGTAATCTCCGCTCTTTACCTTATCTACAGCCTGCTCAATCGTGCTTTTTTTAATAAACGGAGCGGTAGCGTGCGCCAGCACATATATATCTGCATCCACGTCCTTTGCAAAGGCCTTTAGCACCTCAATAATCAGTGTGGAGCTTGTGTCAAGGCTCTCGCTGCGTTTCAAAAATTTAATTCCGTCGGGCAGATATTGCTTTACTTCTTCGTTGCTGCAGTACACATACGCTTCATCAATTCCTCTCACCTTAGTCAGCGTTGATAAAATGTATGTCAGCAACGGCTTTCCGCCCTCAAATGCCTTTGTATTTTTACCGGGCAGGCGCTCGTTGTTCAGCTTCATCGGCACAAATGCCACTGTCTTTTTACTCACTTAATTTTCCTCCCATTCCAGGTCCCGCATCAGCTTAGCCGTCAGCCTGTCAAAGCTTTCGTTTTCCGCTTTTTTGCAGGATATATTTATTTCAGCCTTAGTATATTTCAGCTTTCTTGCCATTTTAAGCGTTAAAAGCTTTTCGGCTGTTTTGCCGTCATTACAGTATGCAAAAATCAAAATTCTCTTTTCCTGCGCAAGACTGCCCTCCCGGGGAATAATATCCGCGCTGATTATAAAGAGCGTGTCAATATTGTTTTTCGGATTGAAGTTTAAGACATTGCCGAGGTTCAAGCACAGGGCAAGCCTGTAGTCCGATACATCGGTATTGCACTGCTTGCTTATACCGCTGTCAATCAGAATTTCCTCTCCGTCTGTTTTTATTCCGGAATTGTCAAGGAAATTTATAATCTGAGTTTCATTTATGTTGCGCACACAAACTCCGTCTTTAATTCCTATTTCCTTAAGCACCTCCACGGCGACATACATATCGTCAATTCTGTCGCGGTGGGTTTCAATCTCCATGGTAAAGTAATATGAGCGCTTCGCAAACTCTGCAACGCCCCTGATTGAGGTTGAGCTTGCAGTCAGGGCAAGCTCTAACTCTCCGTCGGCGGTAAAGGGCAAAAGCTCCGACGGAAAAGATTTTTCAATAAGCTTTGCGTCCGGGAAAATTCTGCCGTAATTTTGCCACCTGTCCTTTGAATGGGGCTTAATCATCAGCGTGTAATCAGGGCAAATGTAGTCAACGAGCGTTGTCATTATCAGCTCCTGAAGGTCAAGGTCCTTAATTTTCAGCGTGTTTAAGTCCTGAGTTAGAAACAGGCAGATTTTTTGTCGCTTTTGATTGCCGTGCTTATATTACCGAAAAAGTTAAGCACAACGGGTATTTTATCCGGAATTATATTTTTATAGGTTTCATAAATGGAAAAGTCAACCGCCTTTTCGTCATAAAATCCCTTTTGCTGCTGCTTCAGATTGCACAGCTTGGCTTTAACACAGCTGTTTCGTCCTGCGCAGCCGAGGTATTCGTTGATAATGTGGTTCGTCAGGTTGTTGCTCCTTGTAATTGACAAATATCTTGACTGCTCGGATAACATTCCGCCTGCATCCTCCATATAAGTGTAGGGAATTTTATTCTTTATCAGAAAAATGCCGAGCGAGTGTTGGTCTGAGGCCACATAAATTTCTCTGTATTTTTTAATATCCTCGCCAAACCAGCCGACAAATGCGGATGATATATTGTCAATTACGGTATTTATTTGCTTCTCCGTGCTGTTTTCATCAAGCGCAATGCCCTTCTTCAGCTTAAATTGCTGTTCGGGCACATAGCGCACCCTTGTGAAAAAACCGTATTTCATAAGCTTTTCGTAAAAAGCCTTGCGCTCCTTGAGCGGCTTTATATATTCGAGCATAAGCAGCTCGGATTCCTCATTGTCGTTGTAAGCGAGCTTATGAGTAATACAGCACAGCAGGTGATACATAGTTGATGCCTGATACAGTACCAATTCATTCCCTCCGTTCAATCCCTTTTCGCAAGAGCAGGCAATGCCCTGCAATACAGCTTGCAGGCGTCTTTACCCGAAATAAAATACTTTCCGCAGCCGTTTATGTAATCCGAAAAATCATCGGCAAAGTCGTAGATTGCGTTATAAATTTCCCTTAGCTTTGACCTGCTGAGCTTTTCCTGATAAATCCATTTCTTATCCTCGCCGTCAATTTGATACAGCAGCGGTTTGTTTCCCTGCATTATGCGTGCCAGCGGCTTCAAATCCGTATCTCTGCCGTCAAGGTAATTGCTCATTGTCAGGCAATTATAAACTGTATTTGCGCTTACGCTTTCAAGAATCCCGCAAAATTCCGCCGAGCTGCAATTACCTGCAATCGGGTCTGCAATCACAACCTTATCCGTTCCCGAAACAAGCCTTTCAACAGCCGAGTTAACCCCGCTGCTCGTTTTGTCCTTCCACGCAGTAGCCATTATCTGCGCAAAGGTTGCCGGGCTTTGAATTTGCGCGGACTCTGACACCGGATATCTTAACAACGGGTCAAAAACTCCCGACTCCGCATTATCAAAAACAGGCATTTCTTCAATTATTTCCGCCCATTTATCCACAGGCTTGTATTTGCTTGCAGCCAGAGCCGACCAAGGAAAATAGATAACATTTTCCGTCTTTTCGGCAAGCTTGCTCATCAGTAATCCGAATACTGAATGCTCATCGCACAGACAAATAATTTTTTCTCCCTTGTCAGCCTTTTCGGCTGCCCTTTGAGCAAATCCCACTGCAGCCGGAGCAATGCAAAGGTAAGAAAGCTCATATTCTCGGCTCATTCGCTTAATGCCGTTAAACAATCTCAGTCCGCATATCGTATCGTAGATTTTCTTGAATTCGTCACTTATCCTCGGATGCTCGGTTCTCTCCATAAGGACGTTAGGGTTGCGGTAATAGAGGGGCTTACAGCCGTATTTTGTAAACTTCTTTATAAATCCCTTGTAATCGCTGCTCAATATGCAGGTGAATGCCGGATTTTTGATTATATCGTTTTTAATGTCGATTTCATCCTCGCAGGAAATATAAAGCTCATCCGGGTGTATTTCATACCTGTTTAAAATCCCCTTTACAAGCTCTCCGGGATAGCTTGTGTTTACAACTGCGCATACCCTCATATTATTGCATTTTGCAATATCCAAGAGCCTAATTACATATTTGTTGGGGAAGAGGTGTTTCGCAATTTCGTTAAGCTCTATTTTATAATCAACCGAGGTGTTAAGCTCATTGTTGATTTTTCTGTAAATATTCTTCAGCGGAATTTTGCAGTCGTCGCATTCGCTTCTCAGCCGGGCAAATCCGTGTACTCCCGTTTCAGCTTCTATATTCTCAAACAGCTCCTCACGGCTGATAACGACTGTAAACGCGCTGCCGAAAATATCGGTAATAACCTCTGCATTGTCAAGCATACCCGACGCAGTTTCACTGATTGCCGGGCGAACAAAAATTTCCGATAAATATGTGTTTCCGATTTCAGCGGAAAAAATCCTATCCTTTGAAAACGGAAGTCTGCACATAATATTTATTTTAATAAGGCTCAGCGCAAATTTCACCGGGCTGTTCGTTGCCGCTTCACGATTTTGGTTTTGCAGACACATACAATAAAAATTAACGTCGTCATTGCCTGTAGTAAGTAAATTGTAAATTTTTCGCACAAAATCAAGCGGAAGTTTTTCGACCATTATATTCACCGTATTCTGTATTTTTGCATTTTTTCAAATTTCTACAAAATTATATGACCTAAATATACTCGGGTCAATAAGATTGATAAACAATTTACATCAAAAGTACATTTCCTTTACAAACGGCGAAATTTTCAAAATATTCTTTACGAATTTTACATTTAAACATATCTCCCGAAAAAAAACGCCCCGAAAGGAGCGGCATAATGCGCAGGCTAATTCAAAACGCGGTTAACACACAGCGGATGAAGCAGGAATTTCAAAAAATTATTATGTTCAAAACCGAAAAAGACCGATTGAACAAAAAAA
>JAJQDK010000071.1 GCA_021202245.1 Clostridiales bacterium
CAACGCTCTGTCAAGCTCGCTTGAAACAGAGCTTGCGATAGATTGCAGCTTGCAATGATGAATGGCACCCGCCGCCTTAGTGGCGGGGAACATCTTTGCATAAGTTATATCCTGCGATTTTTCCTCATTATTCTCGTGTTTGTAAACTTCAATCCGGCAAGCAGCAGACAAACGGCGGCAGCTAATATACACACCGCAATAATCAAAACCGCACACGCAGCATATTCTCCGTAGAATATTACTCCCGCTCTCAATGTACGGAACGAATAAATTATTAAGCAGGGAATAATTAAAAATATGCTTGAGGTTATAATTGAAAGCATATGGCTTTTTACCGACACCGAAATAAGCGTCACCGCAGAATAGGCAAAAGCTATAATTGCAAGATAGTAAGCCGAATTAAGCAGAAATGCGCCCAACACGCTGATTTCACCGCCGGTGTCCCGATATATATCCATACATACAATCGGTGTGCCCAGGCTGCCGGTTGAGAATGTATTTATAAAGCTTATCAGATACGGCGCGTAAATTGATATGAATATAACAGACAGTGAACAAAGACCTAAAAAATACTTGCAAAAAATCAATCTCAGCTTTCCGTTTTTTTGTTGAACGGATAAGGTTAATCATTTCTCCCTTGTAATCGACCGTAATCAAAAACGGAATTGTCGTAATAAGCAGCAAAATTGACAGGGCAAGCCTGCTCCACTCCTCGGACGAGTTGAACACAAAATCGGGGTACAGGTTTTCATCTATAAATTTTGCATCAATACTGCTGTCCTTTAATTCAAGCAAGCGCTCATACTGCTCATATATACGGCTGAACGCTTCGCCTTTTGTTTCCAAAATACTGCTGATAGTGTTTTCCGCCACGTTTTTGGCATTTTCCGAAAGTGAGCTGTCCTCGGCTATTTCTGCCAGCCGCGCGTTAAGCTTATCAAAATACTCCTGCTCCTTTGACAGATACTCCTCTTTTTCCGGAGTTATCTCGCCCTCAAAAAACTCCATATATTCCTTGTATGCCACATCAAACTTAACCTCATAGGGATAATGCTGCTGAGCAAGAGAAGAGAACACTGCGAAAGCAAGCACCGCAGCAAAAATCACAGCCGTTTTATTCAGGATAAAATATTTATAGGCTTCTCCGCCGATTATGCTCACGCTGCCTTTTGTTCCCGTGGTTTTGCAGCGAAGCCTTTCAAAAAATTTTGAGGCAAAAAACACCTGCTTATTCTGCGCCTTAAAAGTAAAGAGCAATAATGTTGCCGTAACGCAAGCGGCAAGCGCCGCAGAAAAAACGATAATATCAACAATGCACACCGTTACGGGATTTGAGAAAATGCTCAGGTTCAAATAGCTTCCCCAAAAGCTTTTGCCGTCAAGCATATAAAAGAGGTTTATATATTTAAAATAGCTAAAGGCTGTATCGGAAGAAATAAGATTTTTTAAGATGTACTCAACAGCCGTAAGCCCTATGCCTGCTATGTACATAACGGAGGGATTTGAAAACGCAATAAAAAGCAAAGCGAATATCGAAGAAACAGCAATCATTGACAACGCTTTCCACAATACGGTCAGCAAACAAAAACCGCCCACACTGATATTAAGCGTACAGTTGCGAAAATCCGAGATTGACTGTATTGTGCGCCCGAAGTCAGTAGTTCCGTATAAATAAGAGCTTACGGCATAGTTGCTTGCAGTAAATATAACCGCAATTACCGCCGTAACAATAAACAGCGCCGCAAGCTTTGCTGCAATGGCGGCAAGTCTGCCGTGCTTTTGGGAACGCACAAGGTTATACAGCCCCAGCTCACGTTCCTGATTAAACAAATACACGCAGGCAAGAAGAACAACTGCAATCAAAAAACAGTCGGTTATTGTGTAGTCCGATGCGGCGGTCACGGGAATATCATTTCCCAAGCTAAGCCTGACCTCAGACAAATGCTCATAATCCTCCGCAGTCTTATAGAGATTTTTATAAGAAAAATCGTCCCTATTGCTGAAAATTGAAACAGCGGACTGCTCATCAGCCCTGTTCTTCATCTCTTTGATAAATGTCGGATATGAATTTATGTAATCAACCTGCGATGACAATTCAAAAATATAGCTTTCGCGGTTCTCGTCATAATCGGTGCCGTTGAACATATTCTCCGCCGACTCATATGCAGAGGGCAGGCTTTCTTTATATTCCGACAAAATATTGAGCAGCTCATCCATTTGTTCTGTCGATTCGGCATATGATGCCTCCTCCATAACGCCGAGTATCTCATACGCTTTATTTTCATTTTCTATCATAGCTTCCGCTTCATCGAGCGTAACGTCGGTATATTCTTCCGCCACCGATGAAAAATCAGAAAATACAAATTGGCTGTAATCACCGCTTTTTTGCATATAACAGAAAATTCCTATATTCAGCGCAAAGCAAAGTGCAAGAATGATGATAAACACTTTCTTGCACAACACCTTTTTAATTTCATAAAAAACTAAAATCATATTACTCACCGAGCTCTGCCGTAATATTGCCCTCTTCATCAAAAGCAATTTCAATTTTATAGCTTTGCGATGTGTTATCCCTGTAATTAACTGTCATTTCAAGGGTTTCTCCCGATAAATCATCATAGTCAAAGCTGCCCTTGCTTTCTAATGCGGCTTGCTGTGAATTATAAAAAAGCTTTTCATATCTATATATAAAGCTGTCCTGCTCAATGTCAGTGTTGGTTTCAACCGATTCGCCCTGAATAATATAATTATCATCTTCCGGAAACTCTTTGTCACTCGCAGTCAGCATAAAAATGTCAGCGTAAACTATTTGTTCGTCAACTTCTTTTTTTCGGTCAAGATAATAAAATTCATTGCTCACCTGTTCCGTATTCATTTCATCCACGGTGTATAGGCTTGCGCCGACTGTAGCAATCATTTTATCGGCATCTTCTCTGAATCTGCTTATGTCATAAATACTCATGCCGTTAAAAAACACATTCCTGATATCGTCAAATTCGCCTTTGTCCCATCTTGATTCCAAGTCAAGCTCTGCGTCATAATATTCGTCAACCTCCGATTCATCGGGATAAAAATAAAACAAAAAATAGTCAACGCCGAGCGATACCGTATCGTAGCCGTCGTATAATATTGTTTTGTTTTCGCTTGTACCGACAACGCTTTTAATATTATTGCCGCTGAAGCAAAGGTAAATGCTGTCAAACTCTCCGTCGCCGTTTGCATTGAAAACAAGCTCGGAATTCTCTGTCTTTTCTTTATTCTGCTCTATCTTCCGAGGTGTATTAAGCTCAAGCTTTACATTTTCTCCGGCATTTTCCGAGGTCCCCATATAAAAGCTGATTTCGTTTGCTCCGCAGCCTGAAAAGCAAGCTGCCGCAGTAAGACAAATTATAATTAAGGAAAGATAAAATTTTTTATTCATACCTATATACCTCTTGATATGTACACTCCTCCTGATTGTTAAGAAATTGTGATTTATCCAGACAACAAAGCACTGTATTGCCGTCGTTATCCTCATCGGTATAGCTAAACCACAGATAATCATCATAAAATGCAGTAAAGTCAATATTATCCGCTGCAATTTGCGGAAGATAAGCTTCGGATATTTTGTTTCCTTCCTTGTCATACACTTCAATCGGCTCTGAGCCGTCGCTGCTGTCCGAATCTGATTGATTGTAAATATAAATATAATCGTCGTCACAATACACCTTATAGAGATTGTTTACCTCGATTATTTCCTTAGGATTTGAACCGTCAAGCTCTGTGATGCAAATTTTTTTAGTTTCGTCACCGTAATCGGCTCCAACCAATTTACCGTCGCTGAAGCCGATAAAATCATAGTCGTTATTATAAGGGTCAATCTCTGCGCAGCTTCCGTCGGACAGATTGTATTTTATTATTTTTATCACCGCTGACGAATCATCCGTTTCTTCTCCGCTAATCAGCTTATTATAATCATCCTCGCTTGAATAACCGTATAACGTAAGATACATATAATTATCGTATATATTGCGCAGAGAGCCCTCAACTCCGAAAAGTCCGTCAAACTCCGAAAAGTCAATAAAGGTTTCCTCGGATTTTGTCGATAAATCAACTCTGTAAAAATTGCTTGACATTGTCTGCGAATCGCCGCTTTCAATATCTATCGTAGTTTGATAATAAAAAAAGCCGTCATAAATAAACCAATCGCAAATAAATTTATCTGTAAAAGTAAGCACGGTGCTTCTCTCTGCGCCGTCAAGAGAAATGCTCTTTAAATAAATTCTATCCTCATCACTGTTTTCGTCAGCGCCCGTTGAGATATAGTAGATCTGATCCCTGTATATTTGAAAGCTGTCAAAGCAGACCAATAAATCATTGATTTTAGCATTGCAGTCCTCAAAATCGGAGGTATGCAGACAGTCCGTCTTGTTGCAGAGCGGAGTGGAAGCCAATGTTTCTGCATCGGTATAAATAATCGTCCCGCTCAATACATTATAATAACCGCTGTCCGATTTTTGGGTCGGAACCGCCGCGCCATTTAATTTGAACATATATTGAAAATCCGGCATAGTTGAGCTTGAGAGAGCGGTATTTACGCTGCCTGCGTCATCATTTGTACCGCATCCGGAAAACAAGCTCATCGTGCCCAAAACTGCAAGCAATATAAATGATATTATCCGTTTATTAACTGTCACAAAGGCTTTATTTTTCATAGAACATTTTCCTCGTTTTTTAATAAGGCGCCCGACGCTTTGAAAGCAGCGCAAGCCCAACATTTGACATTATATACCAACCGTGCTGTTGTGTCAACATATTTTTTAATGTTTTTATTTTGTTTTCTTAAAATAATGCTTTGAAAAGAATTTGCGACAACAATATTTTACTTTTTTACGCTTGTTTTTAATGGTTTGCTTTTGTAACAACACAAAAAAAGGCTATCCCGAACGGACAGCCTTTGTGAAATATTTAATTTTTAATATATGCCCTGAACGGTGACCTCGCCCGAATTCACGGTGACAATCGAGCCGTCTGAAAGCATCACTTTAAGCTCGCCGTCGGCGGCTATTCCCACGGCAATTCCGTTCACTGTGCGTGTTCCTCTGCGGAACGTCACGTTTCTGCCGACGGTTGCGCAAAGCTGTGTGTATTCGTCAACAGCATTGGACGTAAGCTCCAGGTCATTGCGCACAAGCTCATCCTCAATATGCTCAAGAACGCAGGCGAGGAATCTGTTTTTGTCGATATGTCTGCCTGTTTCAAGCAGCAGCGAGGTCGCCTTGTAAGCGATGTCGTCCGGGAACACGGTATGCTCCACGTTGATTCCTATTCCCGTGATAACATAATTAACAGCGTCAAATTCCGCGCTCATCTCGGTGAGTATTCCCACAAGCTTTTTGCGCCCTATGATTATGTCGTTGGGCCATTTTATTTTGCAGTCAAGCCCCGTATAATCTCTTATCGCCTTGCAGACGGCAAGGCCTGCAAGCGGAGTTATCGCCGAAATTTCGCTCGGCGCAAGGTTGGGGCGAAGCAGCAGCGAAAAGGCAATGCCGTCGTCCTTTTTTGTTTGCCACACTCTGCCGAGTCTGCCCTTGCCCTTTGTCTGTTCGCGGGCGGCAACAACCGTGCGGTTAGGGGTGCCGGGTTCCGCGGGAGGGGTTAGATGGG
>JAJQDK010000029.1 GCA_021202245.1 Clostridiales bacterium
TTTCTTGCCTTTTTGTACATTATTTTTGCGCTTTCCCTTAAGTTGACGACATTGCTTGAAAAGGGAAATGTCACGAAGTGACAAAGGGTTTGCCGTTTTCACAGAAAAAGCTGGCTGCGGAGCAGACTGATGAGGTGTAGGAGCTTCGGCTCCGTGAACATTATAAAAATTTATTCTTATACGGACGGCTGCGCCGTGCGGGCAGATAATATCAGCCCCTACGAAAATGCTATAAACCGAACCTTTGTACACAGTGGCATACGTAAAATATAATTATAGCATTTGCGGCAATGGCGGTCACTGACCGCCGCTACGAACTCACTCCTAACTCCACACTATCCACTAAACACTAAGCACTACCCACTGTGCGCCGCTACGGACGTGTGGCATTTATAAATTGCGGTATAATTTTATGGCGGTCACTGACTTTTCTGCAAAAACGATGAAGCGGTTACATTTCATATACATTGAGCAAAATATTTTTAATTTCATACAGGCGCTTTGAAAGGTCAACATAATAGGTGTGGGGATTTTCAAAGCGCTTTACCTCGTCCCACAAAAGCCCGATTTGCTCCTCGCAATATGCGGCAATCTCATCAATAGACGGTGAATTATAAATGCACTCGCCGTTTTTGAATACCGGCACAAGCAGCTCCTTGGCGGTAAAATTCGTAAGCGTTTTTGTTTTCCACGCTGCGTTTGAGTCAAAAATAGTATGCGGCTTGCTGTCGTCCACGGTTTCGTCATAAACGCAAAGCTCATCGGCAAGCGCTTTGCCGCTTTCGTTGTCATAATAGCGGTAAACCTTTTTAAAATGCGGATTAGTAATTTTGGCGGTGTTTTCGCTGACCTTGATTTTCGGCGCAATTTCACCGCTTTCGCTCTCCACCGCAACAAGCTTGTACACTCCGCCGAACACGGGCGAGCTTTCCGAGGTTATCAGTCTTTCTCCAACGCCGAAATTATCAATCTGCGCCCCCTGCATCATCAAATCACGGATAAGATACTCGTCCAGCGAGTTTGACGCCGTAATCTTACAGCATTGCAGACCTGCGTCATCGAGCATTTTTCTCGCCTTTTTTGAAAGATATGAAATATCGCCGGAATCAAGCCGGATTGCAAAATTCGTCTTGCCCTGCGGAACAAGCACCTCTTTAAACACCTTTATCGCATTCGGAATTCCGCTTTTGAGCGTATTGTAGGTATCGACAAGCAGGGTAGTATTGTCGGGATAAAGCTCGCAGTAGGTCTTAAAAGCGTCGTACTCGTTATCAAACATCTGCACCCAGGAGTGCACCATAGTTCCACCGGCAGGCACACCGTAAAGCTCGTCGGTCAGCGTGCAGGACGTGCCCTTGCAGCCGCCGATATACGCAGCTCTTGCGCCGAGTACCGCGCCGCTTGCTCCCTGCGCACGGTGTGAACCGAATTCAAAAACCGCTCTTCCCTGCGCCGCACGCACAATTCTGTTGGCTTTGGTCGCAATAAGCGTTTGATGATTGAATACAAGCAGCATATATGTTTCAATCAGCTGCACCTCAATCGCAGGAGCCTTTACGGTAATGACAGGCTCATTGGGGAACACGGGAGTGCCCTCCGGCACGGCGTAAATATCGCCGCTGAATTTAAAGCGCTTAAGATAATCGAGGAATTTTTCGTCAAACATATTCTTGCTTCTCAAATATTCAATATCCCCGTCGTCAAAGTGCAGATTTTTTATATAGTCTATCACCTGCTCAAGCCCTGCGGCAACGGCAAAGCCGCCGTTATCGGGAACCTTGCGGAAAGACAGGTCAAAATATACGTTTTTCTTATAAAAACCGTTTTTAAAATATCCGTTAGACATCGTAAGCTCGTAAAAATCGCAGAGCATAGAATAATTTTCTTCGTTCATAATTACCTCCGGACGAAACGTCACGGCTTTTTCAGATTAAGCTCAAAAGCTTGCCCAAGCCGCGTTTCATATATTCTTTTCCTACACATATATAGTATTATTTTTTTGAATATTTGTAAAGTAAAAAATTGTTTACACTGCGCTCGGGCTGTTGTATACTGTATTTAAATCGGAGCAACGCTCTGTCAAGCTCGCTTGAAACAGAGTTTGCGATAGATTGCAGCTTGCAAAGGGGAGCGTTAGCTCCTCAGTGTTTCAGTGGGAGATTACAACTCCCGCTGAAATGATGAACGGCACCCGCCGCCTTAGCGGCAGGGGACATCTTTGCATAAGTTATAGATAAAACAAACGGAGGTCTTATAAAATGAAAGAAAGCGAATACAAGCTGTGTCCGTTCTGCGAAAGTCAAATGATTTTGATTCAGGACGATAAAAACAACGGTAAGCCGTACCTTGAATGCGCAACCTGCGGATTAAAATTCAAGCTTGAGGGCTTTGAAGAAAATCCCGTTGAGTTAAAGGATGTCTGAGATGAAAAAATGCTTGATTGCAATAGATTATCAGGTGGACTTTGTAACCGGCACGCTCGGCTTTGAAAAAGCAAAATCACTTGACGGAATTATAGCCGAAAAGATTGACAACTGCCGAAAAGGCGGCGGTGAAATTATTTTTACATTTGACACTCATTACGGCAATTACCTTTATACGCTTGAGGGCAGACATCTTCCGATTGCGCACTGCACAGAGGGTACCGAGGGTCACCGCCTGTACGGAAAAACCGCTTCAAGGCTCCGTCCCGGGGACAAATACTTTTTTAAATCAAGCTTTGGCTCGGCGGAGCTGTTTGATTATCTCAGAAGCAAAAAATTTGAAAGCATTGAGCTTTGCGGCGTGGTGACTGACATCTGCGTAATTTCAAACGCCGTGCTTGCCAAAACCGCACAGCCAGAAACCGAAATTATTGTTGACAGCAGAGCGGTAGCTTCAAATGACGACTGCAAAAACCAAGCTGCGCTCGATGTTATGAGCAGCCTGCAAATCATGGTGATTTAACCAATCAGCAGGCTTAAGCGAGCTTTGCTCCGAATTAAATTATTACAAGGCTTAACGCTGCAAGGCGGAATAAGCTTTGCTCTTTTGCGGATAATAAACGTGAAGGGGAGTTGTTTTATGATAAGAAGAATCGGAGGACACACCATCGGTTTTGAAGAAATGCCCTCAATCACCGGATATGCTTCGGTGGTCGGAAAGCGTGAGTCGGAGGGTCCATTGGGAAAAGGCTTTGACAAGGTAATTTATGACAGCTATGACGGTCAGGACACCTATGAGCAGGCGGAAAGCCGTTTTCAGTATGAGGCTGTCGGCAAGGTGCTTGAAAAGGCGGGCATAAGGGCAAACGAAATAGATTACATTTTTGCCGGCGACCTTTTGAATCAATGCACAGGCTCCAGCTTCGGTCTGATTGACTACGATATTCCCTATCTCGGTCAATACGGCGCCTGCTCAACAATGGCGCAGGGGCTTATTATGGCTTCCGTGTTTGTCGAGAGCGGTGCGGCAAGCGCTGCGGCGTGCGTAACCTCGTCGCATTTTTGCTCTGCCGAAAGGCAATACCGTTTCCCTATGGAATACGGCGGAGTGCGAACTCCCACAGCTCAGTGGACGGTGACCGGAAGCGGCTGCTGCATTTTAAAGAACGCCAAAAAGGGACCCTGCATTTCCCGTGCAACCGTAGGCAGAATTGCAAGCCTGGGAGTTAAGGACGCCAACAATATGGGCGCGGCAATGGCGCCTGCGGCGGCTCAGACGCTGAAGGATTATTTTGACGACACCTCAACAAAGCCGAATGATTACGACCTAATATTAACCGGTGATTTGAGAGAGGTGGGAAGCAAGCTTTTGTATGAGCTGTTAAAGCGGGAGGGCATTGACATAAGCTCAAACCACAACGACTGCGGTCTGATGATTTACGACAGAAAAAAGCAGGATGTCCACTCCGGCGGCTCCGGATGCGGCTGTTCGGGCTCGGTGCTTTGTTCAAAAATTCTGAACGATATGACAAGCGGCAGACTGAATAATATTTTGTTTGCGGCAACAGGAGCGCTTATGAGCCCCACCACCTGCTCTCAGGGCGCCGATATTCCGTCAATAGCACATTTAGTAAATGTAAAAAACAGATAAAATATAAAATTCACTGTTCAAAATAAAATTCTTGTGTTATACTGTATATATCGGCTCCGATGTTTATCATTCGGACAAACTAAAGATAACTTGTTTTGCGGGAGTTTTATTTGTGTTAGAAAAATTTCAAAATTTTGACAACAAAATAATTCGGTCTATCGTGAAAATCCACAAGCCGTCGCTCAATATAATTATGATACTCGCTTCCAAGGCAGGCACCTTCGGCACCGTATGGTGGGTAATATCTCTGCTTTTTACAGCGCACAGCAAGCTGAGGGCGTTGGGCTTGAATATGATATTGGCAATGTGCTTTTCGTTTTTGATGGGAGAAATTATCCTAAAGCATATTGTACGGCGTGTGCGCCCGTGCCATAATCTTGATGAGGAGGACTGGCTTGTTTCTCCGCCGAGGTTTTATTCCTTTCCGTCCGGTCACACCACCGTTTCCTTTGCGGTTGCAGGCGTTGTGCTGCTGAAGGGTACGCCCGAAATATTTCTGCCTATTTTGCTTCTTACCGTATTGATAGGCTTTTCAAGAATATATCTCAGGGTGCATTATTTCAGCGATGTTTTTGTAGGTATGCTCCTCGGCTTTGTCTGCGGAATTTCGTCCGTGCTCATATTTGACTACGCCGCTCCGATTTTGCTCCCCTCTCTTTCTTAAAACGACCTCTTAATTTGTCAAGACGGCAGGTTTTCCTGCCGTCTTGTTTTCGGTTTAAGTTGTTTTAAATCTTTTATTATACAATTTTGTTATTGACGAATAAAGCCTGACACAATTGACTTGTTTCGGCTTGGATTAAGCAAGGACAAATACGTTCAGCTCCGCTTTACAAAAAAGGAAATCAAAAAATGAACATAAAGAAAATTATATTTGAACGCACCGATAACGGTTTTATTCAGTTTTTGCGTTATATTTTTGTCGGCGGTCTTGCATTTGCTGCGGATTACGGCGTGATGATTTTGCTTGTGGAGGGTTTTTCCTTTAATGAAATTCTCGCCGCAACCGTATCGTTTGTCTGCGGACTTGCCGTCAATTATTTTTTAAGCACATTCTGGATATTCAAAAATTCAAAAATTTCGAACAAATTGGCTGAATTTCTTGCCTTTGCGCTGATAGGCGTCATAGGGCTTTTGATGAACGACGTCATTATTTGGGCGGCAACCGATATTCTTGCGCCCAACGCTGTTTTCGGCTCGCTGATTGCCGAGGATAAATATTATATTATCGGAAAAATCGCTTCAACATTTATTGTTTTTCTTTGGAATTTTTTCGCCAGAAAGTACATCATCTTCGGCAAAGGCCAAAACAGCTGAGCCGTTTTAACCTAAGATGCAAAATGCTTCCCTTGACCTCGCAATGAATACCACTGTGTACAAGCGTATAATTTCCCACACGGCGCAGCCGTCTGTAAATATATTTTTATAATGTTTACGGAGCTGAAGCTCCTACACCTCATCAGTCACGGCTTCGCTCGTGACAGCTTCCCCTCAAGGGGAAGCCTTTCTGAAAGATGACGTTTTCCTGCTTATCCAAGCCTTCCCCTTGAGGTATTCCCTTGATAAG
>JAJQDK010000021.1 GCA_021202245.1 Clostridiales bacterium
CTGCAATCTATCGAAAGCTCTGTTTCAAGCTAGCTTGACAGAGAGTTGCTCCGATTTAAATTCTTAGAATAAAAGGGGGTGTGATTTTGTATCATACCCTTTTTGCGTATCTTCTTTAGAAAGTTTTATCTCTGTTTGAAAGGTAAATAGCAATGGCTTCACTTTACAAAATGCGGATTTCCGATTTAAGCGGAATAGGCGCCAAGCGTGCCGCGCTTTTTAATAAACTCGGAATATACAGCGTGGGTGATTTGCTCAATTTTTATCCCCGCTCATATGAGGACTGGAACTCAGTCACAAAAATCGAAAATCTTGAGTCCGGCGGAGTGTTCTGCATCAGGGCTGTTCTCGGCACTCAGATTGTCAATTCAAGAACCGGCGGCGGTCGCATCATTTCAAAGGGTACGGTTTATGACGATACCGGCACGCTTCAAATCATCTTTTTTAACAATAAATATATAAGCTCAATGCTCAAAAGCGGCAAAGAGTATTATTTTTACGGAAAGGTCACCGCTGATTATAACATCGGTCAAATGATTTCCCCAACATTTTCTCTTGTTTCCGAAGGCGCCGTGATACGTCCTGCCTACAAGCAAACAGCCGGGCTTCCGAGCAAAACCACGGCAAATGCCGTCAGACAGGCGCTTTCTCTTTTGCCAAAGGAAATAAAGGACCCCCTTCCCGAGCAGGTTAGACGTACATTCGGCTTGTGCGGTCTGAAACAGGCTCTCAATGATATTCATTTTCCTGCCGACAGCAATGCGCTCGATAATGCGCGCAGGCGCCTTGTTACAGAAGAGCTTGTTGTTTTAAATCTCGGTATGCGAAGCTTGAGGGAGCACAGCAGGGGAGAAAGCGGCATAAAAATCAATAAGGATTTTTCCACTGATTTTGAAAAGCTTCTTCCTTTTGAATTTACACGGGCGCAAAAGCGTGTTGTTGAGGAATGTGTTGCCGATTTAACGCAAAAAATCGCCCCTATGAACCGATTGGTGCAGGGGGATGTCGGTTCGGGCAAGACTGCGGTGGCGGCTTCTGTTTGCTACACCGTTATTAAAAACGGCTTTCAGGCTGCATTTATGGCTCCCACTGAAATACTCGCCCGCCAGCATTACCATACCTTTTGCAAACTTTTTGAAAGCGCCGATATAAATGTAGCCCTGCTCACGGGTGCCTTAAAGGAGTCCGAAAAGAAAAAAATAAGGGCTCAGCTTGCCTGCGGTGAGATTGATTTGATTATCGGAACTCACGCGCTGATAACTGATAAAACGGAATTTAAAAATTTAGGCTTGGCGGTCACCGATGAACAGCATCGCTTCGGCGTAGCTCAGCGAGCAAAGCTGCTCGGAAAGGGCGAAAATCCTCATTTGCTTGTAATGAGCGCAACACCAATCCCCAGAACCTTGGGTCTGATTGTGTTCGGCGATTTGGATATTTCAATCATTGACGAGCTCCCTCCGTTCAGAAAACCCGTTAAAACAATGCTGATTAACGAGTTAAAGCATAAAAGAGCTTATGAATTTATAAAGAATGAGATAAGCAAGGGCAGACAGGCTTACATAGTATGTCCTCTTGTCGAAGAGGGAGAGCTTGATAATGTCGCTTCCGCCGAGGAATACGCGGCGGAGCTTATGCTCAGAGAATTTTCCAATATTCCCGTAGGCATTGTCCACGGCAGAATGAAGCCGAGTGAAAAGGAAGAGGTAATGAATAAATTCTCCGCAGGAGAATATTCATTGCTTGTAGCGACTACGGTAATTGAGGTCGGTGTAGACGTGCCGAACGCCACGGTTATGATGATTGAAAATGCAGAGAGATTCGGGCTTTCTCAGCTTCATCAGCTCAGAGGCAGAGTCGGCAGGGGAGGAGAGCAGTCTTATTGTATCCTTGTCAGCAATAAAGAAAGCCCCGAAACAAAGCAAAGGCTTGAGGTTATGTGTTCCACAAACGACGGCTTTAAAATTGCCGATGAGGATCTCAGGATGAGGGGACCGGGCGACTTTTTCGGAGAGCGACAGCACGGATTGCCCCAAATGTCTATCGCCGATTTTGCCGATACAAAAAGTCTTGAGCTGTCACAGAAGGTTGCCGATTATATAATGTTTGTATATAAGAACCTCTGCAACGACGAGCTTAGACTGCTGAAGAATGAGGTTGACAGGCTGTTCATGCACGGCGGACAAAATTCTTTGAATTAAATTTGTTGAAAAAATATACATTATACCTTATAATGTATATATCGCTTAATAGGCGCCGGTTAAATTACGCTGTTATCGCGTTACCTTATCGGCAAATAAATTTGAATTTCTCAGAGGGGATTTTTCTATGAATAAAATTAACAGGAATTTTTTAAAAATTCTATCCTTGCTTTTTGCGCTGTGCATCCTGCTTATGTCATCCGTTGTTTCGGTCGGTGCCGTTTCATATTCCAATGACGTATCAACCGTGTCCGATTCAATTTTACTTGTAAATATGGATACAGGTCAGGAAGTCTTTTCAAAGGATGCAGACTCCAAGCGTTATCCCGCATCCACCACAAAAATTATGACCTACATAATTGCCGTTGAAAACATAGAAGACCTTGACAATACGCAAATACCTATCAAGCAGTCTGTTCTTGATATTCTTGACGGCACCGGCAGCTCCCTTGCAGGCGTGGAAAGTCACGTCGGAGAGTCAATGTCTGCCATTGATTTGCTCTACTCCATGATGGTTCCCTCCGGCAACGATGCCGCAGTTGTTTTGGCTGATTATGTCGGAAACGGCAGCATAGATGCCTTTGTTGAGATGATGAACGAAAAGGCTCAGGAGCTCGGCTGCGAAAACACAAATTTTGTAAATCCTGACGGACTTCATGATGACGACCATTATACTACCGCTCGTGACCTTTACAAAATTACCACCTATGCCTTAACTTTACCGAGATTTTCCGAAATAACGGATACCACCACATACTATTGCGAGGACGATGATACGCCTCTGATAACAACAAATTATCTCATAGATGCCTCCAGAGGCGGAAATTTATATTACACATATGCCAAGGGTATCAAAACAGGTACAACAAACGAGGCGGGAAGGTGCCTTGTTACAACGGCTACAGCAGACGGCTATTCATATATGGCAATTTTGCTTCATGCGCCGTATGAAGAGGGTGTGAACGAGGATGAATACGGCACAATGACCGATGCTGCCGATTTGTTCAGGTGGGCTCTTACAAGCCTTGAGCTGAACACCGTTGCTTCCGAGGAAACTCCGGTGTGCGAGGAAACGGTAAATCTTGCCTGGGGCAAGGATTCTGTGCTCCTGGTTCCCGAAACCGACCTCAGCGTTATAGTGCCTACCGATTATGAGGACTCGGATATTGTAATTGAAACCGATATTCCGGACAGCGTTGACGCTCCCGTAGACACCGATACGGTTATCGGTACCGCAACCGTTTATTATCAGGACGATGACGGCACCAAACAGGAGCTTGCAACCGTAAATCTTATTTCAAGCGAAAAAATTGAGAGAAGCGGATTTTTGTATGTTATCAGCGTTGTTTCAACGGTTCTTCAATCCTATTGGTTCATTATTTTGATAGGCGCCATAATTATCATTCTCTTGATTTATTTCATAATTTCAAGAATAAGCAAAGCTCGCCGAAAGAAAAATAGAAAGGTAAAGCATTACCGCAATTTGTAATATTAAAATAAATCGCTCCGATTTAATGTAAAAAGTGTAATATTTTTGTAAATAATTCTTTACTTGAATTTTTATTCCGATGTGTTATACTGACTTTAAGCAAATTGACAGACGAATTGCAATGATTGTCTGAATATTCGAGGTGTCAAAAATGAAATGTCCCTATTGCGGCTTTGAAGAAAGCAAGGTTATAGATTCACGCTCCGCCGATGACGGCGAAAGAATCCGCAGAAGGCGGGAATGTCTGAACTGCAAAAAAAGATTCACCACTCACGAAGTGATTGAAACCGTTCCGCTTATTGTGGTAAAGCGTGATAAATCAAGAGAGGTATTTGACAGAAACAAGCTCACTGCCGGCATATTGCGTGCCTGTGAAAAGCGTCCTGTTTCTATTGAGCAGATTGAATCTATGGTTGATTTCATTGAAGCACAGCTCCAGAGCAGCCTTGATCGTGAAATCACTACCTCGCAAATCGGAGAGCTTGCTATGGAACAGCTGAAAAACGTAGACGAGGTCTCCTATGTTCGCTTTGCTTCGGTTTATCGTCAATTTAAGGATATAAACACATTTATGGATGAGCTGAATAAGCTTCTTACAGAGAAAAAGTAAAATAACCGTAAAAATTAACAATATTATGTTCTTTGACAGACTATAGCTTCTGCAAATTTTTCTCTAACGGCGTACCGCATTTTTTGCTGCGGTACGCTTATTTTTGTGCTTAATTTGTTTAATTTTTTTGAATTAAAATTAAATTCTACCCTCTTTACAATTTGTTGAAAATTTTACACAAACTTGTCAGTTAATTATTGACAATTATTGCATAATGGTGTAAAATTATCTCGTATGTTGTAATCAGTGCAATGTAACTAACCCTTAACATAGGCTGTTACTTGTTTATCTGCACTTTTTGGAGGAAATGTAAATGTATACTATGACAAAAACTAAGACAGCAGATTATCATTATTTGCTTAAATCTAAGCCGATAAAGCTGATATCGGTGCTTGTGACGCTGCTCTGTATGGCGTTCGCAATGACAATTACCGCTGATGCGGCAGGTTATTTCAGCTATTATGTGCTTGAAGATGACACCGTAAAAATTGTCAGCTATGTAGGCGAGGATGCATCGGTCACAATTCCCGCAACCATCAGCTCGGGCAAGAGCGTTTCTCTTGTTGTGAACACCTTTAACGGCAATTCTACAATTAAAGAGGTCACGGTTTCCGACGGTGTTGCTGAAATAGGGGAGAATACCTTTGCAAATTGTGAGAACTTGGAAACGGTAACCATTCTATCAAGTACAATAGCTATTGACAGTACAGCTTTTGACAACTCATCTCCGGTAATTAACTGCTATTCAGGTTCATCGGCAGAAGCTTATGCGATTGAAAATAACATAAGCTATCAGATTTTGCCTGAAAGCGTAACACTCGGCAAAACCTCATTAACTATGGGCGTGGGTGAAACCTATACCCTTAAAACACAGATTGCGCCCGCAAATGCTTCGTCAATAATAATGTGGACAAGCAGCAATAAATCTGTAGCAACGGTGGATTCCAACGGTAAAATTACTGCCGTTAAGGCAGGCACTGCCACTGTTTCGGCTGTTTTGCCCAACGGCACCAAGGCTTCCTGCACCGTATCAATCAAAAAAATGGCAACGAGCGTAACGCTTAATAAAACAAGCTTGACCCTCGGAATCGGCGAATCGTATGACCTTGACAGCTACATACCGAGCGGTACCTATGCTTACTACAGAAACTATACGTCAAGCAATACAAGCGTTGCATCCCTTGGCTCCTGCGGTGTAGTTACCGCCAAAAAGGCAGGTACCTCTACAATCACCTGTACGCTCAGCAACGGCAAAAAGGCAACCTGCACAGTAAC
>JAJQDK010000126.1 GCA_021202245.1 Clostridiales bacterium
AAGGGCAATATGGGCAGTCATCATGGGTGCCTTTGACGGGAGAAGCCTGTATTTCGCCGTTGTACAAATCCTCGCCCATTGAGGTTATGATGCTGTCAAGCTTTTTGAAAATTTTTCCGAATTGCTCAAGGGAAGCAAGACTGTTTTTGGAATCGGGCGCACCGGCTTTGATTTTAACCGGAATATATGTACCGGCTCCGTCACGCTCCATACCCTTAATCACCTTGATATCATCAAGCAGTAAGCCGTTCATTTTTAATTTTTTGTCTATCTCTTTTTGTATCTTATCATCGGACAAATTTATGTCTGCGGAAAGCACGGGAACGGTTGAGGGCATATACAAAATTCCCGCAGGGATGATGTTTCCGTATTTTTCGGTTCCTTCAGTTTCAGCGGAATGAAGATACAAAAGCATTTGCAGGTTAAGTCCGTAAAGAATATCAAAAAGCTTAAACTGCTTTGTTCCCGTTTTGTAGTCAACCACACGAAGATATTTTTCTCCGTCGGAATCCATAATATCCACTCTGTCTATGCTTCCGCAAACAGCAATGCTTAGACCGTTGGAAAGCATAATCGTATAGGCTGGAATATCCTGTCCGATTTTAAGCTCGCAGTCAGCTACGGAAAAGTCGCTCTGTGAAAGCTCTCTTACAGTGTGCCTAAGAAGAATACAAACATTCTGCTTCAGCACCTCAAGCTTGTATAAAAAGGAATTGGTCTTGCTTTCCTTTCCTCCGAAATACTGACTGAGATACTGTTCAAGCACTTTATCCGTAAAGGCTTCAATATCGCCGTCACTGAGGTCAGCATATTTGTCCTTTGTATAATTTGAAAAGAATCTTTCCAAAATATAATGCACAAGCGTACCGTACTCCATAGGGTCTATCTCGGCACGGCGGCGTTCACGTACTCTTAAGCCGTAATTGCAAAAATAAGCAAATCTACACATATTGAATTTTTCTATTTGTGAAGCTGAAATTCTGAGATTATCGCCGAACAAAAGCCGTGCGTTTTCCGGGTCTTTAATTTTAAACGGCTCGACATTTACAGCGCGTTTTACGGCTTTTGCTTTCATAGCATATTTTTCATCATCGGCGAAATACTCTTCAAGGCAATCCAAGCTGCTGTCTGAGTGTGACTGCGCCTTTGCCCATTCCTCAAAGGTAGGAAGCTTTGCCCACATCGAATCGGCAGGCGACATAAAATCAGAGGAATCAAGAGCTGTGATATTTGGAAAAATCTTTTGAATTTCCGTCATTATCACGGACGGAGCGTGCGCTTCGCCGAGTAAATCGGCGACAGGATATGACGCAAACAGCTTTTCGGAAGGAGAGGTCATACAGCAGTATGCCATAAAGGTTTCAAGGTTTGCGGTATCGCCGAAATCCTCACTGAATTTTAAATCATTGAGCTCAAGAAGCTTCAGCTCATAGTCTGAAAAAATTCCAGATGAATGCGGCACGGCAGGAAATTCTCCGTCAACGCAGCCGATTAAAAACGATGCCTTTTGCTTTGACAAACGCACACGCTGCGCCGTTGTTACGGTGACGCTGTCAAGAGTTTGCGGAATATCGGAAAGAATTATTGCATCTGTTTGAATTGAAAGTAATTTATAATATCGCTTGGCGGAAAGATACATATCCCCCACCGTTGCAACCATTTTGTCAAGCACATCCGTAAAGAAATTCCAAACTCTGATTTGTTGAATACCGAGGTCTTTTTCGCTTAAATTTTCAAGCTCATCGCACATAGCTGCGAGTGCTTCGGGAGCTCCGAGGTCACATAAAAGGTTATAGAGAAGTTCGGTGATTTGTCTGCCGTTTTTATCCTTGATTTCTGTTTTAAATTGAAGCACGGGATCGATAACGGAGCTGCGTACCCGCTCCGCCGTTTTAAGATTTAATATATCGGACTCGTTCATTTTCTCAGAAAAGCCCCGTGGATTTTGAGTAAATTCCTTTTTGAAAGCTGAGCGGTTTACATTCCAGACAAAAACATAATTTTCAAAAACACTGATATCATCGGATGAATTATTTGTAAGTCCCGTTTTGAGCAGAGAAAGCACATCGTCACGCTCAAAGTCGTTTAAAATCATTTTAAACAGTGATGAAACTAAACGCACAACCGGCTTTACGCTTATATCATCATAAGAATCCATAAAAAAGGGAATTTCATATTTTTCAAGGACGGTATCGAGAATACCTTTGTAGGGCTTAACGTCGTGACAAATTATTGTTATATCGGAGTAGAGGTAATCTTCTTCATATACAAGCTTTTTAATCATTTTTGCGGTAAATTCGCACTCATCATACGTATTATCGGCGGCATACACAGTAATGCTTGTAGGGCTTGTACCGGAGGCGGAATAATCTCTGCGAAAAACGCCGCTTTCAAGCATTGACAGCTCAGTGGAAGAAAAGCGCTTGTTTTCAGTCAATTTTACAGGCGGCTTGATTTCAAGCATATCCTGCTTGGCTATGTTTTTGAGAGCTTTGTATGTATCCCGAGAGGTTGCAAAAACGTCCTCTTGCCCGTCGGACAAGGGATCGAGCGTAAGCGATATATAGGAATCCCTGCAGCCCGAAAGCAAAAGCCTTAAAACCTTAATCTGCTCGGCGTTAAAGCCGCTGAAGGAGTCAACAAACAATGTATATCCGTTGAAAATAAAATTCTCTGAGAGAATATTGTACAATCTTGAAAGGTTATCGAGAGGGTCAATATAGCTTTGGGAAACAAGAGCTTCAAAGGTATCAAGGACAAGAGCGGTTTCATTTAGCTTTGTCTTTAATGTTTCGTCTTTGAGAGTTTCGGCGCTTTTGCGAAGCATATCGGTAGTAACTGCGTTCTTTTTGCAATCTGAAAGTGTGGTAAGCAAAACGTCTGCAATGCTTCTGCTGTTTGAGCTTTTAAGAAGCGTAAGCTTTTCGGTTAGCTGTTCAAGCGCCAAATTCATCATTACCGCACGTGTGCCGTCGTCAATTACATTTGTCGGTATATTTTCCGTTTGTTCAAATACATAGCGGCAAAGCGTGGAAAAGCCGACAGAAAGCACATTCTTAGACTGCTTGGCGCCTAAAAAATTGAGAAAAGCCTTTTCGGTTTCAAACGTGCTTTGGTCGGGTACGATCATAATTATTTTGTTCTCGCCTTTAGAAATAAGCTCTCTGATTTTATTGTTAATCCATTCTGTTTTGCCTGTTCCGCTTTTGCCGAGTATAAATTTAATCATATTACCACCATCCGAAATAACAGTAAATAAACGCAGATTTAATTATTAAATATATAATATCACATTTTGTGGGTCGTTTAAAGGACTTTGCTTAATGTCGAGGAAATTTTTTCAAATATTTCTACGATTTTAAACTTGTATTCATAATCATTGCTTGTAACAATGTCGTATTGCTCATCGTCAAACACTTCCTTAGCCTTGTCTTCCTGCTCCTGTGCCGAAGAAATACAGATTGAGGGGTACATAACGCACCACCAGTTACATCCCTCCCCCTCTCCGATTGTAATTCTGAGGGCATCATACATTCCCGGCGGCAAAGTATAGCTGTCATAATATCGGGTAGTAAAATACATATTGGTAATTTCAGAAGTCACAGTATAATCGTATCCATTTGACAGCACCTCTTCATAGGCGACATTTGTTATGCTCTGTAAATTCTCGGAAACGAGAGCTTCGGCTTCCTCTCGGCTTTGGGCATTTTCAAATAAATCCTCCGTATACTCAAGCACTCTGTCCCTAACCTTCAGCTTTAGATTTTGGTCGTCTGTGCTGTCCGAATTTGCAAGGATGTGGAGCCTGAATACCTCATCGGAAATATCGGCGCACTCAGCCTGAAAAGGAATTAGGGAATAAATTACGGTAAGAACGAATGCTGCGCAGGCGGATTTGATAAATATTTTCATAAAAATAACCTGTCCTTTCAAGAAGAGTATGGACAGGTTAAAAATTTTTAATCAGTTAATCAGTCAATTTTGCAACCGGCTTTAACCGGCTTGCAAAGAAAGACCTCTTTATATGATTCCCTGAGCTTATCACAGCACTTTAAGGCTCTGCGCTTAGAGGTAAAGATTCCGAAAACAGCCGAACCGGAGCCGCTCATTCCGCAGCCTCGCGCTTTTGATTTGAGCATAATGCTCTTAACCTCATTTACCTCGGGAATTTTCAGAGCAAGCTCAAAATCGTTAAAAATTGTTGAGGTTATATGAAACATATCACGGCTGAAAAGCGCCTTTACCATCTCGTCGGTATACGAGGGATGAGGATTCAAGGCGTCGACCTTTTTATATGCTTCCGCCGTGGAAACACTGACGGTATCGGGCTTGCATACGACAATGCTGTCGCAGTTAAACGATGGCATTCTTTTAAGGGTTGTACCTATTCCGGTGCAGAGCTTTGTACCTCCGGCAAGGCAGAAAGGCACATCGGCGCCGACCTTTTCGGCTATTGAATGAAGCTCGGCAGGCTTAAAAAGCGTATCGAACATTTTATTTAAGCCGAGAATTTCCGCTGCGCCGTCGCTACTGCCGCCGGCAAGTCCCGCCTGAGTGGGGATTTTGGTGGAATTATCAATAATAACACCCATTACAACCGTTATTCACTACTCCAACAAGCGATAAGCCGCCTTTGAGCAAATGTTGGAAGCATCGCACGGCACACCCGGGTAGTTGCAGGTAACGGTAATTTTACCGCTGTCGTTATCTGTAAGAGTAACCGTATCATACAAATCTATTGTCTGCATAACGGTAGAAATATTGTGATATTCGTCGGAACGCTTGCCGACAACATCAAGTGAAAGGTTGATTTTTGCGGGAGCAAGGATTTTAATTTTCATTACTTAATTCCTCTAAAAATTCTCTTATGCGTTCAAGCGCAATTTTAAGATGCTTGATTGAATATGAGTATGAAACTCTGACAAAGCCCTCGCTGGAATCACCAAATGCCGTGCCGGGAACGACGGCAACGTGCTTATCCATAATCAATCGGGTGCAAAATTCCTCGGATGTCAAGCCCGTGGACTTTATGCAGGGAAAAACATAGAATGCGCCCAAAGGCTCAAAGCATGTAAGTCCCATTGCATTAAAGCTGTCAACCACAAGTCGGCGGCGCATATCGTATTCATCACGCATTTTAGTGACGTCACGGTCGCCGTTTTTGAGCGCTTCAATCGCAGCATACTGCGCGGTTGTGGGAGCGGACATAATTCCGAATTGATGAAGCTTGGTCATTTGTGCAAGTATAGGGGCAGGTCCGAGACCGTATCAGAAGCTCAAGACGGTCATAGCCTACGTTATGCTTAATCAGTAATTTAAATACGATCTTACATTCTTATTTTCAATTGTAGGCACAGAAACGTGGCGTCTGCTGCCGTATGTAAGCTCTGAGTAAATTTCATCGGAAATCACAAGCAAATTATGCTTTATGACTACCTCGGCAATTTCTTCAAGATCCTCTCGTTCCATAATGGCTCCGGTAGGATTGTTGGGATAAGGCAGAACAAGCAATTTGGTTTTGTCGGTAATTGCATTTTCCAAATCACGGGCCTTCAGCCTGAAAT
>JAJQDK010000048.1 GCA_021202245.1 Clostridiales bacterium
TCTCTGTTTTGTAAAATCCCCCCTCTTTGTACGTTCAAATTATTGACAATATCCCTGCTGAGAGATGACGTTTTCCTGCTTATTGAAGCCTTCCCCTCCGAGGGGAAGGTGTCACCGTATGGTGACGGATGAGGTGTAGGAGCTTTAGCTCCGTGAACATTATTAAAATATACTTTTATATGGACGGCTGCGCCGTGCGGGCAGATAATATCAGCCCCTACGAGGTTGTGGGTCATCAAGTGGCAGCACACAGTGATGTGCGGAGGTATAATTTATCACTGCAGTCCGTGCCTCCCTCTGACGAGGGAGGTGGCGGCGTGAGCCGTCGGAGGGAGAGAAAACGTGAGATTTTGATGCCGTATATCATATAACAGTTATTTATCCCATTAAAGTAAACACTTTTTATCCCGGGATTTTGACTATAGAACCGATTAACCGTTCATATTGTACAGCGCATCAAGCGCAACGGCGCCGGAGTCGATGTTTTCGGGGATTATTCCGTAAAGTCCCGTGACTCTGTCCTCAAAAATATACAGCTGAGGAGGAAACGGCGTAAAGCTGCACAGCAATGCGACAAACAGCAGAAACATAAAGAAAGCAGGGTAGAAGATATTTTCAAATTTTCGCGCGGAAAGCTGCATTTTATATGACGAAAAGAACGTAAGGCAAATGCAGACGAGCGCCGCTGTGAACTCAAACAGGCTGTATGACGAGCCGAACAGAGAAAAAATCAAGCAAAGTAAAATGAACAATATTCCCAAAAGGTACAGCGAGATGACCTTGACAACCGCAAACCTGTGAAAGGCGGGGCACACGCACAGCAGCTCAAGCATACTCCATATAAAATACGGCAGCATCAGGGTTTTGGCAATTTCCCAAATACTGTCGTTCACCGAGCCGAACATAACCCCGATGAGCGTATGCCCGCTCAGACTGTAGAGATTTTGCAGAAATACCGAGCCTGCCGCAACAAAGAAAATTCCGATAATTTCAAGCTTCATCAATCTTTTTTGCATAGCTGTCACCCCAATCATTAAGCGGCAGATTAAATCGCCGCCTACCTAAACGGTATGAGGAGCGTTCGGATTTTATTACAGGCGAAATTGAAAAAAGAGGGATGAAATTTCTTATACAGAAAATATACAAATTGTATATTTCTTTTTATTAAACAAAAATGTTGAAAACTATGTGGAAAGTGTTAATAACAAGGCTTTTACAATGAGAATAAGCTGTGGTTTTTACAGAGTTATTACAAATTTTACAGGATTTAGGTTTTTCCACACCCAAAATGATTGTTAAAATAGTATCAATCTTGAATACAAGCTGTAAATAATCTCTGTCAATAAGTTATTTTTGCAAAAAAATATTTTTTATTTTGTACAACTTTCACGGAATTAACATCTCGGCGCCGATTTTCATTCTATCCCGAACCCGGAAATCATACAAATGAAATAAGCGCCGATTTTGAGCGGCGCATTTACGGTGGTGTTTATGAAAAGAGCAATATGTGTTTTTGCGGGAATTTTAGTAATAGCTTTTTCGATTATGTCGCAGGCAGGAGGTACACGGGCATCTCGGGAAAGCTACATAAAATACGTTGAATTTAACGTGACAGCCGAAGCGCTTCGGACGGCTGTTGCTTTTGACATTGAAACCGAGAGCGACGACGCGCATATAGACTGCATATCTTTGCTTGCCTATCTCGGGGCAAAGTACGGCGGCGATTTTTCAAAGTACAGTCAGTCCGATGCCGAAGATTTTGTTCAAAGTCTGAAAAGCGGCGAGAGCTTGGAGAGCCTTACAAAGAATCTGAAATTTTTTAAATATTACAGCGAAGCCTACACAGCGGCGCTCGGCGGTATGGTTGGCGGCTATGAGGAGGAAGTCGTTGATGAAAACGGCGATACGGTCACCGAGCAGGGTTACGGTGTGCATTGGTTTTCGCCCATAGCTAAGACCTTTCCGTTTTCCTGCTATGATGATTTCGGAGCGCAGAGAACCTACGGCTATTCACGCCCTCATCTCGGACACGACCTTATGGCGGCGGTGGGCACGCCTGTTGTTGCCGTGGAATCGGGCACGGTGGAGTGCCTGGGCTGGAATATGTACGGCGGCTGGAGAATAGGCATACGCTCCAACGACGGTATGCGCTACTGGTACTATGCTCATCTGCGCCAAAACAGACCCTATGCGGAAAATCTGAAGGAGGGCGACGCCGTTACCGCCGGCGACGTAATCGGATATGTGGGCAGAACAGGCTACAGCACCACGGAAAACACCAACGGAATTACCGAAAGTCATCTTCACATCGGGCTTGAGCTTATTTTTGACGAGAGCCAAAAGGAGAGCGATAATGAAATATGGATTGACCTGTACGCAATCACCGAGGTGCTTCAGAGCCATAAAAGCGCCGTCCTGCGCAACAGCGAAACCAAAGAGTTTACACGAGAATTCGGCTTCAAAGAGCTTGACTGACCGCAACAAGAGCTGCGGCTTAGGATAAACAAAAATCAAATTTTGTTTATCTGCTTTTTTTCATTGACTATATTCCGGTTAAGCGTTAAAATAACAATATGCGAATAAATTTGTCGAAAAGCAGAAGAGGAGGTAAAGCCGGTGGTATTTTCAAGCCTTGTATTTTTATTTGCGTATTTGCCGTTTACTTTGCTTGTTTACTATCTTGTTCCTCGCAGCGGAAGAAATATATTTTTATTTATAATCAACCTTGTTTTTTACGGTTGGGGAGAGCCGAAGCTTGTTTTGCTGATGGTGTTTAACATCTTCTTCAACTATATGGGCGGTTATCTTGTTGACCGATACCGTCTGAATCAAAAAAAGAAAAAGCTGTTTTTAATTCTAACCTGTGCGCTTGATATAGGAATACTTGCGGTGTTTAAGTATACGGGAATGGTTGCCGAAACGCTGAATATGCTGTCGATGCTTAATATTCCGGAGCTTGAAATCAGTCTGCCTATAGGCATCAGCTTTTACACCTTCCAGACAATGAGCTACGTTATTGACATTTACCGTGACGACGCCCCCGTGTCAAAGAATTTTATCAATTTCGGCACCTATGTTGCGCTGTTTCCTCAGCTTATTGCAGGTCCCATTGTCAGATACAAAGACATCTCCCGTCAGCTTACCGACCGCAGAGAAACCCTTGACAGCTTCACTCACGGTGTAAAGCTGTTTTTGGTGGGGCTCGGCAAAAAGGTACTGATAGCCAACCAAATGGGCACGCTCACAAGCGCCGTGTTCTCAACGACCGACGAAAACGGAGTCATAGGCACATGGGTGGGGATAATAGCCTACACCTTTCAGATTTATTTTGACTTTTCGGGATATTCGGATATGGCGTGCGGGCTCGGCAATATGCTCGGATTTGAATTTTTGAAAAACTTTAATTATCCCTATATTTCAAGGTCAATCACCGAATTTTGGCGCAGGTGGCACATTTCGCTGTCAACCTGGTTCAGGGAATATGTTTATATTCCGCTCGGCGGCAACAGAAAGGGCATAAAAAGGCAAATATTAAATTTGCTGATTGTTTGGGCGCTCACGGGTCTGTGGCACGGAGCATCGTGGAATTTTGTGCTTTGGGGACTGTATTACGGAGTGATTTTAATTCTTGAAAAGTTTGTGTTAAAGCGTTTTTTGGACAAGCTTCCGTCGGTTTTGCAGCACATTTACACCTTGCTGATAGTAGTATTCGGCTGGGGACTGTTTTATTTTACCGATATATCCGAGCTGGGCTCGTTTATCGCCGACCTGTTTAATTTTTCAAACGGGCTTTGCGGCTCACAGGCGCTCACGCTGATACTCAGCTATCTGCCGCTTTTAATCACAGCCGCCGTCGCAAGCACTCCGCTTGCTTCAAGGCTTTATGCACGCTTCAGGGACAGAAAGCTTATGTGGATACCCGAAACGCTGTTTTGCATTGTTATCCTTGCGCTTTGCACGGCAAGCCTTGTCAATCAGAGCTATAATCCCTTTTTATATTTCCGCTTTTAGACGGCGCACAGTGCGTACCGACATATAATTTTCCTCACCCGCAGCGGCGGTCAGTGGGGAGTTAAGGGTTTGGAGTTTGGAGTTAGGAGTTTGGAGTTAAAATTATTATGCCGTAGCTTCCTTTGCGATGATACGTTGAATTTATCACACGTCCGTAGCGGCGGTCAGTGACCGCCACATTCACAAACGCTATAGTTATATGCAACATATACCACTGTGTGCCGTCACTTGATGACCCACAACCTTGTAGGGGCTGATATTATCTGCCCGCACGGCGCAGCCGTCCTTATAAGAATATATTTTAATAATGTTTACGGAGCTAAAGCTCCTACACCTCATCCGCCTCGCAAGCTTCGGCACCTTTTTTCTGCGAAAACGGCAAACCCTTTGTCACTTCGTGACATTTCCCTTATCAAGCAATGTCGTCAACTTAAGGAGTTGTGCCATTTTCGTGGCTCCCTCTGACGAGGGAGCTGTCTGCGTATGCAGACTGAGGGAGAGAAGGCTTTTCCTGTAGATGTCGGCAAAAGCGAAGCATAGTAAGCGTTTCCTTTAATGAAAAAATAGCTGTTTTGTGATATACGACATCAGAATTTTACGTTTTCTCTCCCTCCGTCACGCTTTGCGTGACACCTCCCTCGTCAGAGGGAGGCACGGGCTGCGGTGGAAAATTATACCTCCGCACACAGTGATGTGCGGAGCGACTGTGGCGGTCACTGACCGCCGCTACCTGCTATAAACCAAAAGCTTGCACATTGTGCGGCGCTGCGGATGTGTTATAGCCTTGGCGTTTTAACGCTGCAAAAGCTAACATTTAAATTCTTAAGTTAATGATACTGCGGGCTTCGGGGCATTTTGTTGAAAGGAGAAATTTTATGTCGAACAAAGGGCACAAGAAAAGAATTTTAAAATATTTTCCCGCCTTTATATTTGCGGCCTTCATTTTGGCAGCTGCCGTTTGCTTTGTTGCTTTTCCAAAGTCGGATTACAGCTCCTCGGAAAAGCGTTACCTTCAAAAATTCCCCGATGTTTCGGCTGAAAGCGTTTTAAGCGGAGAGTTCGGAAGCGATTTTGAGAGCTATTTTGCGGATGAGTTTCCGGGCAGAAATTTTTGGGTTGGCTTTAATGCCTATTACAATTTGGCAATCGGCAACAACGGCGCAGACGGTGTGTACAACTGCTCCGACGGCTACCTGATTAACGCTCCGGTTTTTCAGGACAACAAGCTTGCGAAAAATATCGGGGCAATTACCGATTTTGCGGAAAACACCGATGTGCCCGTAACGGTTATGCTTGCTCCGTCCACGGGCTACGTTGCATCCGATGTGCTTCCTGCGGTTCACGATGAATACAACGACGACGAATACTTTGAGCAGAGCGTGGCAAAATTGGCTGAATACGGCATTGACTTTGTAGATTTGCGTCAGACATTAAAGAACACGTACGAAAGCGGTAAACAGCTTAACACAAAAACCAACAATCCCTGAACAACTACCGGACCATAAAGCGCTTCAG
>JAJQDK010000137.1:0-578 GCA_021202245.1 Clostridiales bacterium
CACTGACCGCCGCTACGGACGTACGGTGAATTTTGCGTTTCATTGCAGCGGAAATAAAAAATAAAATTTTCAGGAATTTGCATATAAGTATGCAATTTTTTTAATTTTTGGAGTTATAGGTGAAAGGGACTTTTCGGCAGCGCAAAACAGAAATATTAAAATGACGTCTGACCGAAAGAAACCCACAAGCTAACCGAAAAAAGCGAACGGTTTTTTGAAAAACCAAAAAAAGCCGATAATGAAAATGAATATGATTATGAAAATGAATATGAATATGATAATGATAATGAAAATGAATATGATAATGAAAAAGATAATATATATACGTCAGCTTCCGCTGACAGGCGGATAATATCTTTTCTGCGCAAACGGCACAATTCCTTAAGTTGACAACATTGCTTCAAAGGGAAGGCTTAAATAAACAGAAAAGCGTCATCTTTCAGCAAGGCTTCCTGTTTATCCGGCATTTCTTTTGTATATTGCGTTCAGACCGTCCAAAATCAAGTTTTCGTCATAAATAATATCGTGGAGGCAATTATCCGTCATAATGCTTGCAAGTCCGCCCGTGGCGATGATAT
>JAJQDK010000137.1:588-2082 GCA_021202245.1 Clostridiales bacterium
TCGCCCGCCTGCTCGATAAACCTGTCTGTCATACCGTCAAGCATACATGCCGTGCCGAACATTATGCCCGAACGCATACAGTCGGCGGTGTTTGTGCCGATAACCCTTTTGGGAGTGATGAGGTCAACCGACGGCAAAAGCGCACCGTGGCTTATCAAAGCGTCAAGCGAAATTCCCACTCCGGGAGATATTGCGCCGCCCCGGTAGGTTCCGTTTTTGTCAACGTACACAATTGCCGTTGCGGTGCCCATAAAGATTACAATGCTCGGACATCCGTATTTTTTGCAAGCGCCCACACAGCCGGCGACGATATCTGCGCCCAACGCTTCGGGGTGGTCAATTTTAATGTCAAGTCCCGTCTTTATGCCGGGGCCGATTACCAGGCTGTCTACTCCCAAAACAGTGTATACGGCGCTTTTCAGCGGATGAATAATCTGCGGAACTACCGAGCTGATTATTGAAGAGTCAATTTGATTTTTGTCAATGCCGTGAATTTGAAAAAATGTATAAAGCTCCACGGCAAATTCATCGGGCGTTTTGCTTTTGTCGGTTGCAACTCTGAGCTTGAAGCGCAGGTCGTCGCCGTCAAAAATCCCGAATTTAATGTTTGTGTTGCCTACGTCGGCGGTCAAAAGCATTTTTAATCCTCCCTGTAATAACAGCATATTGTTAAAATAAATATTGTATATGAACAGTATAACAATAATTATTTGTTCTTTCAAGCCGAAACCGGCTCTTGTGTAAAATCGGAGCCGTTTTTCAAAAAATGTTGAAATTTAAACGATTATGTGTATAATTAAAAATGGTATGTCTTGTACCGAGAATTTTAGAGTACTCTTTTTATTCTGAAAGGATTGATTAAAATGGATAGTTCAGAAATCAAGCAGCTCCGAATCCTTGCGGCAAAGTCAAGAATGGGCGCTGTCATCGGCACCTATAACGCAAAGTCGGGCCATCCGGGCGGCTCTCTTTCGGCGGCAGACATTTTTACATATCTTTATTTTAAAGAGATGAATGTTAAGCCGGAAAACCCCGATTGGGAGGACAGGGACAGATTTGTCCTTTCAAAGGGCCATTGCTGCCCCAGCCTTTACGCCGTTCTTGCGCTCAAGGGTTATTTTGATTGGGACGAGCTTACAAAGCTTCGTCACGTCGGCGCAATGCTTCAGGGTCACCCCGATATGAAGGGCACACCCGGAATTGATATGAGCACCGGCTCTCTCGGACAGGGAGTTTCCGCCGCCTGCGGTATGGCGCTTGCGGCAAAGCTTGATAACAAAGACTATCGCACATATACCGTACTCGGCGACGGCGAGGTTGAGGAAGGTCAGGTATGGGAGGCGGCTATGTTTGCCGCTCACAACAAGCTGGATAATCTTGTTGTAATCGTTGACCAAAACGGACTTCAGATTGACGGCGAGGTTGAAGAGGTTGCGGGCATTGAGCCTCTTGACAAAAAATTTGAAAGCTTCGGCTTTGAGGTAATCAAGATTG
>JAJQDK010000137.1:2092-5526 GCA_021202245.1 Clostridiales bacterium
ACGGCCATAAGTTTGATGAGATTGCTTCTTCGCTTGATAAGGCAAAAACCGTAAAGGGAAAGCCGACGGCAATTCTTGCAAAGACGGTCAAGGGCAAGGACGTTTCATTTATGGAAAATCAGGTAGGCTGGCACGGCAAGGCTCCTAACAAAGAGCAATATGAGCAGGCAGTTGCAGAGCTACAGGCTGAAATTGACAGATTGGAGGGTTCCTGCTGATGGCACAGACAGTAAAAAAGGCAACTAGAGAGAGCTTCGGTATGGCTCTTTGTGAGCTTGCAAAAACAAATGAGGATATAGTAGTTTTTGACGCAGACCTTGCGGCTGCAACCAAAACGGATATTTTTAAAAGGGAATTTCCCGACAGATTTTTTGACTGCGGTATTGCGGAGGGCAATATGATTGGCGTTGCGGCAGGCTTAGCTGCGGCGGGAAAAATCCCCGTTGCCGCTTCCTTTGCTATGTTTGCCACAGGCAGAGCCTTTGAGCAAATCAGAAACTCGGTGGCTTATCCCTGCCTTAACGTAAAAATTGCCGGAAGTCACGCAGGCATTTCAACCGGCGAGGACGGCGCAACGCATCAGTGCCTGGAGGACATCGGAATTATGCGTACCATTCCGGGTATGGTTGTTCTGAACCCTGCCGACCACTACGAGATGATTGAGGCTACCAAGGCGGCTGTTGAATACAACGGTCCGGTGTATATCAGGCTCGGCAGACTTGCGATAGACAGCTTTAACGACCCCGATAGCTACAAATTTGAACTCGGCAAGGGCATTACTCTGCACGAGGGCAGCGATGTTACGGTGGTTGCAACGGGTCTGGTTGTAAACGAGGCCTTGAAGGCTGTTAAGGAGCTTGAAGCCGAGGGAATCGGTGCGCGCCTTATCAATATTCACACAATCAAGCCTATAGACAGAGAAATCATTGCAAAGGCCGCAAGAGAAACAGGAAGAATTATCACCGTTGAGGAGCATAATGTCATAGGCGGCTTGGGCGACGCCGTTTGCGAGGTAACAAGCGAGGAATGTCCCGTTAAGGTGACTAAAATCGGCGTAAACGACAGATTCGGCTACAGCGGACCTGCGCTTGAGCTTCTGGATAAATTCGGACTTACTCAACCCCACATTGCAAAGGTTATCAGAGATGTAGTCAAAGAGGGTTGAAAACAACTTAAATTTTGCGCCACTGCGAGTGCGGCTTTATGAGGACGGCGTTGCCGTTACAAGGGGTTGACTCTTTTGGGTCAGCCTCTGTTTTTTGACGATTTATCCACAGCGGCGGATTGATAAAAGTAATAAATGATTTGAGAGTGAGCTATATGCTGCAAAATATATTGAAAAATAAAAAATCAGCCTATTTCATCGCATTGCTCTGCACCCTGCTGTGGGGAACGGCTTTTCCGTTTATAAAGCTCGGATATTCCTCGTTTGCCATTGCGGACGACGACACGGGCACAAAGCTTTTGTTTGCAGGCTTTCGCTTTGCTGCGGCGGGAGTGATGGTGCTTGCCGTTGTGTGGATTAAGGAAAAACGGTTTCCCGTTCTGCAAAAAAGCGATGTTCTCCCCGTGACATCTCTCGGCCTTGTGCAGACTGCGGCGCAGTACATTTTTACATATATAGGCATAGGCTTCACAAGCGGCACCAACACCTCAATTATAACTGCCTGCGCTTCGTTTTTTACGGTGCTGTCTGCGCCCCTGTTCTTCAAGAATGACAGGCTCGGCGGAGCAAAGCTTGCAGGCTGCGCGCTCGGCTTTGCGGGCGTGCTGGCAATAAACCGCGGAGCGCAGGTCAGCACGGACACGCTGTTCGGAGATGTGATGATTTTGTTTTCAACAATTTCCGCAGCAGCCGGAAATTTGCTTTCAAAAAAGATTGCCCGTAACAGAAGCCCGTTCAGGGTTACGGCTTATCAGCTGCTGATAGGAGGCTGTGTAATGACAGCTATAGGATTTTTATGCGGAGGCAGTCTGCGCTTTGACAATTTTAAATCCCTTTTTATTCTGTTGTGGCTTGCGTTTGTATCGGCAGCGGCATTTGCGCTTTGGACAGGACTTTTAAAGTACCACCCGGCAAGCAAAATCTGCATATTCAATCTGCTTGTTCCCGTGTTCGGCACGGTGCTGTCGGGGCTTTTGCTCGGCGAAAACGTGTTCAGAATTGAAACGGCGGTATCGCTTGCGCTGATTTCGGCAGGAATTGTATTTGTCAACCTGCCCGGCAAAAGGAGAGAAAAAAATGAAAATTAAAGGCGTAATTTCAGATATGGACGGCGTTATTCTCGACACCGAAAAGCTCTATGTGCGGTTTTGGTGCGAGGCGGCGAGATTTTACGGATACCCGATGCAAAGGGCGCACGCGCTTGGAATACGCTCAATGGCACGTCCGTTTGCGATTGAAAAGCTGAAGGACTGTTTCGGCGATGATTTTGATTATTATGCCGTTCACGACAAGCGGATTGAGCTGATGAACAAATACATAGCCAAAAACGGAATTGAAGCAAAAAGCGGCGCAAAGGAGCTTTTGAAATATCTAAAGGCTAACGGTTACGGAGTTGCGCTTGCAACGGCAACAGCGCCGGAAAAGGCAAGGGAGTATCTTGAAAGGCTCGGGCTTTATGAATATTTTGACGAAACAGTCAGCGCCTCAATGGTTGTAAACGGCAAGCCGGCGCCTGATATTTATTTGTGTGCGGCTGAAAGGCTCGGCTTGCTTCCCGAAGAATGTATTGCGCTTGAGGATTCGCAGAACGGAATCAAATCAGCAAGCTCGGCAGGCTGCAAAACCGTTATGGTTCCCGACCTTGACGTTCCCTCGGAGGATATTATCCCTCTGCTGTATGATGTTGCAGACGGGCTGACCGACGTAATCCGAATTTTGGAAAATTGCGGGTGACCTTTGCGGCGCTGCGGACGGTTACGGCAAACCTAATGAATTTGACAAAATGCCTATACCTGCGATAAAATGATAGAATAAACCAAAAACAGACCGGTGATTTAATATGCAGGAAAAAATTATAGAAATGCTTTTAAAATCCGACGGCTACCTGTCGGGACAGGAAATTTCGGATAAGCTCGGAATTTCACGTCAGGCTGTATGGAAGAATATCAACGCCCTTAAGCAGCGGGGATATGAAATTGAATCTATGAAAAACAGGGGCTATCGGCTTGCTTCACTGCCCTCGTGCTTGAACGCTTTGGCGCTTGCCGAATGCCTGAACACAAAGGTAATCGGCAAAAAGCTCATTGTGCTTGACACAGTCGGCTCAACAAACGACTATCTTAAAAAGCTCGGGGAAGAGGGCTGCCCTAACGGTACGGTTGTTGCCGCCCGCGAACAGACAAAGGGCAAGGGCAGACTCGGCAGCGTGTGGCAAACAAAAAAGGACGACGGCAATGCCTATTCGCTGCTGCTTCGCCCCATCCGTGCG
>JAJQDK010000009.1 GCA_021202245.1 Clostridiales bacterium
CCTCAGTGTTTCAGCGGGAGATTACAAGTCCCGCTGAAATGATGAATGATGCCCGCCGCCTTAGAGGCGGAGACATCTTTGCATAAGTTATTTTGCATATTTGCCCAAAAGGTCATATTTGGCAAGACAATCCTTGAGGTTGTGATAGCCGCTTACAGTCATAGGTACAAGCGGAAGCCTGCATTCACCGGCATCAAAGCCGTAAAGATTGACGGCTGTTTTAACGGGAATGGGATTAACATCGCTGAAAAGCTCATTCATAAGCTCAAGATAATGGAAATGAAGCTTTTGAGCAGCCGCAAAGTCATTATCAAGGCAATACTGACAAATTTGATGCATTTCGGCAGGGCAGATATTCGCAAAAACCGAAATAACGCCGAGAGCGCCGAGTGACATAAACGGCACTGTCTGGTCGTCATTGCCCGAATAAATGTCAAGATTATCTCCGCAAAGCGAACGGATTAAGGCAACCTGAGAGATGTTTCCGCTTGCCTCCTTGGCGGCAACAATGTTGCTGTGCTTGCAAAGCTCCTGATAGGTTTTGGGTTGGATGTTGCAGCCTGTTCTGGAGGGAACATTGTATACAATAATCGGAATATCGACAGCATCCGCAATCACGTTAAAATGCTTAACGAGTCCGTTTTGTGAGGTCTTATTATAGTAGGGCGTTACGCACAAAAGCGCGTCGGCGCCTGTTTTTTGGGCGGATTTTGAGAGCATTACCGCAGTTGAGGTATCGTTGCTGCCCGTTCCTGCAATAACGGGAATTCTGCCGTTGATTTTCTCGGAAACAAAGGAAAGCACCTCGCAATGCTCTTTTTCGGAAAGAGTTGCCGCTTCGCCCGTTGTGCCGCAGGCTATGATAGCGTCTGTTCCGTTTTGGACGTGAAATTCAAGCAGCTCTCCCAAAACATCATAATTTACACTGCCGTCAGAGTTCATAGGCGTTATAATTGCTACGCCCGAACCCGTAAAAATGTGGTCTGACATAATTTACCTCCGTATCAATCCATATAGCCCTCGGTGCAAAGCAGCTCGGCAAGTAATACCGCACCGCCTGCTGCGCCTCTGAGGGTGTTGTGCGACATACATACAAATTTGTAGTCGTACTGAGTGTCTTCTCTTAATCTTCCTACCGAAACAGCCATACCGTTTTCAAGATTTCTCTCTGTTTTAATCTGAGGACGATCGGGTTCGGTAAAATAATGGAGGAACTGCTTGGGGGCGCTCGGAAGCTTCATCTCCTGAGCTTTGCCGCTGTAATTCTCCCAAATATTGATAATTTCATCAACCGACGGCTTCTTTACTCCGTCCTTAAACGACATAAACACCGCAGCGGTGTGTCCGTCCGAAACAGGAACACGCAGGCACTGAGAGGTAATAGAAATATCGTCCGTATTGACAATCTCTCCGCCTTCAATTCGTCCCCAAATTTTGAGTGGCTCTTTCTCGGATTTTTCCTCTTCGCCGCCGATATAAGGAATGACATTATCTATAATATCGGGCCAGGTTTTAAAGGTTTTTCCCGCACCGGAGATTGCCTGATATGTGCAGGCAAGCACCTTATTCACACCGAGCTGTTTAAGGGGATGAATTGCCGGAACATAGCTCTGCAGCGAACAGTTTGATTTTACCGCAACAAAGCCCTTTCGTGTTCCGAGTCTTTTCCTCTGCGCATCAATAATTTTGATATGATCTGCGTTAATTTCAGGAATTACCATAGGCACATCCGGTGTAAAGCGGTGAGCGGAATTGTTTGAAACAATGGGACATTCAGCCTTTGCGTATTTTTCCTCAAGCGCTTTGATTTCATCCTTTTTCATATTTACCGCGCAGAAGCAGAAGTCAGCCCTTGAAGCAACCTCTTCAACATTATCTGCATCTAAAATAACCATATTCCTGTATTTTTCGGGAAGCTCACAGGTCATATGCCATCTTCCCTCAACGGTTTCGGCATAGGTCTTTCCCGCGCTTCTTGCGCTTGCCGCAAGCGCTGTCACCTCAAACCAGGGGTGGTTTTCAAGCAAAAGCGCAAAGCGCTGACCGACCATACCCGTTGCGCCGATAATACCTACCTTATACTTCTTCATAATAAATCCTCCGAATTTAACAATTTTTTTAAAAAGCAGTTGCCTTATTCGTTCAAATATTATATTATAACTTATGGCGTTACGGCAAGCACCTTGTTTGAGAAACAGCGTGCCGAAAGCCGAGCCGCAATAAATATGCATACTGCTGTACTAACTTATAATATACCATAGATACAGCGGTAATGTCAATTATTTTACCGAGCAGTATTTTATAATTTTTAACCTAAGCCGCAAAAGCTCTCCGCCCCTAAAGGCGGCGGAGGTGTTTTATTGAGCAAGCGGCGATCGGTCGGAACGCTTGCCCGCTAATAATTATTCTTGTGAGGAATTATAATGAAAACAAGTGATTTTTACTACGATTTACCCGATGAGCTGATTGCTCAAACTCCCGTTGAACCGAGGGACAGCTCCCGACTTCTTGTTTTGGGAAGAAGCAGCGGAAAAATTGAGCATAAGCATTTTTATGATATTATTGACTTTCTGAACCCCGGAGATTTGCTTGTGGCTAACGACTCAAGAGTTTTGCCTGCGAGGATTTACGGAATAAAGGATGAAACAGGCGCAAGAGTGGAATTTTTGCTGTTAAAGCAAATTGCCGGTAACCGCTGGGAAACACTGTGCAAGCCCGGCAAAAAGGCAAAAATCGGAACAAAATTCACCTTTGGCGGCGGCTTGCTGAGAGCGACTGTTGCCGACATTGGGGACGACGGAAACAGAATTGTGGATTTTGAATGTGACGAAAACTTCTTTGCAGCGCTGGATAAAATCGGGCAAATGCCTCTTCCCCCTTACATTACCGAGGAATTAAAGGACAGGGAGCGCTATCAGACGGTTTACAGCAATGAATTGGGCTCCGCAGCCGCACCGACAGCCGGTCTGCACTTTACAACCGAGCTTATGGACAAAATAAAGGCAAAGGGCGTCAACATAGCCTACGTAACGCTTCACGTCGGACTGGGAACATTTCGTCCGGTTAAGGTTGACGATGTTACAAAGCACAAAATGCACAGCGAGCATTACGAAATTCCCGCTCAAACCGCCGAGCTTATCAACAGGACCAAAGAAAGCGGCGGACGTATAATAGCTGTCGGGACTACTTCGTGCCGAACGCTTGAAAGCGTTGCCTCGCTTTACGGAGAGATTAAAGCCTGCGACGGCTTTACCGATATTTTTATTTATCCGGGGTATGAATTCAAGGTGCTTGACGGACTTATTACAAATTTTCATCTGCCCGAAAGCACGCTTATTATGCTGGTTTCCGCCTTTGCCGGCTACGACAATATTATGAACGCCTACAAAACCGCCGTTGAGGAGAAATACAGATTTTTCTCATTCGGCGACGCAATGTTTATATCATAGAGGAGGATATATGTTTAAGGTAATCAAGCAGGAGGGACAGGCACGCCGAGGAGAATTTGTCACACCTCACGGAACCATTCAGACGCCCGCCTTTATGAATGTTGCAACCTGCGGCGCAATCAAGGGCGCTGTGTCGGCCCTTGACCTAAAGGATATTAAATGTCAGGTTCAGCTGTGCAATACATATCATCTGCATTTACGTCCGGGAGATACCAAGGTTAAGCAAATGGGCGGCCTTCACAAATTCACTCGCTGGGACGGTCCCATACTGACGGCCAGCGGCGGATTTCAGGTGTTTTCCCTAGCAAGGCTGAAAAATATTAAGGAGGAGGGAGTGTATTTTAATTCCCACATTGACGGAAGAAAAATATTTATGGGACCCGAAGAAAGTATGCAGATTCAATCAAATCTCGGTTCTACAATCGCCATGGCTTTTGATGAGTGCGTTGAAAATCCCTCGCCGTATGATTATACAAAAAACAGTATCGAAAGAACTACACGCTGGCTTAAAAGATGTATTGCCGAAATGAACAAGCTTAAGGGGCTTGACGATACCCTAAACAAGGAGCAAATGCTGTTTGCGATAAATCAGGGCGGTATCTATGAGGATTTGCGAATTGAGCATATGAAGGAAATTGCCGAGCTTAATCTTGACGGCTATGCAATAGGCGGTCTTGCTGTGGGCGAGCCTGCGAAAACGATGTATCAAATTATTGAAGCCGTTGAGCCGTATGCGCCTAAGGACAAAATCCGCTATCTTATGGGAGTGGGCACTCCCGTAAATATTCTTGAAAGCGTAGCAAGAGGAGTTGACCTGTTCGACTGCGTAATGCCGAGCCGAAACGCGCGGCACGGTCAGCTTTTTACGTGGGACGGCGTAAGAAATCTGAACAACGCAAAATACGAAACCGACGAAAGACCCATTGATGAGCATTGCGGCTGCCCCGTTTGTCAAAGCTTTTCGAGAGCATATATCAGGCATCTGCTTAAGAGCGGAGAAATGCTGGGTATGCGCCTTGCGGTGCTTCACAACCTGTATTTTTATAATAACCTGACGGAGGTTATACGTGAAAAGCTTGATGAAGGCGCCTACACGGAGTTTTACGAAAAATACAAAAGCATTTTAGGCGTGAGAATTTAATCTGAGGGGCGTTTGCTCCTGCTGCTGCAATCTTTGCTGCGAAATTAAGCAAGGCAAATCCGCTTAAGTCAGATTAAAAAATTTATGTAAAAAAACATCTTGCAAGATTATGCCAAAACTGATATAATCAATATATTATATGAAAGGAATGAATATTATGATAAACTTAACACCTATTACTGCTGCAGATACAACAACGACCAATTCTTCATCTTATATATGGATGATTGCGATTTATGTTTTGATTTTTGCCGCTCTCTACTTCTTTCTTATAAGACCTAATTCCAAAAAGAAAAAAGAAGAGGTAGAGCTGAGAAACTCGCTTGAAATCGGCGATGAAATAACAACCATCGGCGGTATTATGGGCAGAGTTGTTGCCATTAAGGACGACGAGGACGCTATTATTATTGAAAGCGGCTCCGACAGAGTTAAGATGAAGTTCAAAAAATGGTGCATCTCTACGGTAGATACCGTCAAGGATAAGCCCGCAGACGAGCAGCCCGAAAAGAAAAGCTTTTTCGGTTCTAAAAAGAAAGACAAGAACAAAATCACAGATACCGCTTCCGCTGCTGAAGCCGATATTGAAAAATAAATAAGTATTTATTTCATCTCCCCCGAATATAATTTAAGTAATTACTGTTGCTTGACAGATTGTATTCGGGGGGGATTTTTATGTCTGATAAAAAGCTGCTGACTAAAGCGGTAATCATAGGCACTGCCTGCGGACTTCTTGTGTGCGTTATTCTGCTTTGCGTCTGCTCTGCGGTTATGCTGACTTCCGGCCTGCTGCCTGCCGAAGTAACCGATTATATGATGCTTGCTGTAGTATTTTTCGGGGCGTTATCGGGTGCTTTTATAACCGCAAGAATTACAAAGTCAGCCGGTCTGATTGTGGGATTATTGACGAGATTTG
>JAJQDK010000023.1 GCA_021202245.1 Clostridiales bacterium
ATTACACAGACATAGGGATTTATTTGCGCAATTTCAGCTTTAAGCGCATCGGTTTTTTTCATTCCGAGATGGCTCACCATATACTGCTGACGATTAAGATTGCTCGGCTCTACCGTGTCAAAATCAATCAGATGAAGCGTACCCACGCCTGTTCTCGCAAGCATAAGAGCTATGTTTGAGCCGAGCCCTCCCAAGCCTGCAATCGCAACCCGCGAAGCCTTTACCTTTTGATAAACCTTCGGAGTGTGACGGGCGCTGAGCATAGCTTCAAATTCATCGCTGTCGGGCATTTTGCCCTTTTCTATCAGAACAATTTCATCCTCAGAGCTCACCGATACGTTTTCATTTGTCTGAAATCCGTTGATAATCATTACAAGACCGTCGGTTCGACAGCCCAGCTCCTGCGCAACGGAATAAAGCGTTGACGAGCTTACCTCACGCAGCCTTCCGTTTATCTTAATTTTCATAGAGATTTATCAGCCTCCCCCCACAAAGCTTACAATTTCCACTTTGTCGCCGTCGGCAAGCACGGTTTCGCCGTACATTGACTTCGGCAAGATTTCACCGTTAAGCTCAACGGCAATTCTATTGGGATTATAGCCGTTGCCGTTCAGATATTCACTCAGTTTGATTGAGCGTTCGTTCAATTCTTTTCCGTTGATGCAAATCATATTTTCCCTCCTTAACCAAAAACAGAGTATGCCGAAAGACACACTCTGTTAAAAGCAATTTATGTCCCTACGTTGGCATTATCCAAATCAGGTTGACGGTCGAAATGTAGTCATTTCCTCTCAGCCGTTCGGCTCCCGTGTTGTATTGAATTTTGCGATTAAACTTCCTATTTATTATAATATCCTTTTATTAAAATGTAAACCCTTATTTTTAAATAAACTGAGAATATAAACAAATTTGTCTGCTAATGCCCTGCCTGCGGCTTAGGATAACAGGTTAAAGCTTATTCAAAAAGAGCGCTCATCATATTTTTTATTTTTTCTTTGCGCCTTTCGGTTTCAAGTTTGTCAAGGAAATAGCTTCCCTCTTCAAAAACGAGGACATCGCCCTCCTTTATATTTTGGGGGAGGGATGTAATATCAAGCGAAACACATTCGCCGTTTTCACATTCAAGAACAGCCCTTGCGCCCTCGATTCTGTCTAAAGTGAATTTTTTCATTTTCAGTTATTCCTTTCAATAGAGTCGCCGTTTGTTTCAACGCTGTTCTCGCTGCCGTCGGTAGTGACCTTTACGGTTTTGTCATGGTCTGTTCTGTAGATTTCCGCATTAAACTGCTCCAACAATTCCAAGGTGGATTCGTGGGGATGACCGTAGTCGTTGCCCTCGCCTACAGAAATAACCGCAATACCGGGATTAACATTATAAAGAAAATCCTCTGTCGTAGATGTATTGCTTCCGTGATGTCCGACTTTAAGCACATCCGCTGACATATTATATGTAATTTCAGATAGCTCCTCTTCCTCGGCATCGCCTGTAAAAAGGAATTTGGTGCTGCCGTAGGTAATTTTTAGGACGATTGAGCAATTATTTAAATCACTTTCGTTAATAGTGACGGGACCGAGGATGTCAACCGAGCAGCCATCCTCTTCAAATATATTCATTCCTGCTGTTGCAGAGGTGATTTTTAAGCCTTTGTCGGATACGGCAGTCAGGAGATTTTCGTAGGTCTTGGTGGTTGTGCCGACGTTCGGCATATATACCTGCCCTATGTCGGTATTTTCTACAACATAAGTCATTGAACCGATGTGGTCGGCGTGAGGATGAGTTGCAATGAGATAATCAATTTGCGAATATCCGAGGTTGTCTATATAGCTTACAATTCCTTCTCCTTCTCCGCTTACTCCTGCATCAATCAGCATAGACTGAGCGTTAGGCAGCTCGATAAAAATCGAATCGCCCTGCCCTACGTCGAGAAAATGGCAGACAAGACTGCCGCCCTGCGGTGTCAGCTCCTCTTCCTCGTTTAAAAAATCGCTCAAATCAAATTCAAAATACGCACACGAACAAAATGTGATACATACCGCAAGCAGAGCGCAGAGAACGGAAGCAGCCCGAATTTTTAAAAATTTTATCTTATTTCTGTTTCGTTTCATAGATACCTCTCATTTTTCTGTTTTTTAACTCGGAACAAAGCCCGATGTAAGCTTGCTTAACATCGCAACCTCGCCGCAGGAGCGTTAGCTCCTCAGTGTTTCAGTGGAAGATTACAACTCCCTCTGAAATGACGAATGGCACCCGCCGCCTTAGAGGCGGGGACATCTTTGCATAAGTTATATCTTCTATTTTACAGCAAATAAATATTTTTTCAAGCTTTGATTTAAAGGCTGCAAAATCACCGCCTTTATAAAGGAAAAAGCAGGACTGTATACCGACAAGAGCGGCGCAGTCCTGCTTTTGTATAATAAAGAAAATGTCAGCAAGAAATATTTAAGCTGTTTTTCCCGTATAGAGCTGATAGTATTTGCCCTTTTTCTCCAAGAGCTGATCGTGAGTTCCGCGCTCGATTATTCTTCCTTGCTCAAGAACCATAATGCAGTCCGAATTTTGAATAGTAGACAGGCGGTGAGCTATAACAAAGGTTGTTCTGCCCTGCATCAGCTTATCCATACTGTCCTGAACCATTCTTTCGGTGCGTGTATCAATAGAGCTTGTTGCCTCATCAAGAATAAGAGCGGGCGGATCCGCAACAGCCGCACGAGCTATTGCAAGCATCTGCCGTTGTCCCTGGCTGAGATTTCCGCCGTCACCCGTTAATACTGTGTTGTAGCCTTCGGGAAACTTGCGGATAAAGCTGTCTGCGTTGGCAAGCTTTGCCGCTGCAACAACCTCTTCATCGGTTGCGTCAAGTCTGCCGTAACGGATATTTTCCATTACGGTACCCGTAAACAGGTGAGTATCCTGCAAAACGATACCGAGCGAACGTCTTAAATCAGCCTTTTTAATCTTATTGATATTTATGCCGTCATAACGAATCTTGCCGTCCTGAATATCATAGAAGCGGTTGATAAGATTGGTTATTGTAGTTTTTCCGGCGCCGGTTGAGCCTACAAAGGCAATCTTCTGTCCGGGTGTTGCGTACAGTTCTATATTGTGAAGCACCATATTGTTGTCGTTATAGCCGAAATCAACGTCATCCATTACAAGCGCACCCTGAAGCTCTTTGTACTCTACCTCGCCTGTTTCCTGATGAGTGTGCTTCCAAGCCCAAAGTCCTGTATGCTCGTTTGTTTCAACAAGTCTGCCGTTTTCTTTCTTTGCATTTACAAGAGTAACGTAGCCGTTGTCCTCCTCGGGCTTTTCGTCAAGCAAATTGAATATACGCTCAGCGCCGGCAAGCGCCATTATTATGCTGTTAAACTGCTGGTTTACCTGGGTAATCGGCTGGGTGAAGCTCTTGTTAAACGTGAGGAAGCTTACGAGCGCGCCTACGGTAAGACTGCCCACTGAGTTGAGGGCGAGCAGGCTGCCTATAATTGCGCAAAGCACATAGCTTACATTGCCGAGCTGCGCATTAACAGGCATAAGTATATTTGCAAATTTATTGGCATTGTAAGCGCTTTCATAGAGCTTATCGTTAAGCTCTTCAAATTCTTCGATACTCTTTTCCTCGTGATTAAACACCTTAACGACCTTTTGACCGTTCATCATCTCTTCAATGTAGCCGTTTTCCTTACCTAAATTCCTTTGCTGGGCAAGGAAGTATTTGCTGCTTCTTGAGCCGAGTGCCCTTACGCAGAGGAGCATAACTACAACCATTGCAAGAGTTACCAACGTAAGCGTTATACTCAAGGATATCATACTGATAAGCACGCTTACTATAGTAATTACCGCCTGGAAAATCTGGGTAAGGCTTTGGCTTATCATTTGGCGGAGAGTATCGACATCGTTGGTGTAGATACTCATTATATCGCCGTGAGAGTGGGTATCAAAATATTTTACGGGAAGCTTCTGCATATGCTCAAATATTTCGCTTCTTACATTCCTCAAAGTGCCCTGAGAAACATTTACCATTATTCTTGAATACGCATATGTGGCAAGCACGCCTGCCAAATAGAAGGCGGCTACCCTTAAGATTGCGGAAATAAGAGGTCCGAAATCGGGGTTTGTTTGTCCCATCATCGGCGTAATATAGTCGTCAATAAGCGTTTGAATAAACAGGGTTCCCTGAACATTTGAAAGTACGCTTATAACAATACAAACCAAAACCACTATCATATGCACCGTGTATTTTTTAAACATAAGTCCGAGTATACGGCCCAAAACCTTCATCGGTTTTTGCGCTCTTGCTCCGGTATCCGGTTTTCTGTTTCTTCCGCCCATAGGTCCCGGCATAATTACATCTCTCCTTTCTCGTCAAAATCGCCGCTGCCGCCCGTTTGAGCGGCATATATCTCGCTGTAAATCGGGCTTGCTTTGAGAAGCTCGTCACTTGTTCCGACAGCGCTGATTTTTCCGTCGTCCATTACAATAATTTTATCTGCGTTTTCAACGCTTGAAACACGCTGGGAAATAATAATTTTTGTAGTATTGGGGATTTCCTCACTGAAGGCTCTGCGGATTTTGGCGTCCGTTGCGGTATCAACTGCGCTTGTAGAGTCATCAAGAATGAGTATCTTCGGCTTTTTGAGCAGAGCTCTTGCTATGCAAATTCTCTGCTTTTGACCGCCCGAAACATTCGTGCCGCCCTGCTCGATATAGGTGTTGTATTTGTCGGGGAAGCTCTGAATGAAGTCGTCGGCGCAAGCAAGCTTGCAGACGTTTATACATTCCTCTTCCGTAGCGTTTTCATTGCCCCACCTGAGGTTATCGAGAATTGTACCGCTGAAAAGCACATTTGACTGAAGCACAACGGATACCTCGTCACGCAGGGTTTTTAAATCGTAGGCTTTTACATTCTTTCCGCCCACATAAACCTCGCCGTCGGTGGTGTCGTACAATCTGCCTATAAGGTTTACAAGGCTTGTTTTTGAGCTGCCCGTGCCGCCGATGACACCGATGGTTTCTCCTGATTTTATCGAAAGATTTATATCAGACAAAATCGGCTTTTCGGCAGTTTTATTATAGCTGAACGATACATTTTTAAAGTCAATGCTGCCGTCCTCAACCTTATAATCGGGATTTTCGGGATTTGTGAGGTCGGATTGCTCATTAAGCACGCCTGCAACACGCTTTGCGCTTGCAATGCTCATAGTCAGCATTACAAATATCATTGCAAGCATAAGCAGACTCATAAGTATATTCATACAGTAGGTAAGCATACTTGTAAGCTCCCCGGTAGTAAGCGTTTCGGAAACTATCATATTAGCGCCGAGCCAGTTAATGGCAATCAACGAGCCGTAAACGGCAAACATCATTACCGGAGATACGGAAGCCATTGCTCCCTCAGCCTTTACAAAGAGCTTATAAAGATTATTAGCCGCCTTGTTGAATTTTTTTACCTCATAATCCTCACGTACAAAGGATTTTACAACACGGATTGCCGAGACGTTTTCCTGAACGCTTGCGTTAAGCTCATCATACTTTTCAAATACACGGCTAAAATATTTGTAGGTTGACTTAATCAAAAATGTCAGCACTATTCCAAGCACAACAATTGCGATAAGATAAACCGAGGCAAGCCTTGCGTTGATAATAAGCGTCATTACCAAAGCGCAAATCAAGCTTATAGGCGCTCTGACGCACATTCTCAGCAGCATTTGATAAGCGTTTTGAATGTTGGTAACATCGGTTGTCATTCGTGTTACAAGTCCTGCGGTAGAATATTTGTCAATGTTTGCAAACGAGAAGGACTGAATATTCTTAAACATAGCCTCTCTGAGATTGTGAGCTAAGCCCGCCGACGCCTTTGCTCCGTACTTTCCACCCATTATACCGGCAAAAAGACCGATTAAGGCGCAAACCAGCATACATCCGCCGGTTATAAAGATTTGCTGCATATTCCCCGCTGATATGCCGTCGTCAATCATTCTTGACATAAGCAGCGGAATAATCATCTCAACAATTACTTCAAGAATCATAAACAGCGGAGTGGCAACAGAAGCCTTGGTGAATTGCTTAATGTGTTTCGCTAAAGTTTTTATCAATTTGAATACTCCTTTCCGTACACCTTTAATTTCATAAATTTTCAATACCCTTTCTTAGCTTTTTGATTAAATACACAAATGTCTTTTGTTCTTCTTCCGTGAGAAGGCTGTTTAACCGCCGGTTATTATCTGCAATAGATTTATCAATTATATGGCATACAGACACGCCTTTATCGGTAAGAATTATTTTTTTAGCCTTGCATCACTTTCAATCGAAATGCGTCTTATGTAATTCTTTTTCTCCATCAGCTTGAGTATGCTGGTAACGGTGGAACGAGCTATGGCAAATTCCGCCTCAATATCCTTTTGAAAAATATCATTTTCACGGTTGATATACAAATACTTGATTATCCACCCGTGCATTACCGTAACCTGTTCCACACCTGCTTTTGTCGCAATGGCGATTAGCTTACGGTTAAGGATATTATCCAGCGCTTTTATCTCACGACTGATAAAGTCCGGTGATTCATCAAAATTCTTTTGCTCAAATTTTTGAAGCAGGCAATTTTGAGAAGCACACTCCGAATCCATACAAACACCTCCTGCCTTATTCTACAAAAAATTGTTAAATTATTAACCGTTCGATATAAAACATTTTCTGCGTATTTTATTATACACCTTTCAGAGTGTAAGTTAACAAGCAAATTAAATGTTCACACAATTTTCAGATTCAGACTTATTTTGAAATATTTTCAAGGTTAAATTGCAAAATTCAATAATATATTTCTCGTTTTGACCTTTTAATTAAATATGCAAGTATTTTAAAAAATATTTCATTTTATATTGACAATGAATATTTGCGGTGTTAGAATATTAACATAAACAAAGGCGTTTTACACTCAAATTGTGTAAAGCGCCTTTTTGGCGTTAAGGAGGAAGTTAGAATGGATGGACTCATCAGAAACTCAGAAACCATCAATAAGCTGTTGTCACGCTACGGCGTAAAATTCGGCATTTATAAAAACGGCGTGTTCAAGGAACAGCTGTTTCCTTTTGACCCGGTTCCTAGGATTATAAAATACGATGAATTTTTGTATCTTGAAAAAGGTCTTACTCAAAGGGTAAATGCTCTGAATATGTTTTTGAGCGACGTATACGGCAGCAAGCAAATTATCAAGGACGGAGTTATTCCTGAGGAATTTGTGTACTCGGCATCGGGCTTTTTGCCTCCCTGCGACGGAGTTATGCCGTCCAAAAACATATACAGTCACATTTCGGGCATTGACCTTGTACAATCAAAGGATGATAACTGGTACATACTTGAGGACAATTTACGAGTTCCCTCCGGCGCCTCATATTCTATGATTGCACGAGAGCTGCAAAGAAGAAGCACGCCGGAAACATTTCGGCAGAACAGTGTGATTGACAACAGAAATTATGCCGATTTGCTCAAAGAGGTTATGGACAATGTTAATACGGGCGGCATCAATGTAATTCTGTCGCCGGGCAGATACAACGCCGCTTACTTTGAACACTCCTATCTTGCCGAAAAGACAGGCGCCGTGCTGACCACAGGCAATGATATTGTATGCGAAAACGACAATCTTTATTATATAGATTACAACGGCAAAAAGCAGCGTATCGGCGCAGTGTACAGAAGAATTTCCGACGAATACTTAGACCCGATGACATTTAACGAGGAATCCGTTATCGGAATTCCGCATATATTTGAAGCGTACAAAAAAGGCAATGTCGCCTTAATCAACGCTCCCGGAAACGGAGTGGCTGACGACAAGGGAATTTATTATTTTGTGCCTAAAATGATTAAATATTATCTGGGCGAGGATTCGATTTTGAAAAATGCGCCGACCTATCTCCCCTATTACGAGGATGATATGAAATATGTGCTTGATAAATTTGACAGCTTGGTAATAAAGGACGTTGCTGAGGCGGGAGGCTACGGAGTAGTGTTCGGCAGCTCTCTGACCAAAGAGAAAAAGGCGGATTTTATCGAGCTTCTCAAAAAAGAACCGAGGAGGTTTATTGCACAGGAGGTCATTGATTTTTACGACTTGGACATCCTCGGCGACGACGGCAGTCTTGTGCCGAGAAAAGCAGGTTTGAGAGCTTTTGTACTTACGGGAAGGTCTACAAAGGTATGGCCGAGCGGACTTACACGCTTTTCACGCAACCCCGATTCATTCATAGTAAATTCATCACAGGGCGGAGGTTTTAAAGATATATGGGTATTATCACGTTAGAAAAAAGCAACAATTTATTTTGGCTGGGACGATATATCGAGCGTGTTTACACGACCTTGAAATATTACATTAAGGGCACGGACAGGATGCTTGACAGCGATCCCGGATATTATTCGGTGTTTTGCAACAAAATAGGCATTACGAACATTTACGGCTCCCGTGAGGTTTTTGCCAAGACCTATCCCTTTGACGAAACCGACCCCAACTCTATTATAAGCAATCTCAACAGGGCGTATGACAACGCAATTATTCTGCGTGACTACATAGGAACCGAAACTATGGCGTACATTCAGCTTGCCGTTGACGACATTGAGACAGCTCAGCGGGGCGACGCGCCCTTGGCTGATTTGATGCTTGCTATTGACCATATACTTGCATTTTGGGGATGCGTCAACGATATGATTGACGATATACAAACCCGAAACATTATAAAGCTGGGCAAGGGCGTTGAAAGAGTTGACCTGTATCTCAGTCTTGACAAACCGCTTTCGGAAATCAAGAGGGAATACAACAGAATGAAGCAATTTCTTGAGAAATCCCGTATGAGATATGATGAGAGCATTATCAACACCTTTGACGCAATGATAAATTCGTCGGATTTTAATTATACAAATGCAAGGAATCTTATGCGTAACCTCACTATTGAATAAGAAAGAGTGATTGTTATTAAAAACCTGAAATTTAACTACAAATTGCAGGCACAATACAGCGCACCCATTGAGCATCATAATTTTTCGGTAATGTTTTTGCCTGCAAGTAATAACAGACAGGAAATTACAAGCCTGAATATTGATATTAAAGGCTGTGATAAGTACAATCTTACCACCGATAACTTCGGCAACGGGAAATGCTACGGTAAAATTGCAGAGCCGCACGATTTTTTTGACATCTGTATCTGCGGAACGGCAAAAACAGGCATTGATATTTACGAGGAATACACAAGCGATCCGATGCAGTATTCCCTACTGAAATGCCATACTAAGCTAACCTATCCTTATGAAAAGCTTACAGAATACCACAAAAGCTTAGAATTGGACAAGCTGAGCGGGCCTTATGACAAGGCGCTGCACATAATGCATACTATTTACTATACCTTTAAATATCTGCCCGGCGCTACGTCCATACACGAAACCGCCGAGGAGGCCCTTGCACTGGGAGAGGGCGTATGTCAGGATTACGCGCACATAATGGTGTCGCTGCTCAGGATGGAGGGTATAGCCGCAAGGTATGTTGTGGGAATGATTCCGGGAGATGGCGCAAGCCACGCTTGGGCGGAGGCGCTGTGCAACGGATATTGGTACGGCTTTGACCCCACCAACAACAAGCTTGTAAACGACGAGTACATAAGGGTATCCTGCGGCAGAGATTCAAGCGACTGTGCAGTGATTAGGGGCACGTTCAGAGGGATTGTAGCTCAAAAGCAATCCGAAGCCGTAACGGTTGAAGAGATTATTTAGGCAAGGCACAACCGCTTAGCTCCGATTAACAAAAAGGGAGAGGATTAAAATGGTCAGCACCATTGCATCGGTAGGTCTGCCTATTGATGAAACACTGATGATAAAGAAAAACCGTCTGATTCCCAAGGAGGGACTCAAGGGCGGTGAAAAAAGGATAAGCATTGTAACGGGCACACACGGCGATGAGCTTGAGGGGCAGTATGTATGCTATGAGCTGCAGCGCAGAATTAAAGAAAGCTATGACTGTCTGACGGGCATAGCCGACATTTATCCTGCATTGAATCCGCTGGGCGTTGACTCGATAACAAGGGGGATTCCGGGATTTGATTTGGATATGAACAGAATGTTTCCGGGTTCGGGGCACAACTCAATGCCGGAATACATCACCTCGCAAATCACAAACGATTTGAGCGGGAGCGACGCTGTAATTGACATACATGCAAGCAATATCTATTTGAAGGAAATCCCGCAAATACGAATTAATGAAATTACAAGGGACACGCTTGTGCCGTATGCAAAGTTGCTCAATGTTGACTATATTTGGATTCATGCCTCGGCAACCGTGCTTGAATCCACTCTCGCCTACTCGCTCAACAGTATAGGAACTCCCACGCTGGTTGTTGAAATGGGCGTAGGTATGAGAATTACAAAGGAGTACGGCGATCAGCTTGTTGACGGGATATTTTGCCTTATGAAGGAGCTTGGAATATGGCAGGGCAAAGTCATTGAGCCTAAAAAGCCGATTATCTCGGAGGACGGCAAGGTTTCGTTTATAAACGCAAACAGCGCCGGCGTATTCGTACCTCTTGCAGAGCATTGGAAAAATGTAAAAAAAGGCGACCCTATCGGCAAAATCCTAAATCCGCTTACCGGAGAAGCCGCAGAAGAAATTTTTGCGCAGACGGACGGTATCGTGTTTACACTGCGTGAGTATCCGATTGTATCGGAAGGCTCGCTCGTTGCAAGGATACTTTCGTAGGGGGATTGGGATTATTATGGAAGAAAAAACACTGTATGAATTAGGCTCAATTTACAGGGATAATATGCGGGTAAAGGGCTATATATTCGGCAAAGGAGAAAAATCCGCCTGCATTGTCGGAGCAACACGAGGCAATGAAATACAGCAGGTGTATATGTGTTCTCAGCTCATTAAAATTTTTACACAGCTTGAAAAGCTCGGAAAAATACAGGACGGAAAATCAATTATGGTTGTTCCCACCGTAAACAGCTATTCAATGAACATAGGAAAGCGTTTTTGGTCAACCGACAACACGGACATAAACAGAATGTTTCCCGGCTACAATCTCGGCGAAACAACTCAGAGAATAGCCGCAGGTGTGTTTGAAAGCGTGAACGACTATAAATACGGAATTCAGTTTACAAGCTTTTATATTCAAGGTAATTTTATTCCCCACGTAAGAATGATGAAAACGGGTTTTGAGGACCTTGACCTTGCGAGAGATTTCGGTCTTCCCTACATTTACCGCAGAAAGCCCCGTCCGTATGATACAACAACGCTCAACTATAATTGGCAGCTGTGGAAAACAAAGGCATTTTCGGTATACACAAACGCAACCGACAGCATTGATACAGTAAGCGCACGGGAAGCTATCAACTCGGTTTTAAGCTTTCTGAATAAAAACGGCATTATTGATTACAAATGCCACGAAGGATACATATCTCAGCTTATAGAAGGCGACTTGCTTGTCAACGTAAAATCCTTTGTTTCGGGTATTTTGGTAGTACGCTCCGACGCAAATTCAAGCGTTAAAAGGGGCGATTTGCTCGCAGAGATTCTTGACCCGTACACGGGCAGGGTACTCGATGAGATAACCTCGCCCGTAAACGGAATTGTATTTTTCCACGCAAACCAACCGCTGATTTACTCTCAGACAACGCTGTTTAAAATCATTCGGGAGGACGACCTGATTTAACCTAAGGCGCAAAAGGCTCCTGCGGCGGTTGCAATCGCCGCTGCAAGATTAAACAAGCTATCTTACTTAGCTCCGATTTAAATAAAATATATACGCAAAAGCAGTGCAGTTCAATTTAAAGAGCTGCGCTGCTTTTGTCTGTGCGATTAGCTTAGCCGGAGGACAGGGCAAGCCGTAAATCGGTGACATCGGCTATATTTATTTCTCTGTCAGAATTATAATCGGAAGCGTACAATATATATGCGTCCTCGTCGCTGTCATCGTATTCAAGAAGACCGCAAACATATTTTTGTATAAGCTCGGAATCGACATAGTCGGTTTTTCCGTCAAGATTTAAATCCTTCATATTTTCGGGAACCCTGCCGCCTGCCAGCACAAAATCTACATATTCGTTTTCTATCAACTCAAGCGACGCACTGTTTGAAGCTTCAAAAATATAAAGCCCGACCGAATCAAGACTCGTTATAATTTCATCTTCCGAATCAAAATAGCTGTTTTTAAACATCTCCGCTTTTTCATTTGTAATGCCCTTTTTGCTTAAATATTCATCAAGCCTTGTAAGCAAATCGACGGTATAGTCGTTATCGGTTGATGCCCTTTCAAGGTCAACATTGTTCCTGATATAAAACCAGCCTGCGCACAAAAGGGTGTAGGGCTTAAAAACATCAAGACCGCAGTACACGGCGGTGGGCTGCACCATACTCGGATCGGTATTTTTAAGAGAAAGCTTGGTGTATCCGTTTAATATGCTGAAGCCGAGCGCCATACCGTCGTCTGTCATATCCTCCTCGCTGAGCGCGGAAACCGAAAAGCTGCTGTACACAGCCGCAGATACGGACATAGTGATTGCAAGCACCGCTGAAATAATACGCTTAAAAAATTTGTGTTTGTTCATATAAAAAACCTCCGTTCGATAAAATTATTATTTACCGAACGGAGGAAAAAATTATTATATACAAATTTAATTTAAAATTTTTTAAATAATGGACTTGCCCGCTTTAAAAACCGAGTGCACCGAAGTGCGGCATTATCAGAGGTCGTTGACACCTACAATCTGTTTTTGAATTTCGGTAACATCGGTAACGTCAATACGTCCGTCATCATTAAAATCGCTGACAGAAGAATAGGATAAATCAGATTTATCCTCCGCCTTGCCTACAATAATTTTTTGAATGTAGGTTGCATCGGAAACAGAAAGCGAGCCATCCGAATCTGCATCGCCTATCAGGTATACGCTCATAAGATAAGACGGGGAATTCTCTTTTAAACATTCGCACATCTCAGAGCCTGAGATTATTTTTTGTTCCAACGCTTCATCAAGTGTAAGCACATCTCCGGTTTCGGTATTAACAGCTAAATATCCGAACGGCGACAACGATCCGTACTGACTCACTTGATAAATATATCCGTTTATTCGCTCCACAAGTTTGCCTTCATCTACGTCAGCATTGTTATATCCGGTATTTATAATTCTGTAACCGTTACTGAAATATTTGAAAACAGGAACGTCCACATAATAATCGGGCTCATCCGGAGTTACTGAAATATTATTGTAATACTCGTCAACAAGTGAGTAAATATTCACTGCTTCCTCGCCGGTCACAAAATCTTTATTTTTGGTTTCCGGCACAAGAGTCATATAGAAGTCCTTTAACTCATTAGTAAGGTTATCAATATACTCCGGGTCATTCTCATAACATATCGCAATCTGAGCATTAAGCACATAATCTGTCAAGGCGCTCTTATTATCCTCAAACAACAAATCGCTGTAATTTTTTTAACATAGGCGCCGTATTCATAGTATCTGCCGATTAACTCATCCTGCCAATTACATTCAATAAAATTATACCGTGTTTCAACAAGCACAGCTGTGGCTTCGTCAACTTCGACCTGCGTAGCGTCCGGATTATTATATACTTTCAAAGCCATTTCCTCCGCCGCCTTCACATTTTCATAATATTCGACTGTCAGATTAAAACCTTCAAACCACTCGTAATTGTATAAAGCGTCATACAGCGCAGATTTATCCACATCGTCTGCATCTGCTTCTGAAACATACTGAGAAGAATTTTCAGCAGCGCAAACATTAAGAGTTATACTCGGTGCACAGATAATTGATAACGACATCAGCACTGCAACGGTCTTTTTGAAGCTGTTATACTTTTTCATTAGAATTTCCTCCTTTTCATTAACCTGAAATTGCTTTATTGACGGGCAACAGGCTGCTTCTGCGGCATCTCCGGTTGCAACAATCTTTTTGCCGGCCGATACGGTGTAACTGCCGACCGGAAAAGCCTAAGATAAAACAAACCTATTGTTTTCAGTTACATATTATCATAAACAATGTGAGTTGTCAAGAGCAAGTGGGATTTTTATTACGATTTTTTTAAAATATTTTTAATACTTTTGGTCAAAAAGCTTTTTAACTATTTTTTTCAGGCTGAAGCTTTTAATTACATCGTGATATACATAATTTATTTCGGCACAAATCATAAAGGAAGCCATACAAAAGTAAAGCCATATCATTATTACGGCAAATCCGGTCAGACTTCGGTAAATTGAAAATCCGTTAAAGTTATTAACATAGGTTGAAATTACAAATGAAAGCACATACCACGACAGTGTGCAGAGCAACGCACCCGGGAGCTGGTATTTAAAGCCGTATTCACGGTGTTCCGCTCTGCTGATATTGGGGAAATTTCGGTAGATAAGCGCAAATATAACGACAATAAAAGCAAAAAGCAGGACATATCTCAAATGATAAATTCCGGCGACTATATTCGGCAAAAAGGCAACGTAAGGTGAAAGCCAGTCGTTTAAGGACGAGCCGAACACAACGACGACTATTGACATAAGTATGATGAGGAAAAAGATAAGGGTGTAAATCATAGCGCGAATACGCAGATAAATCCAGGTTCTGTTTTCATATGCGTTATAGATGCGGTTCAAGCCGTTTGTCAGCGCGTGCATACCCTGTGAAGCCGACCAAAGCGTAACAATAAGTGTAATAAAAGAAATTCCCACCGCACTGTTGTAAGCATCGCTAAGGAACTCGGAAACCTGAGTTACGATTTCTTCGGAGAAAATTCCGTTCAAGCCCAGCTCAATAAACTCAACGGGAATATGCAGGTTTTGCAGCAGCGACACAAGAAACATCAAAAGCGGAACGGCAGAAAGCAGCATAAAAAAGGCGGACTGCCCCGCAATGGCATACACATTGTCGTGATTGCATTTACTTATAATGGGGTCATATTTATCAAAAATTTTCTGAAAAAAATTCATTATTCTCTTTATATATTTCAAGCTCTCACCAACCCTATATAAAAAGCGCTGTTATTACTGCGTGCCGCTCTTTCGGCTTTGAATACGGTAAGCAACTCTTGTTACAAGTTTTTCACTTCCAAAGTGTTCAAGGAGCTTTGTGACTTTCATTGAAAAGCCGGGTATGATTACCATTTTATTCTTAAAGGTTTTATCAACGGCATACTTTGCAACATATTCGGGAGTTAATCCGTCAACACAGAATTTTACATTTGCCACGTCGTTAAAATTGGTTTTGACCGGTCCGGGACAGAGGGCGGATATTCCGACGTTAATATTGTCACGGCGAAGCTCCTCGTGGATTGCCTCGGTAAGGCGCAGAACATAGTTTTTGGAAGCGTAGTAGCTTGAAAACGTGGGGCCTGCCGAAAATCCTGCCAATGAAGCCACATTCAGAATATAGCCGCTGTTGCGTTTTGCCATATCTTGAAGATAAAGCTTTGTCAGAATATGAACAGCAACCATATTTGTGTGCATAAGCTCAACCTCGGTTTCAAGCTGTACATCCAAAAACTTTCCGTAAGCTCCGAATCCGGCATTGTTTACAAGAAAGTCAATATTTTCATCCTTTGTATGCTCGTACAAGTCATAGCAATCCTGCTCACGTGACAAATCAAGTGTTATTACACGAACATTTACATTTTTTATTTCATCTCTGAGCTTATAAAGCTTGTCTGTGTTCCGTGCTACAATTATTAAATCATAATTCAACAGCGCAAGATATTTTGCTGTTTCTCTGCCTATTCCGGAGCTTGCGCCGGTAACCAACGCTTTCATTTAATCACCTGATTTTTTGATTTTTCTGCTGTTGCGCACATCCAGCTTGTACCGCTTTTTGTGTATGTCCGAATATTTATATAACCGGCTTGCGAGAGAATATTCTCTATTCCTTCCTCGGAAACCGCCTTGATGCCGAGCGTTTTTTCCACCTTTTCCCACTTGAACGGGTCCTCGTCGCTTTGCAGCATTTCAAATACAAGCAACAGCTTTCCGCCGACTTTCAAAATCCTGTTTATTTCTTTTAAATCATTAAGCTTGTCGGGCCAGAAATAATATGTTTCTACAGCGGTGACAACATCCATATTGTTATTGTTAAACGGCAGCGCCGAAACGGAGGCCTGCGCAATTTTCGCCTTGCCGCAAAGAATATTCCTTTCGTTAAGCTTTTTGGCCTTTTTTACGCACAAATCGGAATAGTCTATTCCCCACACCTTTCCGTTTCCGATTTTTTCGCACAGCTTCGCAACCGCTTTTCCGCCGCCGCAGCCAACGTCAAGCACATTGTACCTGCGCTCAAATTCAATATGGCTTAATCCCCAATCGGTCAAATCGGAATGGCCGCTGTTCATTGATTTTATCATAAGCTTTCCCCAAAATCCCTTGGGTTTTCCTGCATTTTCCACTAATTTGCGGTATTTCATTATCACTCACTCCTTGATTACTATGTTAAATAAGGGACTTTCACACAACAAAAAAAATATCGGCATTTTTCAATCAAACACACGCTCTCTACGTGGGAGGTGCGGCTGAACATATCGCAGGGAGTAATTTCCCGTGCAAAATAACCGCGCTGCGAAAAATACTTTAAATCTCTTGCAAGCGTTGCGGGGTCGCACGAAACGTATACAATCCGCTTGGGAGACATTTCAAAAATTGTCCCGACAAGCTCCTCACCGCAGCCCTTTCTCGGCGGGTCAAGAATTATAACGTCGGGCTTTAACCCCTCGCTCTTTAGCTTTGCAGCCGCTTTTGCGGCATCGGCGCATATAAATCTTGCATTTTTTATATTATTAAAACGTGCGTTTTCTTCTGCGTCCTTTACGGCATCCTCAACAATTTCAACTCCGATGAGAGCTTTGCAATCCTCAGCCATTGTCAGTCCTATTGTACCTGTTCCGCAATACAAATCAAGCAGAATTTCGTCGGAATGCAAATCGGCATATTCCTTAGCCCTGCCGTAAAGCTTTTCTGCCTGCCTGCGGTTGACCTGCCAAAATGAAAACGGAGAAATTTTGAATTTTAACCCGCAAAGCTCATCGGTTATATAATCGCTTCCGTAGGCTACACGATTCTTTGAGCCTAAGATAACATTTGTTTTTTCTCTGTTTGAATTTATTATTACGCTTTTAAGGTTCAAAAGCTCGGATTTAAGCATTTTTACAAGCAAGTCCTCTTGCTTCAAGCCGTTTCCGTTTACGACATAGCAGACCATAAGCTCGTTTGTGACCTCGCCCAAACGAATATACAGGTGTCGGAGCCTGCCCTTTCCGGTGCTTTCATCATAAATATCAGCATTTGTACGACTTATAAAATCACGGGTAATTTTCAAAACCTTTGTAAAGGCTTCGGGCTGTAATACGCAGTCGTCGCAGTCAATAATACGGTGACTGTGAAAAGCATAAAATCCGATAACAGCATTGCCGTTTTTGTCCCTGCCAATCGGCAGCTGCGCCTTGTTGCGGTATCTCAGCGTGCTGTCTGAAGCAATTATAGGCTTGTATGTTACATTTTCAACGCCGCCGATGCGTTCAAGCGCATCAATCACACGCTGCTGTTTAATGCTGCATTCCGCCTCATAGCTTATATGCCTCCACACACAGCCTCCGCAGCGGGAAAAATAAGGACAGTCGGGCTTGATACGTGACGGCGATGGCTTGATTATTCTTTCGATTTTACCGAAGGCGTAGGTTTTTTTTACCTTTAATATGCGCACCTCAAGCTCATCGCCTACTGCGGAAAGCGGTACAAAAACAGCTATTCCGTCATCTGTTCTTCCTATGCCGCTCCCCTCGGCGGCAGCGGAATTTATTGTCAGGGTTATAATATCGTTCTTTGCTAAATTCATATTTTACCACCACAAGTTTTTTGATTTTATTTTATCATCCTTATCAAATTTTGGCAACACATACTTAACCAAATTCAAAGCCTGCGAAAACAAAAATTTAAATAATGTGTTAAAATAATGAAATAGGTATTTATTTTTCGCATAAAAGCTTTATAATAAAATATATACATATTTCGGAACGGAGTGGACTATTGTGAATTACGACAGTCTTTTGGATAGCATTAAGAGAATACATTTTATCGGAATCGGCGGAAGCGGAATGTGTCCGCTGGCTGAAATTTTGAGAGCCGAGGGCTTTGAGCTTTCGGGTTCGGATATGAACGAGGGAGAAACACTCGACAGAATCAAAAGCTACGGTATTCCCGTATATATGGGTCACAGCGCCGAAAACATTAACGGAGCGGAGCTTGTGGTGTATTCCGCCGCTGTCAGGGAGGATAATCCCGAACGCAAAGCGGCAGCGGAGCAGGGCATTCCCTGCATTGAAAGAAGCGTTATGCTCGGCGTGGTTACGAGGAGATACAAAAGGAGCGTTGCGGTTTCGGGCACTCACGGCAAAACCACCACAACAGCTATGCTCTCTCAGGTATTGATAGGAAGCGGATTTGACCCCTCTGCCATCATCGGCGGAAAGCTGCCGTTTATAGGCGGCAACAGCTATGTAGGGCAAAGCGACATAATTGTTTGCGAGGCGTGCGAATATGTTGATACGTTTTTGCAGCTTAACCCCTTTATTTCAATTATTCTGAATATTGACGCCGATCATCTGGATTATTTCAAAAATCTTGATAATATTAAAAAATCGTTCAATAAATTTTCAAAGCAGACGACAGGACTGCTTGTGATTAACGGCGATGACAAAAATACGCTTGAGGCTGTCAAAGACGTTGATATTCCCAAGCTGAGCTTCGGCTTCGGCGAAAGCTGCGACTACCGGGTAGTGAACATCAGCGCCGACAAGGGAGTTCATGAGCAATTTGATTTGTATTACAAGGGTGAAAAGCTCACGAGTATTAAGCTGATTGTACCCGGCAAGCATAATATTTACAATGCCCTTGCCGCAGCGGCAACAGCTCATTATCTGGGAGCTACCCCGAATGAAATTTCAGAAAACCTGCATAAATTCGGCGGTGTTCACAGAAGATTTGAAATTTTGGGCACACCAGACGGCATCACCGTAGCCGATGATTTTGCACATCACCCGACCGAGCTGACAGCAACGCTCAACGCAGCAATGAATATGGGCTTCAACAAGGTTTGGGCGGTGTTTCAGCCGCACACGTTTTCAAGAACGGCTATGCTGCTTGACGACTTTGCAGAAGCGCTTAAAATTCCCGACCAAGCCGTTATTTCGGAAATTCTGCCTGTAAGGGAAACAAACACCTACAACATCTACTCAACCGATTTAGGGGCAAAGGTTCCCGGCTCCGTTTGCCTTGATACGTTTGAAGAAATCACGGATTATGTATGCAGTCACGCAAAAGAGGGCGACCTCATTCTGACTATGGGCGGCGGAAATGTCTATATGTGCGCCAATATGATAGTCAAGCAGCTTAATTATATGGCTGAAAATAAATCATAAAATAAAATTACGGCAAACCCTTCGGCACTTCTCCGGGCTTTGCCGCAGCTTTTGCAAAATTTTGAAAATAATGCAGAAAAAATCCCGACAAGCTCAGTTGCCGGGATTTTCCCTTAAGGGAGATATTTCTGATAAAAACAACATTACCAGCCGAACATCTGAGACCAGATTGAGTTGTCGGACTCAGCGCTGCTTGTAGCTGTTGTTGATGACCCGTTTGCGGTGCTGCCCGAGGGTGTGTATTCCTCAAGCACCAGGTCTATATCAACCGTTTGACCGCTGCGATATACAGTGAAGGTCACCGTATCGCCCACCTCAAAATCTTCAAGAACGCTTTCCACCTCAGATGAAGAGGTTACCTCCGTGCCGTTTACGCTTGTAATCAGGTCGCCGGCTATGAAGCCTGCCGTAGCCGCATTAGAACCGGAGGTTACAGACAATACATAGCAGCCTGTTTGGCTTACGCTGTAATAGAACGCCGATTCGTTTGTAATATCCGTAAGCTGCATACCAAGGTCGATTTTACCCGTTACATATCCATAGGTTTTCAAATCGCTGATGATATCAAGCACATTGTTTATGGGAATTGCAAAAGCTATACCCTCGACCTCGGTGTCGCTGTCCTTAGCGTTGACAATACCGACAAGCTCGCCGTCTGAATTAAACAGACCGCCGCCCGAGTTGCCGGGGCTTACCTGTGCATTTGTCTGAAGCAGGGTCATACTGTTGTCGTCAATAGTTACCTCGCGGGCAAGTGCGCTGATGATGCCGTCGGTTACCGTACCGCCGAGCTCGCCGAGCGGATTGCCGATTGCAACTACGTAATCGCCTACCTCAAGGGAGGAGCTGTCCCCGAAGGTTGCGGGCGATAAGCCCTCTGCTTCTACCTTTAAAAGCGCAATATCATTATCTTCATCACTGCCGATGATTGTAGCATCATATGTTGTGCCGTCACGGAGAGTAACGGTAATTGTATTTGCATCCTCTATTACGTGATAATTAGTAATAATGTAACCGTCCTCGGAAATAATTACGCCCGAGCCTGCGCCTGACTGCACATATTGCTGCGCAAAGCTGCCGGTTACTACGCTTTCGGTTGCTATTTCAACAACACTATTGGCTGTCTTTTTTACAATTTCAGAGGTCAAGCCCGAAGACGACTCGGAGTCGCTGTCGCTTGAGGTGTTGCTTGCTTCCACCTTGTTGATATTAAGACTTCCATCGGAGGATGAGGTCAGCTGATTGGCTATATATTCGCCGCCGAAACCGCAGGCAGCCGAGAAAACTATTGCAATTATTACTACAGCTGCAAGTGCGCCCCGTGTTACGGGCTTTTTCGGCTTCTTTACCTTCGGCTTTTTGACCTTTGCTTTTTTCACCTGCTGAGTATTCATATGCGGCGGTGTATTGCCGTAAATGGGATTCTGATACTGATTGCCCGCATAATTGCCGTAGGGGCTTTGCTGTGAATAGCCGTTATAGGAGCTTTGCCCGGAAGTTGTATCCTGTGAGCCGGTATTTGAATAGCCGTAAGAATTATTTGTGGAAGAATACTGTGCGCTTGAATAAGCGTTGTCATAGTTATTAGGGTTGTGTGCGGCATTTTCGTTGTTGCCGTTCACATATGAATAATGATATTCTCCGGAGCTTGAGCTGCCGCCGGCATTCCATTCATATGAGCTTTCCTTATTTTGGGGTGTAGATTCTGCCTCAAACTGCAAGTCGCCCGAAGCAGTGCCGGGAGAATCCGGCGTGAATTGAGAATTGTCAGAAGCGTCGGTTGATGATGCGGAAAAATCCGAAGCAGGCTCGGAATTTACGTTTGCATCGCTTTCCGCTGTATTGCTTTGAGAATTATTGCTTTCGTCAAATCCGTTGTCGTTAAAATTATTATAATTATCAGACATATATGTTTCTCCTATTGTTAACAGCCCTCGCTGTTGCTTTTTATGTTGTAAATATAATAATTTTTTAAAGTGATAAATGTATGAAATAACGCTGAATTAAAATTGAAATAGTATAAATATTGCGTGAAATGCCTTAGATATATATTTTTAAATCGGAGCAACGCTCTGTCAAGCTCGCTTGAAACAGAGTTTGCGATAGATTGCAACTTGCAAAGGGGAGCGTTAGCTCCTCCGTGTTTCAGCGGGAGATTACAACTCCCTCTGAAATGATGAATGGCACCCGCCGCCTTAGTGGCGGGTGCCATCTTTGCATAAGTTATAATGCATTGAAAATCATCAATATTTATTAAACTCGGAGTAAAAGCCGACGTAAGCTCACTTAAGATTGGTGAATAGGTTTTATAATAAGCTTAGGAAAAATGCTCAGTCTACGAAAGAACACGGCAAGCTCCCTGTTTGCAAATGCGGGACGTAACTAAACGAGCTGTCAATCACTTTTAAGCTTTTAATGTTTACTTTAATTTTGTAATATATAATGTATTCGCAGTATAAGTTTCAGATAAAGATTAAACAGGCAAAGCTGTTTAGCTCCGGCTGACAGTTTAACTCGGAGCAAAGCCCGATGTAAGCTCGCTTAAGATTGGCGAATAGGTTATAAATATAAATCAATTATAGGCGGTGTATCATATGATAAAAAAATCAATCAAAGCTGCATGCAGCATGGCTTTAGGTGCTGTTGTGATATTTTCATCTGCATTCTGTATGAATGTATCCGCTGAGGAAAGCTCTCATGCAGAACTTGTTTCAATAAAAAACATAGGCGGAAAAGTTACAGCAGTAAAGAACAGCGATGTGGAAATTGATGAAATCACACAAGAGCAGAGCAATAGGCTAAAGAAAAGCTCCTCCCTCCCATCCTATTACAACCTTGCAGAGCTGGGACTTTCAACCTCTGTCAAAAATCAAAACATCTACGGCACCTGTTGGAGCTACGGTATTTTGTCGGCTTTGGAATCAAATATAATTCTTGCGGGCAACGCAGACTCAAGCCTTGATTTGTCGGAAAAGCACCTTACGTGGTTTACCTTTAACGGACAGGACAGCAGTTCGGACACAAGCCTTTACGCCGGCGGAGATACCTTTTTATGCGACAACTCTGATTGTTATAATTACGGCGGAGATACGGTTTTTTCATTGCCGACTCTTATGAGAAGATACGGTGCCCTTGACGAAAGCAAGCTTTCATTCAGCTTTGACAGCGATGATTATAATGTTGACGACAGCTTGAGGACAGAATCCGACATATATATTGAAAACGCTTATTATTTGGACAGCACTGCATATATTGAGTACGATTTTATGGGCAGCATCAGCGACCAAGGAACCTTAGATGAAGCCGAATTCAACGAAAGCCTCACGGCAATTAAAGAGGCCCTGATGAACACAGGCGTTGTCGATATAGGATTGTATGTATCGGATGCGGTAACCGGCTCGGTTGACAACGATGAATATTGGAACGGAACCTACAACAGCTATTATTTTGATGCTTCCGTTACGAGCAGCAAGCGTGATAACGGCTACCGTTCAGCTAACCACGAGGTTTGTATCGTGGGCTGGGACGACAGCTTTTCCAAAGATAATTTTGAAATTCAAGCTCCCGGCGATGGTGCGTGGATTGTGAAAAACAGCTGGGACACAGATTGGGGCGACAACGGATATTTTTACTTATCTTATTATGATATAGGCTTATCCGGCATTACCGTTTGCGTGGCTGAAAACGCAGAGTATAAATCCGACGGCACAACAGAGCATACATATGAAAACATATATCAATACGACGGTGTAGGAAACGGCTCATATCAATTTTATGATGAAAGCGGCGACACTGTTTTGGCAGCAAATTACTTTTCCGCAAGAGGAAACGAGGTGCTTGAAGCAATAGGAATGGAATCTTTGGTTGCGGATATAACAGTAAATTATGATATTTATCTTAACCCGACCTCCTCAAAAGACCCGACCACCGGAACGCTTGCCGAAAGCGGAAGCAAGTACTGCGAGTATGGCGGCTACTACACGATACCGCTTGAAAGCTCGGTGAATCTGAGCAGCGGTGATACGTACGCTGTGGTTATTTCAATCACTTTTTCGTCTGACGGAGATTTGTATTATATGTATCCGTGCGAAATCTCGGACAGAAACGACAGCTATGTCACCATTGAATCAAACAGCGGCGAAAGCTCTATATTCTGTAACGGCACCTGGAAAGCAATAACAAGCAACTACACTATGGACGGCTACCGGTTCGGAAACGCCTGCGTTAAAGCTTACACTAATGATACAAGTATAAAATATGATGTCAATCTCAACGGAGTAACGGATGTTTCGGATGTTACCGCCGTTCAGCAATACACGGTGGGTACAATAACATTGACATCCGAGCAAATTGAAATTGCCGATGCAAACGGCGATAACGCTGTCAATGTTCAGGATGCAACCATTATTCAAAAATATATTGTCGGCTTAGAATAAGTTGGAAAATTAAAAATTTTTACCGTAGCATTTCATAATAAAAAGGTCAGAGTTTTGCAAAACTCTGACCTTTATTTTTAATGGAATACACCGCTGTTTTACTCGGAGCAAAGCACGATGAAGGCTCGCTTAGTATGGGCGGATAAGTTGTATTAAGTAGCTGTGTTTTTTGACTCGGTTTGCCGGGATTGGGGAAGAATTTTTTTCTTGACGACAACGCTGTCGTATTTTTTCTTGAAGGAAATTTTGCCCAAAAACTTTTTTCCGCAGCTTTTACAGGTGAAATTAGCGGTAAAAAATCTGTTATGAAAGCTCCAGTCCGAAGTCTTTTTGGCCTTATTTCCACATTCATCGCAGACAAAGCGCAGCTGCTTTTTGTCGATATAGGGACTGTTGATGCTTGAAATAAAATAATTTTTGAACGTCAGCTTGCCGTAAAAATCATCGTTGTCAGCATCAACAATAAAGGGCGACAAGGAGCATACATTCGTAAAATGCAGCATACATTCAAGGCTCATTTCGGCATCGGCAAAAGCTCTGTGATGCTCTTCCTTGGAAAATTCAAGCCCAATTTTTTCTGCACACGGAAGCAAACCGAGCATTGCGGAGTCATCGTTTAAGCCAAGACAGCTTTCACAATATTCCTGAATATTGCAATAGCGCTTTAAAAACGGAAGCTTGGTATTACCGGTATGGTAGCAATAGTTTTCGATTAAAGCCAAAATGTCGGAGGTTCCCCACGTCATCAGAACGCTGTCGCCGGAAAATTTTGTAAACTGCTCCACAACCTGCAAAAACGGCAGACCCTCGTCGTTAAGCTCTTCATTGGTAATCTTTGTAAGCTCGGAAATTTTGTTGCGCAGCTTTTTGGCAATTTGCGGTTTTACGAGCATAGAAAACTTATCAATAATACTAAAGTCATCGTCAACCTTTACTGCGCCGAATTCAATTATTTCGCTGATATATTTGTGCGCCTGTTTGCTATATGCGCCGTTCCACTCAAGGTCAAGAATTACGTAGCTCATTTTTTGCGAAAAGCCTGTTTCATACGCTGTTCTTTTGATAAAATCTTCTTGCGCATACGAATACTTTGCGGAGTTACCTCTACAAGCTCATCATCAGCAATAAATTCAAGGCACTGCTCAAGCGACATCTGCGTGGGCGGCGTAAGCTTAAGCGCATCATCGGAGCCGGAAGCCCGGGTGTTGGTGATATGCTTCTTTTTGCATACGTTTACGGTGATGTCCTCGGCTTTCGGACTTGCGCCTACTATCATACCCTCGTACACCGGCACACCTGCGCCGATAAAGAGTCTGCCTCTTTCTTGTGCAGCATAAAGGCCGTAGGTTACGGTTTCTCCTGTTTCAAAGGCAATAAGAGAGCCCTGATAGCGCGTGACGATTTCACCCTTATACGGCTCGTAGCCGTCAAAAATATGATTCATAATACCGTTGCCGTTGGTGTCGGTCAAAAACTCGGGACGATATCCCATAAGACCTCTTGACGGTATTCTGAATTCAATATGAGTTGTACCGCCATCCCTTGTGCCCATATTTATAAGCTCCGCCTTGCGTGAGCCGAGCTTTTCCATCACGGCTCCTACATAGTTGTCCGGAACCTCGATAATGAGATATTCCATAGGCTCGCAGAGCTTGCCGTCAATAGTCTTGGTGATAACCTGAGGACGTGAAACCTGAAATTCATAGTTCTGGCGGCGCATAGTTTCAATGAGGATAGAAAGATGAAGCTCACCTCTGCCCGATACTTTAAAGGTATCTGCACTGTCTGTTTCCTCAACACGAAGCGCAACATTTGTTTCAATTTCTTTAAAAAGCCTGTCACGCAGGTTGCGGGAGGTAACGTACTTGCCCTCTCTGCCGGCAAAAGGTGAATTATTTACGATAAAATTCATAGAAACGGTGGGCTCGTCAATCTTTACAAAAGGAAGCGGTTCTATGCAGTCGGGAGCGCAGATGGTTTCGCCGATATTCAAATCCTGAACACCGCTGATGCAAATAAGGTCGCCGAGCTTAGCCTCTTCACATTCCATTCTCTTTAAGTCCTCAAACTGATAGAGCTTGGCTATGCGAACATTTTGCGTTGTGCCGTCCGTATGGCACAAAACGGCGTTTTGCCCGTTCTTTACAGTGCCTCTTTCAACTCTGCCGATGCCTATCTTGCCGACGAATTGATCGGAGTCAATGTTTGAAATTAAAATCTGAAGTCCTCCGTCAAGCTCACCCTGCGGAGCGGGAATTTCGTTGACAATGGCATCAAATAACGGCTTCATATCGGTTCCTGTTTCGTGGTAATCGGTGCTTGCGTAGCCGTCACGAGCCGAAGCATAAATAACGGGGAATTCAAGCTGATCCTCGTCTACTCCGAGCTCAATAAACAAATCAAGGACTTCATCTATAACCTCCTCGGGACGGGCGCCGGGACGGTCAATTTTATTTAAAACCACGAGCGGTTTTTTGCCGAGTCCGAGAGCTTTTTTCAAAACAAATCTTGTTTGGGGCATACAGCCCTCAAAAGCGTCAACAAGCAGAACAACTCCGTCAACCATCTGCAAAATACGCTCAACCTCACCGCCGAAATCGGCATGTCCGGGAGTATCTACAATGTTGATTTTAATTCCGTTATACATAACCGCAGTCGGCTTTGAAAGGATGGTAATTCCCCTCTCTCTTTCAAGGTCGTTGGAGTCCATAACCCTTTCTTCAACGGTTTCATTCTCTCGGAATATACCGCTCTGCTTCAAAAGCTGATCAACCAAGGTGGTTTTGCCGTGGTCAACGTGAGCTATAATTGCGATATTTCTTAAATCTTCTCTTACGTCCATAATATCCCCCTAATTGAAAATTTCAAATATTATTATTTCAGTTAAATATCAGCATACATCGCATACATTAAATATTATAGCACTTATAACATAAAAATTCAATTTATAATTTTCATTACCTTTTGCCTATAATGCGACATATTTTATTACATTTTTCCAATATGACGGAAAATCTTTAAAAAATTTCATTTTTTGCGATATTCAGGCGATTTTTGCTTTACAATATTACGAGATTGTTATATAATTAACATAGTTATTTTGTCTCTGATAAAATATCTATCTTTAATATACGGAGGTATTTTTATGGGCTACACGATTGCACAGAAAATCATCAAAGAGCATCTTGTAAGCGGAGAAATGACTGTCGGCAACGACATCGGTCTTAAGATTGACCAAACGCTTACACAGGATGCCACGGGAACTATGGCTTATATTGAATACGAGGCCATGGGCATCCCCCGTGTAAAAACCGAAAAAAGTGTTGCGTACATTGACCACAACACGCTTCAGACAGGTTTTGAAAATGCTGACGACCACAGATTTATTCAGTCTGTCTGCAAAAAGCACGGAATTTATTTTTCAAGACCGGGCAACGGCATTTGCCATCAGGTACATCTTGAAAGATTCGGAAAGCCGGGCAAAACCTTAATCGGTTCCGACAGTCACACTCCCACCGGAGGCGGCATAGGTATGCTGGCTATAGGCGCAGGCGGACTTGACGTTGCGGTAGCAATGGGCGGCGGCGCTTATTATATAACAATGCCTAAAATGGTAAGGGTTAATCTTACCGGCAAGCTCAGCCCGTGGGTTTCCGCAAAGGATATTATTCTTGCAGTTCTCCGAGTTATGAGCGTTAAGGGCGGAGTCGGCAAAATTGTTGAATACGGTGGCGACGGCGTTAAAACTCTCACCGTTCCCGAACGTGCAACTATTACAAATATGGGCGCTGAGCTCGGCGCAACAACCTCTATCTTCCCTGCCGACGAAACCACAAGAGAGTTCCTTAAGGCGCAGGGCCGTGAGGAGGACTACACAGAGCTTAAGGCAGACGATGATGCGGTGTATGACGAGGTTATTGAAATAAATCTCTCTGAGCTTGAGCCTCTTGCAGCCTGCCCCCATTCTCCCGATAACGTAAAGCCGATTAAAGAGCTTGAGGGTCAAAAGATTGATCAGGTTTGCATCGGCTCCTGTACAAATTCAAGCTATCTCGATATGATGAGAGTTGCCCATATTCTCAAGGGCAAAAAGGTTGCCGACAACGTATCTCTTGCCATTGCTCCCGGAAGCAAGCAGGTGTTTAATATGCTTGCGCTCAACGGCGCACTCGGCGATATGATTGCAGCCGGCGCAAGAATTCTTGAAAGCGCCTGCGGCCCCTGCATAGGTATGGGACAATCTCCAAACAGCAAGGGCATTTCCCTGAGAACCTTCAACCGCAATTTTGAGGGCAGAAGCGGCACGGCAGACGGTCAGATTTATCTGGTATCTCCCGAAACAGCGGCTGTGTCGGCTCTCACCGGCGTATTCACCGACCCGAGATCTCTCGGCGATGCTGCTGACATTGAAATGCCTGAAAAGTTCCTTATCAATGACAATATGGTTATTGACCCGGCTCCCGTTGAAGAAATGGACAGCATTGAGGTACTCAGAGGACCGAACATCAAAAATTATCCCGAAACCAATCCTCTCACGGAGTCTGTAGAGGCTTCATGCTCGCTGAAGGTAGGCGACAACATCACCACCGACCACATTATGCCTGCCGGAGCAAAAATCCTTCCGCTCCGTTCAAATATCCCGAAAATTTCGGAATACTGCTTTACGGTATGCGACAAGGACTTCCCTCAAAGAGCGAAAACTCTGGGCAAGAGCATTATCGTAGGCGGCGAAAACTACGGTCAGGGCTCCTCAAGAGAGCATGCGGCGCTCGCTCCTCTTTATCTGGGCGTAAAGGCTGTGCTTGTTAAGAGCTTTGCACGTATTCACAGAAGCAACCTCATCAACGCCGGTATTCTTCCGCTTACATTTGCAGATGCCGGGGATTACGATAAAATCAAGCTCGGCGATATGCTTGAGCTTCCCAAGGTAAAGGAAGAAATTTCAAACGGCAGCGACGTTACGGTTGTAAACAAAACCACAGGAGATACATTCACCGCAAAATGCGAGCTTTCAGACAGAACAAGAGCAATAATCCTCGCAGGCGGTCTGCTTGACTACACAAAGGAGAACAGCTGATATGGATAAAATTAAAATGACTACGCCCCTCGTTGAGATGGACGGCGACGAAATGACGCGGGTAATCTGGCAGCAGATTAAAGACATTCTCATTCTTCCCTATGTTGACCTCAAAAGCGAGTACTACGACCTCGGTCTTGAGCACAGAAACGAAACCGACGATCAGGTAACGATTGACAGCGCAAACGCCACCAAAAAGTACGGTGTTGCCGTAAAATGCGCCACAATCACTCCCAATGCGGCAAGAATGGATGAATATAACCTCAAAAAGATGTGGAAGTCGCCCAACGGCACCATCCGTGCAATTCTTGACGGTACGGTATTCAGAAGCCCCATCCTTGTTAAGGGCATCACCCCCTACATTCCCACCTGGAAAAAGCCCATCTGCATTGCCCGTCACGCTTACGGCGATGTTTACAAAAATACCGAAATGAGCGTTAAGGGCGGCAGCAAGGCTGAGCTTTGCGTAACAAAGCCCGACGGCAGCGAAGAAAGAAGCCTTATCTACGACTTCACCTCCGACGGCGTAATCCAGGGTATGCACAATATTGACAAGAGCATCTCCTCGTTTGCACGCTCCTGCTTTAACTATGCGCTCGACCAAAAGCTTGACGTTTGGTTTGCCACAAAGGACACCATCAGCAAAACCTACGATCACAGATTCAAGGATATTTTTGCCGAGGTATTTGAAGCAGAGTACAAGGACAAATTTGAAGAGGCAGGCATTACATACTTCTACACCCTGATTGACGATGCAGTTGCTCGTGTAATCCGCAGCGAGGGCGGTTATATGTGGGCTTGCAAAAACTACGACGGCGACGTTATGAGCGATATGATTGCCACAGCCTTCGGCTCGCTTGCAATGATGACAAGCGTTCTTGTTTCACCCGACGGCATCTATGAATATGAGGCCGCTCACGGCACGGTTCAGCGCCACTACTACAAATACCTCAAGGGCGAGGAAACCTCCACCAACTCGGTTGCCACTCTGTTTGCGTGGACAGGTGCGCTCAGAAAGCGCGGAGAGCTTGACAAGCTGCCGCAGCTGATGAGCTTTGCAGATAAGCTTGAAAAAGCCACCATTCAAACTATTGAGGACGGCGTAATGACCGGTGACCTCTATGCTATATCTACACTTGAAAACAAAACCAAGGTAAACACCGAGGACTTCCTCAAGGCTATTGACGAGCGCCTTGCAGCTTCACTTTGATTTTGTATTCGTAATTAAAAAGGAGCAAATTGAGTAATGTCAAAGAATGACAGTATTTCAATGTCGGTTATCAGGCGATTGCCGAGATATTACCGCTTTTTATCAGAGCTTAACGAGCAAAAGATTGATAAAATTTCATCTACCAAGCTTGCGCAGATTATGAACGTCACCGCTTCTCAGGTCAGGCAGGATTTAAACTGCTTCGGCGGCTTCGGTCAGCAGGGCTACGGCTACAGCGTGAGTCAGCTCAAGGATGAAATCAAAAACATTTTGGGGCTGAACAACAACTACCAAGCCATTTTAATCGGCGTGGGCAACCTCGGCAAAGCGGTGGCGCTGCATATGAACTTTGAACGGCTGGGGTTTGACCTGATTGCCTGCTTTGACAGCAACGAAGAAAAGGTCGGCAGCCGGCTCAACAACCTGACGGTTATGCCCGACAGCGAGATTGAGGAATTTTGCAAAAGCAGCAGCATTGACACAGCGTTTATGTGTATTCCCCGAACAAGCGTAGAAAATGTGCTTGACAAGCTGTATGCGCTCGGAATAAAAAGCTACTGGAATTTCAGCCATTACGACATCAGCGCACGCTACGGCGATACAATCGTTGAAAATGTTCATCTGAGCGACAATCTTATGACTCTCAGCTACAGAATGAACAACAGCAAATAGCCTGCCGCTTATACCTAAAACAGCTCTCCCCTCTTGAATTTCAAGAGGGGAGTTTTGTCGTTATTTTATTTTTCAACCGCGCACCATAGCGTCACGGGCAAGAAGGGCGGCTGATGGGTCGGTGTTGCAGGTGAGGATATAAAACCTTGAGCAGGCGATAAGGTCATCAAAATTTTTCAGCATATCGCTTGCGCCCTGCTCGCAGTTCGGGTAGGTCGTGCCGTGATAAAGCCCGGCGACAATTTCCCCGGTGTCGGCAGGTCGGATTGAGTTCTCCTCTCCCCGCCGCACAAAGGCAATTCCGCCCAGCGGAGCGCTCTCGTTGAGGGCAATCCCGCTGCCGCCGTCAAAGGGCGTGCCGTACACCCTTGCGCCGTCTTGGGCGAGTCTGATTACCGGCTTGTCGTCATTGATAATCCTCACGTTGTCGCTGCCGAAAGCCTCAATCCACAGCCGGGTATGAGTTGACTTGCCCACCCCCGAAGCGGCAGAGAACAAATAAGCCCTGCCCCCGTAGATTATCGCAGAGGAATGAAGCAGCACAGCGTGGAATTTGACAGCCTTGGCGGCAAAAATCGAAGCGTAGGCATACTCCTCCACGCCGCCGGGGTCAACGGCGGAGTTCATTTTGCGGCTGAGCATATTAAAATATTTGTCGGTCATTTGCATCGCAAAATCCGCCCTGCCGCCGCCGTTGTACTCAAAGGGCTTTGAAAGCCGTTTCAGCTTGTCATATTTGGGAGCGTATTCAACAATCAGCTCCGCAATTTTATATTTAGGCAAAATTACCTCCAGCGTCAAATGCCGACGATGTAATATTGCAGGTTGGTAACGTCAGTAACGGTGATAGCGTCGTCGCCGGTCATATCGCCGAGGAACACCTGTTCCCTGTCAAGCGACTTGGTGCCCACAACGGCGTACTGAATCAGCGTGGCGTCGGAAACATCCACATAGCCGTCACGGTTGACGTCGCCGGAAGCGTAGTCGGAAATCATCTGAAAGTTAATTCCGTACTCGGCGGCATAGGTTTCGGCATAGGAATCGGCGTAGCCGTAAATCGTCAGCTCCTCGGAGCAATTTTTAAATGCGGTGGATGAAATCTCGGTGACGGCTGCCGGAATGACAATCGACATCAGCGAGGTACAATCACCGAACGCAAGGTTGCCGATTGAGGTCACGGTGTCGGGCAGGGTCACACTTTCAAGCGCGGTGCATTTGTAAAACATCTGCGTGTTCACCATTGTCATTGAGTTGTTAAACACCGCCGTTTTCAGCGAGGTACAGCCCTGGAACACAGCCACGTCAAGGTCGTTGCAGTTTTCGGGAATCACAACGCTTTCAATGGAGGTCATATTTTGGCAGGCAAAATAGCCGATAGTAGTCAGGGTTGAGGGAAAGGTTATTGAGGTGATGTCGTCCCTGCCGTTAAAGGCAAGGCGATAAATCTCGGTGACTGTGTAGCCGAGAATGGTTTCGGGAATCTCCACATCGGTGCTTTCGCCCACGTATTCGGCAATAATCGCATTAGTGCCGGAACGAATGAATTTAAACTCATCGTTTTGAATATAGGTTTCCGCAAATGCAGTCAAGCCGCAAAGGCACAGCGACAGCACAGCGCAGGTCAGCACGGTCAGGAGCTTAATTCCGTGAAGCTTTTTAGTTTTTTTCATATTTTTAGGTTTTTTCATATTTTTCATATTTTTAATTTTTTCCATAAAATCACCCGAAGCGGTTTTGATAGATATTTTTAATTTTAGATTTGTGTCGTTTTCGCAGAAAAGTCAGTGACCGCCATTGTCGCAACGTGTTCCATTGTGTGCGAAAGTTCGGTTTACAGCATTTCCGTAGCGGCGGTCAGTGACCGCCATTGCCGCAACATATACCACTGTGTGCAAAGGTTCGGCTTACTGCATTTCCGTAGCGGCGCACAGTGTGCGCCATTGTCGCAATGCCCACCACTGTGTGTGGACGTATAATTTATCACTGCAACCCGTGCCTCCCTCTGACGAGGGAGGTGTCACCGAACGGTGACGGAGGGAGAGAAAACG
>JAJQDK010000051.1 GCA_021202245.1 Clostridiales bacterium
AAAGATTACATACGTTGCTCCGCTCGGAATTGAAACAGAATAGTTTGTTGAGCCAGAGCCGTTATCGCCTGCTGATGTCATTGCCGTGCCGGGCCATGCTCCGCCGAGGTCTGCTGAGCTGTCGGACCAGAAGTAAGCGTATACGGTGCCCCATCCCTGATTATCGGTGAAGTAAAGTGTTCCCGATGTCGAGGTTGAGCCGCCCGATGAACTTCCACCGGAAGAGCTTCCGCCTGATGAGCTTCCGCCCGAGGAATCACCCGAGCTGTTCCAGCCGTAGGCAACAAGATGTCCCGAGCTGTCGGTTGTGCCGTCGGTATAATATCCGTCGTAGCTGCTCAGCGTAATATCCTCTGTCTGCGACGTGCCGTTTGTAAAGATTACATATGTTGCGCCGCTCGGAATTGTAGCATAATAATTAGTCTGTCCGTAGCCGTTATCGCCTGCTGATGTCATTGCTGTGCCGGGCCATGCTCCGCCCAAATCAGTTGAGCTGTCAGACCAGAAGTAAGCATATACTGTTCCCCATCCCTGATTATCGGTGAAGTAGATTGTACCGGATGATGAAGATGAAGTCGCAGTTGTTGCCTGAGTGGCAGTAGTGGCAGTAGCCTGTGTAGCCGTGGTTGCCTGTGTTGCGGCTGTTGAAGCCGTTGTAGCCTGGGTTGCAGCCGTTGAAGCTGTGGTAGCCTCTGTTTCATCCTCGCCTATATATTGTCCGCAATAAGCGGCATTGTCAAAGAGGTCAACAAGATAATACTGAACGTAGGTTGCATCCTTAACATCAATAATTCCGCTTTGGTCAACATCGGCTGCCGCTGCATTGTTGCCTGTAAGATATGAAATTCCGGCAGCGTGCTTCTGAATCTCCGTTGCATCGCTGATAGTGATTTTGCCATCGCCGTTAGCATCGCCCACAAGCACTTTGCCTGTTACACCTGATGTAGAGGTGGTTGACTGCGTTGCTTCGGTAGAAGCTGTAGTTGCCTGAGTTTCAGCTGTAGTAGCTTCGGTTGCTTCTGTTACGTTTGTTGATGCAGTAGTAGATGTTGAATCTGACTTTGTTACTTCTGTGGCATCCTGTACAACAACGGTGGGCGTAAGCGTGGTAGTAGTCCAGTTTCCGCTTGATGATGTTGTGGTTTCAAACATAATGTGTGAAGTACTTTCAAGCAGATAGCCATTGGTTGCCGGCTGCTGCTGTCCGTTGTTGCTGCTGATAATTATGCGGGTGTTTGAAGAATGTGCCAAGTCAAACGTGGCGTTTTCATCAATAACATTTCCTTCAGAATCCTTCTTTACGCAGGTGGAAGAGGAAATTTCAAGATAATAGTATCCGGAAGCTTCATCATAGTTCATCTGAATTCCGGGCCAGTTGCCGTTGCAGTATGCAACTCCGTCTTCGGTTTCTTCGTCATACGCATATACAAAATAGGGAGCTTCCCATGAGGACTTCATTGAAGCGTTCAGATAAACGTAAATGCCTGTGTTTGCCGCTTCGTTCTTTGTATAGGTATAAACCGTTGAACTCTCGCTTGTGCCGTCTGTTGCGGTAAGTGTGAGCTTGATTGTATCGCCGTAATCATAGTCGGAACCGATGCGAATGTTGATAGTACCTGTGTAGGTAACGGGTGTGCCGTCCTCAAGAGCATATGTACCGGAGGTTGCGTTCTCAAGTCCGAGTGTTAATGTAAGGGTTTCGCCCTCAAAGCTTCCGCTCTCTACGGAACAGGTATTCTTAGGAGTTGTAGAGCCTGTATAAACTACAGCCACACCTGTTGAACCAATCTGTCCGGAAATTGTTCCGTTGGATACTGTAAATGTGTTGCCTGTGATTGTGTCGGTATAGGTGCCGTCCTGCATTTGATTAGCCGGTACGCTTACCGTGGTTGAAGTGCCAGAGCAGTTTACGAGAACAACGCCCGTTGTACCGCGCTCAACGTAAGCGATAGAACCGCTGGAGGAAAGATATTCTGTCTGTCCGTCAAAGTAATTCTTGAACTTGTTAACCTCTGCAACCGCTGTAGATTTCCAGGTTGTGTCTGTGCTTGCATTGCCCATTATAGAAGCAGGTCTTGCAAAGAACAATGAGGTTGAATCTGCTCTTGCGCCTACAATAGCCCAAGCCTTGATAATTGTATCATCGGAAACGCCGCTTGTGCAGCTGAGTCCTGCGGAACCGGATGTGCCCATATATGTATCGTGAGATTCTACCCACAATACAGATTTATCTGCGCTTGCGCCCTTGTTGTAGGTTGAACTTGCAAGTCCGGAAGCGTTTCCGTTGTTTGCGTTTACAAGAGCCAAATCACCGGTGTAGTTATCGGTAATGCTCATATATGTTGTGTAGTTGGAAATAGATGTTCCTGCACTGTTGAGGATTTCTCCGTAGTAGTAAATATCCTCACTTGTGCTTGACTGAGAGCCGTTGATTACTGTCGGCCAGAAGTCGCTTGAATAGCTTGAATCATCTGAAGGAAGCTCAATGTGCTTAGCTGCGTCAAAACGGAAGCCGTCAACGCCGCATTCAATACAGCTGATTAGCAGCTCTTTGTAAGCCTACTGAATTTCGCTGTTGCCTGTGTTAAGGTCAGGCATACCGATTGAGCCCTGAGTCATATTGTAACGACTGCTGTCATCTGCCCAAATGCTGTTGATGTGCCAATAGGACGAGCTGCTTCTCCACTGTGAATCTATGGACAAGTTGACGCTGCTCATAGAGTTGCTGCCGTCGGAATCATTATCGGCTGCAAGGTGGTTTGCAACGATATCAACAACTACCTTAATGCCCATTTCCTCGGCTGCGTCGCACAAGGACTTAAGCTCTGTGCTTGATCCGAGCCAAGATTCACTTGAATTGGCAATTCTTATACCGGTAGGCTGATACAGCTTCCACCACTGACCGCTCTGGTCGGTGTAGCTTGCGCTGTAGTCCTTTGAGGGCTGTACAGGTGAAGTCTGAACAGCAGTATAGCCTGCATCCTTAATGTCCTGCAAATTCTTCTCGATTGTACTGTAGGACCAGTTAAAGCAATGAAGAACTGCGCTTCCTTGAATTGAATCCTGTGCATCTGTGCTTGCAGAAACCGATTCGCTGCTTGTTGTCGCAGCAACCTCTTCCGAATCGACTACAGCTGCATTTGAAGTAAATGCACCCACAGCAATACAAGACATCAGCATACAAAGTACAAGGATTGCACTTGTAATACGTTTTTTCAAATTTCTCACTCCTAAAAATATAATATTATAGTGGTGTGGAAGAAATCGTCCGCAAATTGCAAAGGCATAAACAGAATATGCCAATTTACATATCTATTGTATCAAAGTATGAAAAAATATTCAATTTGCTAATCTCACAATAATATCACAATTTTTTGTATATTTTGCCATAATTAAAAATAGTAGTTTTAATCCGAAACGCAAAAAAGCTCTCCCGAAAGAGAGCTTTTTTGAATGGTTTTTGTTCGGCTAATCAGCCGTTGTAAACGCTCCAAGAGCCGTTTTCATAGATATAATTCATACCCGGAATTGTAAGGTCCTCTGTTTTGCCGTTGTCGGAGCCGGGATTAAAAATAATATACTCGGCATCGGACGGAATCTCTATTCTGTAAATGCCGTCGCTCACCTCAGTCATAGCTTCTCCCGGCCAAGAAGTCATATAGGTGTTGTCACCGCTCCAGTAATAGGCATAGGGCTGACTCCAATCATCGGATTTTTTGAAATAAATATAATTTCCCGAATCTGCCTGTGTTTCAGTCTGAACTGAGGTTGCGGATGCGGCAGAGGCTTCCTCCTCGCCGATATATTGACCGCAGTAAGCGGCATCACCGAAGAGGTCAACAAGATATTTTTGAACAAAGGTTGCATCCTTAACGTCTATGTAACCGCTTTGGTCAACATCGCCTGCAACAGCATTATTTCCGGAAAGGTAGGTTATTCCCGCCACATGCTTTTGAATTTCGGTGGCGTCGCTGATTGTGATAACTCCGTCGCCGTTTGCATCGCCGATAAGCACACGTCCGGAAGCAGTCGGCAGAGTAGCTTCGGTTGCAGCTGTTGAAGCGGTTGTTGCCTGAGTTGCTTCGGTCGCAGCCGTTGAAGCAGTTGTTGCCTGAGTTGCGGTAGTTGTACTCTCGCTGCCCGTATATTCAACCCACTCGTAATCCGCCTTCATAATCATTGAGCAGCCGTTAAGCGGAACGCCCGGTTCCTGATCGGCAGGATAGCGGTTATCGGTGGCTGTGGAGCTTTCAGTAAATATAACCAAAGCGTTCTCATATCCCTCGGGAACCTCGAAATGATACAAGGTGCTTGAACCGCTGACAAGCGACATTTTTGTTCCGGGCCAAGGAGCATACTGCCCGTTGAGATAGATGTAAGCATAAACGCCTGACCAACCGTATGAGCTGTTGTCAAAGTAAATTGTCTGAACCGCAGAGGGATCAACCTTTGTATATGTATAGGATTTTTCTTTTGATGTTGTTGTTCCGTCGCTCGCCTTTACCGTTACGGTTGTAGCTTCGCCGTAATCAACATCCGAGCCGATTGTGATTGTCTGACCGTTTGTGTAGGAGGTCCAGGTTGTACCGCCGTCAAGCGAATACTGAGCGCTTGAAGCGTTTGTACAGCTGAGAGTAAGGGTCAGAGTGTCCGTATTATAGGTGGTGGATTCGGGAGATACGCTTGCTCTCGGCGTGGTGGAAGCGTTATAAATAACGGCAATGCCGGTGCTGCCCACGGTGCCCGAAATGGTTGACGAGGTTACGGTAAAGGTGTTGCCCGAAACCTGGTCGATGTAATCTCCCTCCGGCACATAGCTGTCGCCGTTTGTAATGGAAACGTATCCGCCGCCTTCGCTGCCTGTAACTATAACGGCGCCGCCGTCCTCACGGCAAACCGCCGCGTTGCCGTTCTCGGCAACATAGCTTTCAGCCTTGCCTATCATAGCGTTGTGGAATTTATTTACCTCGGCAACCTCGGCGCTCGTAAAGTGAGTGCTGCCCTTGACGCCTGCCATTATGCTGTTTTTGCTTGTTTCCGACGGACGTGAGAAGTAGAGCGTGGTTGCGTCGGCCTTGGCTGCAAGAATTGCGTAAGCACGGTCAACATCGTTCTGACTCCACTCTGAAGAGTTTGTGCCGTAGGAGCCGTCGTTTGAGTAGGTGTCGTGGCTCTCTGCCCAGTAAAGAATTTTATCATCCGAAACACCTTTTGTGTTCCAGTTGCCCGTGCTTGATGTAACGCTGCCGTCAAGAACGGACTGCACAACCGTGTCGCTGTAGCTGCTGTCGGTTACGCTGATAAAGCTGCTGTATTCCGCCATAAGATCGTCGACGCTTCCGTCTTCTACAGCT
>JAJQDK010000085.1 GCA_021202245.1 Clostridiales bacterium
AAATCGGATTTTCTTGCAGCGGCAGCTTGATACGGGCGAATTTCTTCCATATTTGAAAGCAGATCAGCCCACTTTTCACTCAGGGGATGTTCAGGTGAGATTACCATATATGTAGCGCCGTAAAGTGTGTCGGCACGAGTTGTATAAATTGTGAGCGTGTCGCCGGTTGTAGTTTGAAAATCCACTTCGGCACCTGTACTTCTGCCTATCCAGTTCTTCTGCTGTGCCTTTACTCTTTCGGGATAATCAACCAAATCGAGATCGTTGATAAGTCTGTCGGCATACTCTGTGATTTTGAGCATCCACTGCGACTTTACCTTATGAACCACTTCACTGCCGCAGCGCTCGCAAACTCCGTTGACAACCTCTTCATTTGCAAGAACGCATTTGCAGGAGGTGCACCAATTTACATTCATTTCCTTTTTATAGGCAAGACCGCGCTTATATAGCTGAATAAAAATCCACTGCGTCCACTTGTAGTAATCGGGATCAGTAGTGTTTATCTCACGGCTCCAATCAAAGGAAATTCCCAATGACTGAATCTGCTTTTTGAAACGGGCAATATTATTTTTCGTTACTATTTCGGGATGTATATGGTTTTTAATAGCGTAGTTTTCGGTTGGCAGACCGAAAGCGTCCCAACCTATGGGGTAAAGAACATTATAACCCTGAAGTCTGCGTTTTCTTGCAACCGTATCAAGAGCGGTATACGGACGCGGATGTCCTACGTGCAGACCCTGTCCCGAGGGATACGGAAATTCAATAAGAGCGTAGAATTTTTCCTTAGATGTATCCTCGCTTGCGTGAAAAACGCCCTTTTCTTCCCAGATATTCTGCCATTTCTGTTCAACAGCTTTATGATTATATCTCAAAATAATTCCTCCTCAAAATTCAATCAACTATTCCCGTTAAATCAACAGGCTTGCCGTCCTGCCATAAGCGGTCAAGGTCATAAAAGCTTCTTGCTTCATCCGAAAACACATTTACAAGCACATCAATGTAATCAAGTAAAATCCAGGAATTGGATCGGTAGCCCTCAATATGGCTTACCGAAACGCCGGCTTCGTCAAGCTTGTACTCAACTTCGTCGGAAAGAGCTTTAACGTGGGTTGAGCTTGTACCGGTTGCGATTACCATATAATCGGCAAGGACGGAAATATCGCCGATTTCAATTACCTGTATATCAAGACCCTTTTTGCCGCTTAGGGCTTTTGCGGTCAGAATTGCCTCTTCATAAGATGTCATTATTTATTTCCTTTCGATAGTGATTTTTAGCATAACGATTTCATTATAACACGCCAAAGCATCGGGATGAATTGTCATTTCTCGCTTTGACAAATCCTTCAGTGTGAATTTAAGACCGAAAAGCATAGCTTCTTCAAGGCTTTTTTCGGCAAGCTTACGCATGGTATCAACACCGCTGTATGTACGTTCCTCCGATGTGAAATCTGCAATGAAAATAATTTTCTCAAGCAATGTCATATTTGCTCTTCCCGTGGTGTGATAACGCACGGCGTTGAGAATGTCCTCATCCGTTATTTTGAGTTTGTCCTTTATATAGGCGCTGCCGCTTATACCGTGCCAGAGCTTAGGCGTATTTTTTTGAATATCGTCTAAAATTATACCACTGTCATTCATAATTTGCAACTGTTCATCCTTTGAAACTTCCTTGGTGATGTCGTGCAAAATTCCGGCAACAGCTGCTCTTTGTGCGTCACATCCGTATTTTTGAGCAAGTCTGACAGCCTCCTTTGAAACATTCAGGCAGTGGGTGTATCTGTACTCACTCATATTTGCCTTGACGAGTTTTTTGTAATCATTGGCTTTCAAGAAATCACATCCGATACAATTTATTTTTCACAATGTATTCATAAACATTCTTGTCAATAAGTGTTTTAAGAATGTCGAAATTATGGATATTTTTTCTGATAAAGGTAGAAGAAACCTGCATAACAGGGTCAGGCAAAATCAGCGCTTCAGCTCCCATAGGCTTTATAACGGATTCATAATATTTAAACAAATCGGAATAATCCGATTTGTTTCTGGGAATTGCTGTCATTACAGCGCTGCGGAAAATACTGACGGGATTTCTCCACTTATCAAGAGTCAGGAACATATCTGCTCCCATAATAAAGTAAAGTCTGTCGTCAGGGCGATTTTCCTTTAAAAGCTCAAGCGTTTGATAGGTATAGCTTTTACCCTTTCGTTTTATTTCAATATCAGATACAGTGTAGCCCTCTAAACCTTCACACGCAAGCCTGCACATATTAAGCCTGTGTTCAGAGTCGGCAAGACAGCTGCTCGTCTTGTGCGGAGGCGTAAATGAGGGAATTAAAATAATCTCATCAAGTTCTGCTTTCTCTTTGCAATATTGCGAAAGCATAATGTGCCCGTTGTGTATAGGATTAAATGTCCCGCCTAAAACACCTATTTTCTTCATCTGCTTTTAGCCTTGGGTAAAACTATTTTCGGCTCGTCCTCGTTTTCTCTGTACAAAACAAATTTTGAGCCGATTACCTGCACAACATCGGCGTTACATTTTTCAGAAACCAGGTTTGCAGCCTCACGGGAGGAATAAACGCTGTTTTCAAGCACCTTTCCCTTTATCAATTCGCGGGCGTTAAGAGCGGAATCCGCTTGCTTTAAGATATTGTCGGTAATTTCGCCTTTTCCTATATAGAGAATTGTGTCAATTCCGTTTGATAAGCCACGCAAATAAGCACGCTGTTTACTTGTAAGCATATATCATATTCCTTTCGGATGTTAAATAAGGGGATTGCCCTAAGCTATTTGTCAAAGTATTTTTTCAGTTCGGTCCGAAGCTTTCTGAGAGCCTGTCCTCTGTGACTGATTGCGTCCTTTTCTTCAGCAGTAAGCTCGGCATAGCTTTTGCCGTTTACCGTGAACACAGGGTCATAACCGAAGCCGCCGTTTCCGTAGGGTTCGGTTGAAATCATTCCTTCGCAGATACCCTCGACCTCAATTTTATGTCCATCGGGCAAAATACAGCAAATTGCAGAAGTGAAATGAGCGGTGCGAAGCTTATCGGGTACGTCTTTCATTTCATTCAGAAGCTTGTTATAACGCTGCTCGTCGGTTGCATTTTCTCCGGCATATCGAGCGGAATAAATGCCCGGCCTTCCGTTAAGTGCGTCAACAGATATTCCGGAATCATCGGCAACAGACGGCATACCGGTTTTTTGAAAAGCCGCATTTGCTTTCAAAAAAGCGTTTTCGGCAAATGTTACACCCGTTTCTTCAACCTCATCAAGCATAACACCTGATTCCTTTGCGGAAACTGCGTTAATTCCGAGCGGATTTAATATTCTTTCAAGCTCTTTGAGCTTTTTAGGATTGTTTGTAGCGATAATAAATTTCATTTTATTCCTCTTTATCGTTTTCGGCAGTTGTAAACAGCGCCTTGGCAAAGCTCTCGGCATCAAAAGGCTGCAAATCATCGATTTGTTCACCCACACCGATATATTTTACGGGTATTCCGAGCCCCTCTTTAATTGCAAGAACAACTCCGCCTTTGGCGGTTCCGTCAAGCTTTGTAAGCACGATGCCAGTAATCCCGGTTGCTTCTCTGAATTGTTGAGCCTGATTAACGGCATTTTGCCCTGTGGTAGCGTCAAGCACGAGCAGCTTTTCCTTTGCTGCATCCGGCAACTCACGGTCAATAATTCGGTTGATTTTAGCAAGCTCGTCCATAAGATGCTTCTTATTGTGCAGACGTCCTGCCGTATCGCAGATAATAACATCGGCTTTTCTTGCCTTTGCGGCAGAGATAGCATCAAAAACCACAGCGGCCGGATCACTGCCCTCGCTTTGCTTAATAATTTCGCAATTGCTTCGCTGTGCCCATATATCAAGCTGTTCAATAGCTGCGGCACGGAAGGTATCGGCTGCAGCAAGAATAACTCTTTTCCCCTGTTTTATAAAGCTGTTGGCAAGCTTTCCTATTGTGGTGGTTTTTCCGACACCGTTTACCCCTATTACAAGAATAATTGACGGCTGAGTGGAAAGGTCAAGCTCCTCGCCGCCTTTAAGCATATCGGTGACAATTTCTTCAAGAAGGGTATGAATCTTTTCCGGGTCGGTTATTCCCTCTTCTTTAACCCTTTTGCGAAGCTCGTCGCAGATGCGTTCGGCAGTGGGAACGCCGACGTCGCCCATAACAAGCAGCTCTTCAAGCTCCTCAAAAAGCTCCTCGTCAATTTTGGTAAAAGATTTGAGCATTGAGTCAATTTGACCTACAACCGCATCCCTTGTTTTTTTTAATCCGTCTTTAATCTTACTGAATAATCCCATAAAATCAGTCCTTTGTATTACTTTGAATCAATACCGAGCTTTTCAGCTACCTCTGATGAACGAAGCTCAAGAAGCTTTGATACGCCCTCCTCCTGCATAGTAACTCCGTAAAGCACATCCGCTTCTTCCATTGTTCCCCTGCGGTGAGTTATCAGGATAAACTGTGTATTATCGGTTAATCTGCGCAAATATCCGGCAAAACGATAAACATTAACATCGTCAAGAGCTGCCTCAATTTCGTCCATAACACAAAAAGGCGCAGGTCTTACCTTCATTATAGCAAAATACAGAGCGATTGCAACAAGAGCTTTTTCGCCGCCCGACAATGCGTCAAGATGGACAACGATTTTGCCTGGAGGATGAACAATAATATCAATACCGCAGGTAAGCACGTTTTCGGGGTCGTCAAGTGCAAGCGAGGCAGTACCGCCTCCGAAAAGCTCCTTGAAGGTATAGGTAAAGTTTTTATTGATTTCTTCAAAGCTTTCGATGAAGGATTCTTTCATTTGCTTGGTTAAATCGGTGATAAGCCGTTCTATTTCCTTCTTTGACTTTTCAACGTCATTAACCTGCGCGCTCATAAATTCGTACCGCTTTGAAACCTCTTTATACTCCTCTATTGCAGACACATTTACATTACCGAGAGCCTTAATCTTTTGTTTCAGCTCGTTAAGTCTTTTCTGCGCCTGAGAAGTATTTTCGATTTTAACGGAAATTTGTTCGGCTTCACGCTTTGTAAGCTCATATTCCTCCCAAAGCTTGGAAATGATGTCGTCATATTGTTTTTGAAGATTGATTTTTCGCTCTTCAAGCCGGGCAAGCTCTCTGCCGGTTGTTTCACGCTCAGATGTTTTATCGCGCTCAATTTTGCGGGATTCAACCTAACGCCTT
>JAJQDK010000050.1 GCA_021202245.1 Clostridiales bacterium
GCTGCAATCTATCGCAAGCTCTGTTTCAAGCGAGCTTGACAGAGCGTTGTTCCGATTTAAAAATCAAAATAATCAAAACGAAGATTAAAATTAACGGAGTTTTTTATGAGAATAGGTCACGGATATGATGTCCATAAATTTGCGGAGAACAGAAAGCTGATTTTGGGCGGTGTAACAATTCCTTACGAATACGGCTTGCTCGGTCATTCCGATGCCGATGTGCTTACTCACGCAATAATGGATTCCCTGCTCGGAGCAGCTGCGCTCGGGGATATAGGCAAGCTCTTTCCTGATAATGACGATAGGTTTAAGGGCGCCGACAGTATTATGCTTTTAAAGGAAGTCTGCCGTGTGCTTTCTGCCCGTAATTATAAAATAGTCAATATTGACTCCACGGTTATCGCTCAGCAGCCTAAGCTCAAGAATTATATTATGCAAATGCGCATCAATATTGCCGATGCCTGCTCAATAGATCCTAACTGCGTAAGCATAAAGGCAACCACCGAGGAAAAGCTCGGCTTTACAGGCAGACTTGAGGGCGTTTCGGCTCATTCTGTTTGCCTTATAGATTAACACAACACCTCGATTCAATCGCAGCCAACTAAAATAACATACAAAAGACGCCTTGTTCATATTTATTGAATGAGGTGTTTTTTATGTTCAGAAAAATAGTATCCGTGATTTTGGGCGTGCTTATAATTTATTCTGCATTTCTGCCGACGGAGGTAGGCGCTTTGTCCGATGACAGCGTTACTGCGCCCTCGGCTGTGCTTATGGAGGCGACGACAGGTAAAATTCTTTATGAGAAAAATTCCCGCGAACAGCGGGCCTGTGCTTCGGTAACCAAAGTGATGACTCTGCTTCTTGTGTTTGAAGCGATTGACAGCGGTAAGCTTTCGCTTGACGATACCGTCACCGCTTCGGAGCATGCCGCTTCAATGGGAGGAAGCGACATATGGCTTGAAACAGGCGAAACTATGAGTGCGGACGATATGATTAAGGCAACGGTTGTTGCCTCTGCAAACGATGCAGCTGTTGCGCTTGCGGAGCATATCAGCGGCAGCGAGGATGCCTTTGTTGAGCAGATGAACAGCAGGGCTTCGGAGCTGGGAATGGACGACACTGTATTTAAAAACTGCAACGGACTTGATGAGGAGGGTCACGTTACCTCGGCGTATGATGTTGCAGTGATGTCAAGAGAACTGATGAAGCACGAAAAAATATTCGATTATACTTCAATCTGGCTTGATAATTTGCGTGACGGAAAAACTCAGATAGTAAATACGAATAAGCTCTTAAAAACCTATAACGGCATTACGGGGCTGAAAACCGGCACAACAGATGACGCAGGCTGTTGTATGGCTGCGTCGGCACAGAGGGACAATGTATCGCTGGTTGCGGTTGTGCTCGGCTGCAAACCCGGTAAAGACAGATTTGCCGATGCGGCTGCGTTGCTTGACTACGGCTTTGCCAATATTTCTGTAGAAGAATTAACCCTGCCCGAGGACATTCCTAAAAGCATTTCCGTCAATAACGGAATGTCGGACACCGTCAATTTAAAATGCGAGGTTTCCGCAAGCGTGGTGCTTGACAAAAATTCATCCGCTCAAATAGAAACAAAGATAGATTTGCCCGAAAGTGTAGACGCTCCGGTTGTCGAGGGGCAAAAATAGGAGAGCTGAGCTACATCGCTGACGGTGAAACGCTGAAGAAATTTGATATTACCGCAATGAAAGGTGTGAAAAAACATCTTTCACTTTAGTGTTTGCCGAGCTGTTTAGTTCTTTGGTGGCATTATAGATTATGTTTTTCGGTTTAAATCGCTTTTTTCGGCTGTGCCTAAAGTAAAATATCTCACTTATTTGAAAAATTCACAAATTGACCTTGCAAAAATACTTGCTTTATAGTATAATAAAACAACAAAGGTACTTATGATAGTGAATTTTCTACATAAGAAATTTGGAGGAATTTTTAAATGGCAACAAAATTAACAGGCAAATATCTCAGAGGCTTTATCAACGAAAACGAATACGAAGGCGTTGCGGCTGAGGTAAAAACAGCACACAAGACATTACATAGCGGTTCGGGACTCGGAAACGATTTTCTCGGCTGGCTCACACTTCCCACGGATTATGACAAAGAGGAATTTGCGCGCATTAAAGCTGCGGCTGAAAAAATCAAGTCTGACTCCGAAGTGTTTATTGTAATCGGTATCGGCGGTTCATATCTCGGCGCTCGTGCGGCTATTGAGTTTTTAAATTCGCAAAATTACAATCTCACCTGCAAGGATACTCCGCAGATTTACTTTACGGGTAATTCCATAAGCTCTTCTGCTTTGGCTGAAATTATGGAGCTTTGCGAGGGCAAGGATGTTTCTGTTAATATGATTTCTAAGTCGGGCACAACCACCGAGCCTGCTATCGCATTCCGTGTATTCCGTGAAATGCTTGAGAAAAAGTACGGCAAAGAGGGTGCAAAAGAGCGTATTTACTGCACAACCGACAAGGAAAAGGGCACTCTCAAGGCGCTTGCCGACGAGGAGGGCTACGAAACCTTTGTAGTTCCCGATGATGTCGGCGGTCGTTTCTCCGTTCTCACCGCTGTAGGACTTCTTCCCATAGCAGTATCGGGCGCTGATATCGACGCTCTTATGCAGGGTGCGGCAACAGCTCAGAAAGAATTTGACAATGATGACATCAACACCAACGATTGCTACAAATACGCTGCAATTCGCAACATTCTCTATCGCAAGGGCAAGACAATGGAAGTTATGGTTTCCTATGAGCCTGCATACACAATGATGTCGGAATGGTTCAAACAGCTCTTTGCCGAGAGCGAGGGCAAGGATAACAAGGGTATTTTCCCTGCAAGCGTTATCTTCTCAACCGACCTCCATTCACTCGGACAGTACATTCAGGACGGCAGGCGAACAATGTTTGAAACTGTTGTTCTCTTTGATAAATGCAAAAAAGAAGTTACACTCGGCACTGACCCGACTAATGTCGACGGACTCAACTTCCTTTCGGGCAAAACAATGGGATATGTAAACCAAAAAGCATTTGAAGGCACGGTTCTTGCTCACAATGACGGCGGTGTTCCCAACATTGTACTCAATGTTCCCAAAATGAATGAATCCGAGCTTGGCTATCTTATATATTTCTTTGAAAAGGCTTGCGCAATTTCGGGCTATATGCTCGGCGTTAATCCGCTTAACCAACCCGGAGTTGAAAGCTACAAAAAGAATATGTTTGCCCTTCTCGGCAAGCCGGGTTATGAGGACCAGAAAGCGGCTCTTGAGGCACGTCTTAAATAATTAAGCAGGACGTGTGAACCGCTTAAATGAATTTCTTTTGAAAAGTTTAATATTCTGGAGGACCTGATTATGATTACCATACTTATCGGAAAACAAGGAACAGTCAAAACTAAAAAGCTCATTCCTCTTGAAAACTAAGCAGTTGCTGCTTCTTCGGGCAATGTGGTTGTAATTGAAAAGGGTGCTAAGCTCACTTATGATGTAACTCATAAGGCAAGACTTATTGATACCGAGCAGTACCTTATTCAGGGCTACGATATGCTATTTGGCTTTATCAGCGGCATTTGTGCCGGCAACTATGATGTTACCGACATTCTTGTTGACTCAACATTCAAGATTTGTCCCGATGCTATCGACGGACTTGAAGCATTCACCAAGAAGCTTCAGGAGCTTTCGGAAACAGCTTCAACAAACATTGTACTGCTTATTTCGGCTTCCGAGGATGAAATCCCCGAGTCAATCAACGCCGTTTGTCAGAAGGTGTAAAGTGCATATGCAAGCGTGATTAAGCGAGCTTGTCACGTGTTGCTCTGCTTTAAAAAAGCTTATATTCTTTTTTAGAAAAATAACAAAAACAGAAAAATAAGGACTGCCGCTTGATATGACGGCGGTCCTTTTCCGTAATAAGCAATACAAAACCGCTTGCTTTTGAAATCACTTCAAAGGCAAGCGGTTTTTCAATTCATCAAATTTTATTGGCAAGGGCTCTTTCAAGCCATATGTCTGCAATATCCATTGCAAGGAACATTCCCTTTTTTTCGCTCGATTTAATAAGCTGTCTGCGAGGAGAGAGGTAGGGATCTGTCACCATAAGCTGAACTGTCACCTTGTCGGCAAGCTCCACGCCGTTTACCTCGTTCTTTGTTTTTACCTGCAATCTTATAACATAAGGCTCTTCCATATTGCCGTAGTAAATTTCATCACCGCAGCGAACAAGGGGTTTGCCCTTATAGGTCAAAAATTCCTGCGCCGTGTCCTTCTTTGATGCAGCCATTCGGCATCATTCCTTTCTATACATCAAGATATGATTTAACAAGTGCTTCAAGGAGGTCATCACGGTCAATCTTGCTGATGATGTTGCGTGCGTTATTATATGTTGTAATATACGTAGGGTCCTCACTCAGAATATATCCCACGATTTGATTAATGGGAATATATCCTTTTTGTCTGAGTGCATCATAAACTATTGCAAGACTTGTTTTGATTTGGTCGTCCTTTTCTTCACCCAGTGAAAAAATCATTGTCTTATCCAACATATTAGCACCTCCTAATCATATCTATTATAATATATATCCTAAAAAAATTCAAGTGATTATTTAAAGATTATGATAAAAGCATCGAAAATCCGCCCGATTCCCGTGATTGGGAGTCGGGCGGAGGGTTTTGTTATTGCAGTTTGTCAGAATAATCCCTTTTTATCCGCTCTGCGGCATTAGTCAAGTTATTGATTTCTTAATTTAACGCCCGTTGCTTCAAGATTTGCAACTATTCTGTCAATTATTTCCTGAACCTCTGCTAAGGAAAGCGTTCTTTCGTTTGAAGAAAATTCAAATCTTACCGTTATGCTGTGTACAAGGCTTGTGTCATAGGTATCTACAATTTTTGTACCCTTTAAAATATCCTTTCCTTCGTTTGCCCAGCACTCGGTCAGATTTTCATATAAAATTCCGCTCGGAATCAAAAGGCTCAAATCGTAGTCGATGGGCGGAAACTTTGACGGCTCCTCATAACCAATTCCGCAGTCGGCGACCTCAGAGAATACATCGACATCTATCTCTGGAAAACCAATACTTGCCTGATTGTCAATCTTTTTGGTGCCTTTCGGGTGCGGAAGTAATTT
>JAJQDK010000018.1 GCA_021202245.1 Clostridiales bacterium
ACGTATACTTTGCAATGAGCTTTGAACATTTTGTTCTTACGCTCTCAACTAACAAGGCGCTGCGCAAATTGCTTCCGCAAAAGTATGAGGAGGAAAACGCCCGTATTGCCGAGGAAGCGCAAAGGCCCTTAAAAACTCAGGAGTCGGTTATTCAGGCAAGAATTGACGCCGCGCGCAAAGAGGAAATGGCGATTCGCCTGAAGGAAGTGCGTGAGCGCGAAAAGAAAATTCTTGAGCTGAACGCCGAAATCAAAAACCTGAAAGTAACTATTGACCAAAAGGAACAGCAGATTCTCACCCTAAAGGGTCAGGTTTCCGCTTTGCAGGATGATCTTGCAGAGGTCAAGGACGAGCTGAAGCAGACCAAGCTCAAGCTGCTTGAAGCCGAAAAAGAAATTGAAAGACTCAAGGAAGAGAATCAGGCTCTTAAAGATAAAATTGAGGAGCTCAACCGCACTATTGACGAGCTTAACGCTACGATTGACTCCCTCAACAAGCAGATTGTCGAGCTGAACGACCGAATTCAGGTTTTGATGCAGGAAAATGCCCGACAAAAGACTAAAATTGAAGAACAGAAAAAAATAATCGAAGAGCAAAATGCAAAAATTGCAGAGCTTGAGGCGCAGGTTGCCGAGCAGATTGCAAAAATTGCCGCTCTTACCGAAAATCTCGCAAAATGTCAGGCGCAGATTGAGGAGGACAACAAGCAAATTGCCAACCTCACGGAGCGCAACGAAACGCTGACGGAAACCCTGCAAACCGAGAGGATGCAGGCTCGTGAGCGTGAGGAAAAGATGAACGAGAACTTTGCCGCAAAAACTCAGGCGGCAGAGGAGAAGCACAAGGCGGAGGTTAAGTCGCTGCAGCAGACGATTGACAGCGCAGAGGCTGCCCACACCGCAGAGATTGCAAAACTGAATACGGAATTTGCCGACAAGACCAACCTTGCCGAGCAAAAGAGAATTAACGACCTCAAGGACCAGCAGTCCGAGTTTGAAAAGCAGATTGAAAAAATCAAGCAAGCCAACTCAGACGCCGCTGCAGCAGCAGACGCAAAGCATTCTTCCGAAATCCGCAAGGTACAAAAGTCGGTTGACAAGCGTGTTGAAGCCGCAGAAAAGGCTGCCGAGAAGCGTATGAACGCACGGGTGGCAGAGGAACGCAAGGCGGCTCAGGCGGAAACCCGCAAGGCGGAGAAGAAAGCCAACGAACGCATTGCAGCCGCTCGCAGCGAGGCAAAGGCAATCAAGGGCGGCGCCGAGGCATTCAGCCGCGACTATTCATTCGGCAGTGTGGGAGTTATATCGGCGCTTGCCGAACAGCTTGCCGCAGACAACACCGAAAACCTCGCTTCAATTCTCTCGGGATGTTCAAAATCAATCAAATCGCTTTGCGTAACCAAGAGCAAAAAGGGCGTTATGCTCAGTTTGTACAGCCCGACAAGCTCACGGCTTGTAAAGCTTTATAAAAAGACCGCCGATTTAAGCGTGGCGTTGACGGACATATCAGAACCCCTCAGGGGAGCAAACGACGCGCCCATCTGCGTGACCTATTCCGGAGTGGACAAAACGCTTGCCGAATCGTTTGCAAACGAAGCCAAATCCGAGAACAGGAAAATCTCTTTACTCCACAATAAATCGCTCAAGTCCGACGGATTTATCGCAATTTACTTTTGTAAGGAATAACTCAGGGCACGCTCCTAATTGAGCAAACGCTCACTAAGAAAGGCAGACAAATGGAAAAAACGACTGCGCCCAAACGCAAAACGGGCAGAATGATAGCTAAAAATTTAATAATTCTGCTTGTTGTTGCAATAGTTGCGGCTCTTGCAATCTGGGCGTGGTTTTCCAAACACACAAGCGCTACCGCCGATGGCATCAATGTTCAGGCTCAGGGCGGCGGTGTTGAGGTTTCGTGGACCGGTGAAGAAAACACCTATTATGAAAATCTCACCGCACTTAATGATTCGGAAACGGATGACACTACCGGTCTTGCAAAAGAAATTGATGATGAGTATTCCACCCTGAAGCTTATAACAGGCAACGGCAACCTCTTTTTTATTCCTACGCTCAACCGCAGAACCGGTGCGGTTGTAACAAACACGGACGGCACTTGGTGCGGCTCGTCGTTTACAAAAACCACCGATGAGTCAATTATGGGAAAATATATTGACATTCCGTTGTATTTCAGATCGACCGCAAGCAAGGATGTCTATCTTTCAAGCGACAGCATAGTTGCTCCGCTTGATACCGATGCCCGTATGAGCAGCTACGGTGATTTTTCAACAGATTACATCTGCTCCGCCGCAAGAGTGGCGTTTATTGAAAAAACCGATAACACTGAAGAAGTAAAATATATTTGGGCGCCGAACTCAAACTATGAGCTTGTGGAAATCGATGCCGGCTATCAGCTTGTGGATGATACGGTGGAAACGGAAACGATCACTTCAGGCTCCAGCGGGGTAAACAGCGAACTGGAAAGCAAAACAGGTTTTACCACTAATGACGACACATATTATTTTTGGCTGCCGAACAATTACGAAAGCGACCCGAGTCAACAGTTTTCGACTATGTATGCTACGGAAATGGGATTCACAATATATGACGATACAAATAGCAAGGGTCTTTATACTTTTGAATTTAAGGTTACACAGTTGGAAAGTATGAATGACAGTGCAACAATTTTGTTTGGCATAAATCAAAGTAACAGCACTAAGCCGTATGCAAATGAGGGTTATGTTGATATCAGCAGCAGCTGGAATGTAAGGTTTTCTGATTCAGGTGCAGTTGTCGAGCTTTCAAACGGTACTTATAATGTAGCAAACAGCGACAACGCTTTAAATGCTTTCTTTATCAGCAGTTGGCCTGATAATGATGAACTTACAATTAAATTCGGATATAATCCGGAAACAAAAATGGTTATAGTATTGGGATATTATGATTCATTGGGTTATAAGGCGGCTGTTGATTTTACAGACGGCGGTACAACCACAACCACAATAAATTATTATGAAATTGATGATGCCTATGTTGCATTGGGCAATATCAACACTAAAACCGCGGTGACCACCGACTCAACCTACAGCAGCAAGCTGAAGAATGTCACATTTACAGACAGCACTACAATTTCTAATAACAGCATAACCACCTATGAACAATTCAGAATTGTTAAAGAGGGCACCGGGTACGAAGCGACCTACACCCTGCAAAACACCAAGGATTCGTCCTATGTGGTGTTAAACGGCACTACGGTCACATTTTCAAGCGATGCGAGTGCTGCAACAGCGTTTTCGCTTAGGGCATATGACGGCGTAACCGGTCCGGTGCTTGTGAGCGATGGCTATTGCCTTGGGGTGGTGGACGCTAAGCTTACCGGAATCACCACCGCTTCTCTAACTGCTTCACCGAGCCGAGCGGTCACAATCTTTAAGGGTGCCGGCTATAAAATGCTTTTGACTTCAAGCAATTCGCAGGAATATAAATTTTATAACTGGGAGACAAAAGAGTTAGAAACATTATACAGAGGCAGCGACCCGCCTCTGTACGATACAACGGCATATGAAACCGGAGAAACGGTAACAAAGGTTGGAACGTCTTTGCTGACTCTGACAAAGGACAGTGACTCCGATTACTACACAGGGCAAATTACAATGCGAATATGGGTTGAGGGCACTGACCGAGATGCACTTGCACCGCTTGCAGGCGGAAAATTCAAGCTTAACTTACACTTTACATCATAAGGAGGGATAATGTTGAAACAGATTAAGGATAAGACAAAAAACAAAACTATCATCATAATTAACATTGTCCTGATTTCCGTGTTGATTGTCGTTGCAGTTTACGCTTGGTTTTCGGCGGCGGCAGACAACAGCGTGGATGCCTATGAGGTTGAGGTTGTGGCTGATGACGGCTTGTGGCTTTCATTTGATAATGAAACCTGGAGCAGCAGCCTGCATCTCAGCACATTAAAAGACGGCAGCGGCGAATATATAATGCAAAATATTGCGTTTGCCAATGTCACGAGTGACGGCGAAACCTTTCTGACCCCCTCGCTCACGCAATTTACCAATTATGCGCTTCCGAATACAAGCGCAGCTTGGACAGAGGCAACGGCAAACACGGATTATCTTGAATTTACGGTTTATATGAAATCAAGCGAAGCGCTCACTGTATTTTTCAGCTCCGACTCATATGCAAAGCCGGTTTCCTCCACAATAACCGGCAGCACCAGCGGCAACAAAAGCTCCTACGGTGATTTTTCCAAAGACTGCGTTGTGGGTGCGCTCAGAGTTGCAGCATTTGCAAATACAGAAGCTGATAATGCAGACAGCAGTAATAAAAAATTCGTCTGGATAACAAATCCCGAGTATCATTTAAATAACACAATCGGCGATACTTATTATACAATGGACACGGATTCAACGTCAGGAAAATACACTGCCGGCACAAATACAGAGGGCGGAGATTTTGCTTGGAATGATTCCTACACACATTATTACTATACCGCTTCTTCCGACACTACCGAAAAGTACACTCTGACTACGGATACATCTGCTCTTACAGAAATTACCGATGTTTCAAGTAATGCCAACAGCACCGATGCAAAAACGCTTACGCTTGCAACGCTCAGTGATAGCGATAGTGACGGCACCTACACCGGCCAAGCAACATTCAGAGTATGGCTTGAGGGCTGCGACACCGAGGCTCGCCGTGCATTGGTAAACGGCAAGTTCAATCTTTCACTCAAGCTTGATTCATTTGAACCGAGCAGCTGATAAGTATATTGAAAATTTGTTATTGTTTTATTTCTCCTTGATGTACCCGAGCCTTCTCCCTTTGGAGAGGGCGGGTACTCCCACTGAAAAACAAACACTAACTTCTGCGAATGGCTTATCACTGTGTGCTTACGTATAATTCCCCACGTCCGTAGCGGCGCACAGTGTGCGCCACAAGTAAAGTCAGAATGTTTAAACATTTGATAAAGTTACATTCGTTTACCGTTAAAACAAGAAATGGATGAAAATAAATTATAGTTTTATATGGTTACACGGCGTTGCACGCCTACACCTCATCAGTCACGGCTACGCTCGTGACAGCTTCCCCTCAAGGGG
>JAJQDK010000074.1:0-830 GCA_021202245.1 Clostridiales bacterium
AAATGAGCGGAGAGGTGCGGAGGGTCTCATCTTTGTTTATCCGCCGAAGCTTCATGTTTTCCAAAAATTCCTCGAACTGTTTACGTTCCTCCGGCGGTAATTCGGTATATGGTCTATAATCCACCGTTGGAATCGGTATATAACCGTCCTCATTCATTCGCTTTCACCTTTAAATCTTTTTCCGAACCTTCAATTATCTTGAATTTCTCAGGTGGATAAAGATAATCCTCATCGGTATCATCTTTGATTCTATACCAATCATTTTCTACTGCCAAAACATCATATATTTTGTTTTCTGTTAGCATAAAAGATACCGTTTTTCCCGTATATTTAACCTTCATCATCTAACCACCTTTTTACTTTAAATTTGTGTTTACCTACCGTTTTTTCTTGAAACCAATGAACTTCAGCTTTTCTATCTTCACCATAAACACTGAGTACTCCAATGCCTTTTGCGTGCTGCCAGTCCGATGCGTTACCTCCGATTTGTTCGGATAATCCTTTTGCAACCTCTTCATTTAACTGTTTTTTGCAACCATTTCCGGCAAAAACCTGCGCATTTTGAATCTTAGCACCCTCAGAAAAATTAAAAAACTTGCCTGTTTCAGGGTCTAATACATCATAATTTTTCGCCTTAGCTCCTACACTGTGACCTATAGAAATATCATCTAAATTTATTATACCACTCTCGCCCGAATTATCAAGCCTTTTGCCTTTTTGCTCAACTCATTTAAGCTCTGTTAATTCCATACTTGCCTCTTTTTGACATAATAAAAGCACGCTGATTTCTCAACGTGCTGAATAACTAAATCTTATAGATTTCAAAGCTA
>JAJQDK010000074.1:840-5104 GCA_021202245.1 Clostridiales bacterium
TTAATTATAAAATCGTCGGGGAGAATCAAATTATAGTTTTTTATATAATACTCTAAATCGCTCTTCCAAACGTATTCACCGTCAGTGTAAACAGAAAAACTTGAAGAAAGCTTATTTTTAGTTATTGCATCAAAAACTTCTTTAGGGCAGATTGCTTCCTTTTTTCCTTTGCTTAAATAATCAATAACTTTTGCTTTATCATAGTTCACTTTTTCGGTAAGAAAATTATTTATACTACCATTATCAGCCATTGTTAATTTATTCTCACTGAAAAAACCGATATATTTTCTATCCATTTATCTCATCTCCGTTTTTGAAAACTCTCCATTTGCCCGCTACAGGCAAATTTTTCAAGTCTTTTATTCAACCGTGATATTTTCTATTGCATACAGCGGTAAACTCAAAAGCTGAGCTTCTTTTTTTGTAATCTGCCATTGAAGCGCGAACAGAAAGCTCCGGGTTGAATTTTTCTCGGTAGGTTTTCAGGCTCTTAGCTCTGAGGTTCGGTTCGGCGGAGGACAAGTCCCTTTGCCTTAGCTGAAAACATCTTCTCGCTTGTTGCGTTCTCATTTGTCGGAAACGCTCCATAAACGCTACGGGCTAAAAACAGTCCGCCGGACTGTTTTCTTAACGTCCTTTCAAATCCCTTTCCTCCGCAAAAAAATAAAACCGCCTCTTTGAGACGGTTTTGGCGGAGGACAAGGGATTTGAACCCTCGCGCCGCGTTAGCGACCTACTCCCTTAGCAGGGGAGCCTCTTCACCACTTGAGTAATCCTCCGTATGGCAAAGCATATAACGTATAAAATTTAAATTGGCGGAGAGGAAGGGATTCGAACCCTTGGTCCCTTGCGGGATCACTAGTTTTCAAGACTAGCTCCTTAAACCACTCGGACACCTCTCCGTATGTCGAAAGAAATTTCAGCAAGAATTATTTTACCATAACCGCAGCCTTTTGTCAATATAAAAATCAAACTTTTTTTAATTTCTGTCTGACAAAATGCAAACAAAAGGCTTCCACATTTCGACGGAAGCCTGTAACAGATAAGTTTGCTGTACTTTCTTATTACTTACTTGCTTTTACAAGCTTAGTAACTATTGCACCGCATCCTGCGAGAGCAAGCAAAATAACTGCATAAAGCACAGCGTCGTCTGCTCCAGTCTTGGGAGAGGTTGCAGAAGTATCGGTTGTAACTGTTGTTGTAGTTGTAGCCGTTGTAGCAGTTGTTGAGGAAGAGCCTGCTGCTGCGGTCGTTTCCTCGGTATCTGAAAGATAATGGGGAGTTACGGTGATGTCGCTCGTAATAACCAAGTTCATCTCGCTGTCCGTCAAATCATCGTCGGTTGTATAGGAACCGGAAATATCCCAATAATCAAAGGTATATCCGTCCTCTATCTCAGCCCAAATTGTTACATTCTGATTGCCGTCTTCGTCAATCTCTGAGGTAAAGGTATATTTATCCGTACCGCCCGTTGTGTCAACTACCGTTACACTGTATTCCAAATCATCCACCTGCGGACTGATGAGCGCAAATGCCGGAACAACGGAAATCATTAGCATTAAGACTGAGCAAATGATAACACTTATTTTTTTCATTTTAATTTCCCCTGGTGAAAAATTTAAATATCAAACAGCTTGAATACGCCTATTACACCATATAAACATACTGATAATCTATTTGAATTTAGTATATCACAAATAATTTGAAATGTAAATAGAATATTTGAATAAATTATTGTTTTATTTATTGTGTATATTGCTAAGCGCTTTTTAAGTGTCAAATTTTGTTTGATTATGCTGTCATCTTCCGAACAAACGCCTCAGAACGGTTTTTTCTCATCTCAGCGCCTTGAAAAAGCCGATTTTATTTGATTTTAACTGCGGTATTGCAATAAATCAAACTTAATTGTATAATAATAAGTAACCATTGATAAAATCGAGCGCTTACCCCGGACAAGCCGCTGTATAATTATTCGCCAATCTTAAGCGAGCTTACATCGGGCTTTGCTCCGAGTTAAATCACAGGAGGTACGGAAATGAATATATCGGAAATTCAAGAGCAAATAATGAAACTGAAAAAAGAAAACGACGTCTGCATTCTCGCCCACAGCTATCAGGCACACGAAATTTTAGAGGTTGCCGATTTTACGGGCGACAGCTACAAGCTGAGCGTTGACGCAAGCAAGGCGCAAAACAAAAACATTCTTATGTGCGGCGTGCGTTTTATGGCTGAAACCTGCAAAATTCTTTCTCCGGACAAGTCCGTTTACCTTGCGCAGCCCACTGCCGGCTGCAGTATGGCTGACCAAATGGACAAGCAGCTTATTTCTCAGGTAAAAGAGATGTATCCCGATTACACCGTTGTTGCCTACATAAATACAACCGCAGATTTAAAAACAATTTGCGACGTCTGTGTTACCAGCTCCTCTGCGGTGAAGATTGTAAATAACATTGAAAATAAAAATATTTTATTTATCCCCGACTGCAATCTCGGCGACTATGTTGCAAAGCAATGCCCCGACAAGAACATTAAGCTTTTGAGTGGCGGATGTCCCATACACGCCTGCGTGAACACCGACGACGTTAAAAAGGCAAAGGAGCTTCACCCCAACGCCGAGGTGCTTGTTCACCCGGAATGTACTCCCGATGTGGTTGCAATGGCTGACTACGTAGGCTCAACCTCCGGCATAATGAACTATGCCGTTGCTTCGGACAAAACCGACTTCATCATCGGCACGGAAATCAGCATTGCGGAGCATTTGCAGTATATGTGTCCCGACAAAAGCTTTTACGGCTTATCGCTCAAGCTTATCTGCCCGAATATGAAATCAACTACGCTTGTTGATGTTTACAACTGCCTTGCCGGCAAGGGCGGAGAGGAAATTACGCTTGACGACGCAACAATCAGGGACGCTAAAAAATGTATTGATGAAATGATAAGGCTCGGCTGATTCTCAGCTTGAGTCTATCCCCTGTCAAATTAAAAATCAAGAGGTAAAAATGGCAAAAAAGGCTTTGGTTGCAATGAGCGGCGGAGTTGACAGCTCGGTAGCCGCCTATCTGACACAACAAAACGGATTTGAAGCAACAGGCATCACTCTTAAGCTCTTTGACAACGAAGATATCGGAGAAAGGCGTGAAAAGACCTGCTGCTCGCTTGATGATATTGACGACGCGCGCAATGTCTGCTATAAAATCGGTATACCCTACTATGTCTATAACTTTAAAGACAGCTTTAAAGAAAACGTAATTGAGCGGTTTATAAACGCCTATGAAAACGGAACCACTCCTAACCCCTGCATTGACTGCAACAGATATATTAAGTTTGAAAAGCTTATGCGCAGAGCCGAGGAGCTTGAATTTAACTTTGTGGTAACAGGTCATTACGCAAAAATTGAATATAATGAAAGTGCAGGCAGGTATTTTCTGAAAAAATCCGCCGATATTGCCAAGGACCAGAGCTATGTGCTGTATTCCCTTACGCAAAAGCAGCTTGCAAAAACTCTGCTTCCGCTCGGCAATATGACTAAAACCGAGGTCAGAGAAATTGCCGAAAAGCTCGGACTTATAAACGCCCGAAAGCACGACAGTCAGGATATTTGCTTTGTGCCCGACGGAGATTACGCAGAATTTATCGAGCGGTACACCGGCAAAGCCTATCCCTGCGGAGATTTTGTTGACGCAAACGGCAATGTACTCGGAGAGCATAAGGGCATAATCAGATACACCGTGGGTCAGCGCAAGGGGCTCGGTTTGGCTCTTCCTCATCCTATGTACGTCAAGGAAAAGGACCTTGCAAATAACAGGGTTGTTTTGTGCCGCAACGAGGAGCTGTTTTCAAGGGAGCTGTACGCTACGGACATCAACTTAATTTCCTGCGAAAAAATTGACAAGCCGATTAGAATTAAGGCTCGAGTGCGCTATAACCAGTGCGAGCAGAGCGCAACCGCCGAACAGATTGACGAAAACACGCTGCACATCGTTTTTGACGAGCCACAGCGTGCAATCTCAAAGGGGCAGGCTGCGGTAATATATGACGGCGATATTGTAGTCGGCGGCGGAACAATCATTTAGTTTTGCCCGCCTCAAGCTCCGAAGCAAGTCTAATTTGCTTTGCTCCTCCGTGTTTCAGTGGGAGATTACAACTCCCGCTGAAATGATGAATGGCACCCGCCGCCTTAGAGGGGGCATCTTTGCATAAGTTATACCAAATATGCCGAACGGCGGTTCTGAAATTCAGAACCGCCGTTTTTACGTGCTTAATC
>JAJQDK010000088.1 GCA_021202245.1 Clostridiales bacterium
AAAATGGCACAACTCCTTAAGTTGACGACATTGCCTTATCAAGGGAATACCCCTAAGAACGTGTGGGAAATTATACGTCTGTACACAGTGGTATGCTTTACGGCAATGGCGCACACTGTGCGCCGCTACGAATGCACTCCAAACTCCAAACTCAACACTCCAAGCTTTCCACTGACCGCCGCTACGTACCTGTGAGGAATTATACCTTGGTACACAGCGGTATATGTTTGTATCTGAGGCAGTCTTTACTTGAATAATGCAAAAGAGGGATAGATAATACCGCTGCGGATTAAATGTGAATAATGCAATCTTTTTGCAGTATAAATCGCCTTGTTCCTGCCTGAATTTACATAACCGTACTCCTTGCCTGATGAAGCGTAAAACAGTATAATAACAGTAAAGCTTCACACTGCAAAGGAGATAATGATGACAAAGAACAAAAGATACACCTTGGGCGAGGAAATATTCAATTCTGTTTCCCACGGAATCGGCGCAGGGCTTGCCGTTGCAGGCACTGTAATATTAATCGTAGCCTCGGCTATACATTCAAACGCAACGGCGGTGGTCAGCTCGTGCATATACGGAGCTTCGCTTATAATTTTGTACACAATGTCCACCCTGTACCACTCAATCACGAACACAAGGGCAAAATCATTTTTCAGGATAATGGATCACAACACCATTTTTCTGCTGATTGCCGGCACGTACACCCCTGTTACGCTTATATTTTTAGGCGGCGCTTTAGGTTGGGCGCTGTTCGGCGCAGTCTGGGGAGCGGCGCTGCTCGGAATAATTCTGAACTCCGTGAACCTTGAAAAAGCAAGAATACCGTCAATTTTTTGCTATGTTGCAATGGGCTGGGTAATCATCTTTGCTATCAAGCCGCTTGCCGCTTCAATTCCGACAGCTTCGGCTGTATTTTTGATAACCGGCGGCGTATTTTACACCCTGGGCATTGTATTCTATGCCGTCAAAAGAGTAAAGTACTTTCACTCCGTTTGGCATTTATTCACCGTTGCCGGCAGCATATTCCATTACTTTTCAATCCTGATTGCAGTTTTGAATCTGTAGCTCAAGGCAAGCCCTTATTTAAAAACAGCACAGAAAAATTTAAGGACTGTCGCTAAACCTGAGAGTTAAGCGGCAGTCCCTTTACTTTTGTAAAATTAAAAATTTTAAACCGGATGAATCATATTTTCCTTATCGAGCTTTTCGCCGTTAATGCCTGCCTTGGCATTTCTTCTCTTTTCAAAGAAGTCCAGAGCAACCTTCGGGAACTGCGCATATGAAAGCACATCCTCAGGCTGTTCAATCCACTCTGAAATCTCACTGCGGAGCTTGTCAAGCTCGGGCTCAAGCAAGTCGGCAGGACGGCAATTTACAACCTTTTTGTCGCCGATTATCTTCTTCTGAAATTCAGGGTCAATCGGCATGGGCGTTGTGCCGTATTCTCCGGCAACAAGACCTTTAAATTCATTTGTACACATCTTGTAGCGCTCGCCCGTAATTACGTTAAACACAGCCTGTGTGCCTACAATCTGAGAGGTAGGCGTTACAAGAGGCGGATAACCGGAATCCTCACGAACACGGGGAACCTCTTCAAGAACCTCGTCAAGCTGATCCTCCTTGCCTGCCTGCTTGAGCTGAGAAAGCAGGTTTGAGAGCATACCGCCGGGCACCTGATATATGAGCGCCTTTGCATCGGTTGCAAGCATTTTTGGGTCAAGAAGTCCGTTTTCGATATATTTTTCACGCAGCGTCATAAAGTAAGCGCGAATTTCGGCAAGAGCCTTGATGTCAAGTCCCGTATCAAATTCAGTGCCCTGCAAAGCGGCTACCATTGATTCCGTGGGAGCGTGAGATGTGCCGAGAGCGAGGGGGCTGATTGCCGTATCAATTCCGTCTGCGCCGGCCTCAATGCCCTTTAGCAGACACATTGAAGCAAGTCCCGATGTGTAGTGAGTGTGAAGCTGCAAAGGAAGCTCCGGAACGGCAGCCTTGATTGCCTTTACAAGGCTCTCAGTCTTTGACGGAGTGAGAAGCGCCGCCATATCCTTAATGCAGATTGAATCTGCGCCGGCATCCGCAATTCTCTTTGCGTACTCAACATAATATTCATCGGTAAATACCGGACCTGTGGTGTAGCTGATTGCAACCTGGGCGTGTCCGCCCTCTTTTTTGGCAGCCTTGATAGCTGTTTCAAGGTTTTTTATATCGTTAAGAGCGTCAAAAATGCGGATTATGTCAATGCCGTTTGCTATGGAACGCTGAACAAGATATTCAACGCAGTCATCGGCATAATGACGGTAGCCGAGCATATTCTGACCTCTGAAAAGCATTTGAAGCTTTGTATTGGGGCAATGCTTGCGAATAGTGCGGAGCCTGTCCCACGGGTCCTCATTTAAAAATCTCAGACAAGAGTCATATGTTGCGCCGCCCCAACACTCAAGTGAGTAATAACCGATTTTATCCATCTGCTCAAGAACGGGAAGCATCTCTTCCGTAGTCATTCTTGTGGCAATGAGCGACTGGTGCGCATCACGCAGGGCTGTTTCGGTGATTCTGATTTTCTTTGCCATTTAAGACATCCCTTTCGTCAGTTATTTGGTTTAGTTGAGCGTCAAAAGCACTTTGCCCGAATCAACAGCTTCGCCCTTGGCAACGTCAACAGTGGCAACGGTAGCGTCCTGAGGAGCCTTAACGGGCGTTTCCATCTTCATAGCTTCGATAAACACGAGGTCGTCGCCTGCCTTAACAGCCTGACCTGCGGAAACTACAACATTAACAACCGTGCCGGGCATAGGAGCCTTAACAACGATTGAACCTGCTGCTCCGGCTGGAGCTGCGGGCTTTGCAGCCGGTGCGGGAGCTGCTGCCGGTGCTGCTGCGGGAGCAGCCGAGGGAGCCGAAGAGCCGCCGAGCTCTTCAACCTGTACGTCATATGCTGTGCCGTTTACTGTGATTTTTAAATTTTTCATCATAATGTCCCCTTTATTTTAACAAGTTACTATATCAAATTGTTGAATGCTTTTTAGCAAGTGTTGAAACACGCTTGCCCGAAAGCATATCAAGAGCTGAAATAAGTGCGGTGCGAAGCTCATCGGCGCTTACAATTCCGTCAACATAACCGTTTTGAGCCGCATTGAAAGCCGAAAGGCTTTCCTCGGCAAACTTTTCAGCCGCCGCCTTTTGCTCGGCAACCGAAACCTTCATAGCGCCGGGAGCCATAATAACCGCTGCCGCTTCGACATTAACGGGCGAAATCACCGCATCGGGAAGCGCATAAACAACGTCTGCGTTTGCGCCTGTGCCTGCCATTGCAATGTAAGCCGAGCCGATAGCCTTGCCGGTTACAACAGAAATCTTAACCGTGGTGGCTTCGGCATAGGCGGAAGCCGTCTTTGAAGCAGACTTAAGCGACTCAAAGCCCTTGCAGTCTACAAATGAAATCACGGGAAGAGAGAAAGCATCGCAGAAGCGAACAAACTTGGCAATCTTTGAGGTTGATTTGCAGTCAAGCTCTCCGCCCTTGGTGGCAACAATTCCCACAACCTGTCCGCCGAGCCTTGCAATGCGAACGCTTGCTGCGTCGCCGCAGTCGCCGTACAGCTTAATTGCGCTGCCGCCGTCGATTACTTTGCTGACAATACATCCCTCGCCTGCGGGAGCCTCCTCAAACGACTGAGGCGCCATATTGAGATTATTTGAAGGAAGATACAGCATAAGCTCCTTAGCCTTTGCAACGGCTTCCTGAGAGTCTTTTGCGGTGATTGCCGAAATGCCCTGCTTTGCATTGTATTCCGCATCGGAATTTTCGCCCGTAACCGAGAGTGAAAGCTGTGCTTTTTCGCTCATAATTACTATATCTGCGCTCACCGCATTGAGTGCGCTTGTGCCGAGGCAGGTACCGAGAATAACCGAAATCTGGGGAACAACACCCGAAAGCGAAGCTGAGCTGTTAAGAACCTCTCCGCAGCCTGCAAGAAGCTCCGTTCCCTGAGAAAGTCTGCCGCCCACGCTGTCATAAAAGCCTACGACGGGAGCGCCTGTTTTGAGCGCAAGGTCATAAATCTTTTTGAGCTTTGCTGCCTGAGCCTTGCTCATTGCGCCGCCGCAAATGTCGCTGTTCTGCGCAAAAGCGTAAACGGGAAGTCCCTCTACCGTACCGAAACCGGCAACAACCTCTGCAAATCCGTCGCCCGATTTTGCAAAAGCGTCAATTTCACAAAAGCTGTCTGCATCAAAAAATTCCGTGATAGTTTTATAAGCGGAAGTTGAAGCAATTTCAGCCTTAGCCTGATTGATTTTTTCAATACTCATCATAACATCCTCCAGTGCAATGCAGTGAATATGCAGTAAAAAAGCACAATTACCGCATACTAATTTTATTACATATTACATTATATCTTATATTCTCAAAAAGTACAAGAACTAAGAAGTTGCATTTTTTAAATTTTACACATTATATAGTAATTGGAATAATAAGCAAAATTTATTGTAAAAATAACTTAAGGATTAGTGCCGCTGCTTATGCTCCGAAGTAACACAAAATTTACCGCACCTCCGCAGCAGCGGTCAGTGGGCAGTGCTTAGTGTTTAGCGGATAGTGTGGAGTGAGCTCGTAGCGGTATTCCCTTGAAAAGGCAATGTCGTCAACTTAAGAAAAAATAAATATGTAAATATGTAATTTATCCCTCTGCGTACCAACGTATTATTTTCCACCCGTTCGTAGCGGCGCACAGTGTGCGCCATTGCCGCAACGTATACCACTGTGTACATACGTATAATTTCTCACCCGTTCGTAGGGGCGGATAGTATCCGCCCGCACGGCGTAGCCGTCCTTATAAAAACTATAATTTATTTTTATCCATTTTTGATTTAAAGGTAAACGTATATAGCTTTATCAAGTTTTTATTTTTAATTAAAACATCCTGCCTTTACCTCGGGCAGATAATATCAGCCCCTACGGAGTTGATAGTTAATAAACGCTTGCACACAGTGGTATATGTTACATATAACTATTACGTTTTCTCTCCCTCAGTCTGCATACGCAGACAGCTCCCTCGTCAGAGGGAGCCACGGG
>JAJQDK010000015.1 GCA_021202245.1 Clostridiales bacterium
ATATCCCGTCACGAGCGTAGCCGTGACTGATGAGGTGTAGGCGTGCAACGCCGTGTAACCTAATAAAAACTATAATTTTAATTCATCAATTTTTGAATTTGCATTTTTACGTATATAGCTTTATCAAAGGTTTAATATGAATTAAAACATCCTGCCTTTACCTCGGGCAGATAATATCAGCCCCTACGAGGTTGAGCGGAATTATATGTCTGTACACAGTGATATACGTAATATATAACTATAGCGTTTGTATCTGTGGCGCACACTGTGCGCCGCTACGGACGTGTTATAATTTTAGCGTATCATCGCAAAGGAAGCTGCGGCATAATATTTTTAACTCCAAACTCCTAACTCCACACTAAACACTAAACACTAAGCACTACCCACTGACCGTCGCTACGGACGTGTTATAAATTCAGCGTATCATCGCAAAGGAAGCTGCGGCATAACAATTTTAACTCCAAACTCCTAACTCAACACTGCACACTCCACACTAAACACTACTCACTAACCACTAAGCACTCAACTTTGAAAACAAGATTTTTATTGTCACATAACCTTCTATTGAAACAGCAAAGCCGTATCCGAAGCTTGGATACGGCTTTGTCTGTGCAAAATTTTATTTTTTCGGGTTTATTTTAAAGCGCAAGCAGCTTTTTGTCGAGTGCCTGCTTTTCAATCAGCTTTGCAAACGGAAGCCCCAAAATAAGGAGAACGCCCAGCTCACCGAGCGTAACAAGAACTCCCATTAGCAGAAAATCGCCGAAGTGGAAGCCGCCCTCAACAAAGAAAAACTCAATTTCAAATCCAACCAAAATTCCGTTTGCAAGCGCAGGCATAAGCGCCGCCGGAACGGGAAGTGAAAACCACCTGACGTTGCGCAGAGCATACATAAGCAGCGCAGCTGCAAGGCTTGCAAGCGAGCCGAAAATCAGGTCATACGGTCCGAGGGACGAAAGCGAGCTGATGTTTGCTATAACGCAGCCTACAGTCAGTCCGGGGATTGCGGCAGGGGTGAACACCGCCAGAACCGTAAGTACCTCTGATACTCTGAACTGAACCGCCATTGAAGCGGAACCGGGAAGCAGGGTGTTTTGCAGAATTGTCAGCACCGCATAGAGCGCCGCAATTGCAGCCGCCTGAACGATGTAACGAGTTGATTTTTTTGCCATATTAAATTCCTCCGTAGTGTTTTTTTACAGTCTGGATTTTGCGAACAGACCTTGCGCCCGAGAAAACAGGCGCAGTAAATAATATATCATAAAAAATCCCAAAATGCAATTGACGGAGTATAAAAAATAAAGTAAAATGAAAATGATGTATTTTTAATCGGAGCCAAGCCGATTTGCCCTGCTTAATCTCGCAGCGATGATTGCAGCAGCCCGCCTATCTTGATTTAGGATGATTTTTTGAAAAGATTCAGCATTATTAAATATATTAACAGGATAAATAAACGCATTGTCTGCCTTGCGCTGGCAGCCCTGCTTCTGTCCGCTGCAAGCGGCTGTTCATCGCAGTCCTCGGGCTCCGCCGCCGAGGAGCAAGCAGCTCAGACCGAAGCTCAGTCCGCCACTGCCGCCCGACAGACTGACGCAGATTATACCGAAGCTCCGCAGACCACTGCCCCGCAAATTTCGGAGCTTATCGAAACCTCCTACGGGTACGACAGCCTCTCAAGCAGCATTTCAAAGGAGCTGTATTACAAAATTGCCGAAGCGGCTGAAAAAACATTCCCCGAAGAGGTCACCTATTACGAGGATGTCACCGAAAAGCAGTTTGCCGAGGCGTTTTCGGCTTACTTAAACGACCATCCCGAAAAATTCTGGATACGTACGTCATACAGCTTTTCCTCCGCCCACGGCAGGTGTCTTTTTCAGCTGTGGTACACCCTTGAGGACGACGAGCTTTTGCAGGTGCAGGATGAATTTAATTCAGTGGTGACAGACATTACCTCAAACGCTCCGCAAGGCTCAAGTGAATACGAGCGTGAGCTGTACGTAAACAACTACCTTGTAGAAAACTGCGAATACGACAGCGAAGCGGCGCAGAGTGAGTACACTCTGGCAAATGAGGATAACGCTTACGGCGCTCTTGTTGACCGAAAAGCCGTGTGCGGAGGCTACTCCGCTGCGTTTCAGCTTCTGTGCAGCGAGCTTGACATTGACTGCGTGAGAATCAGCTCAACACCCGAAGAATGCCACGAATGGAACTGTGTTAAGCTTGACGGAAACTGGTATCATGTTGACGTCACCTGGAACGACAGCGATTACGGATATATGGTGAACGATTACCTAAACCTGACAGACAGTCAGATGTACATTGACCACACGCCCGGCACATATTTCTCCGAAACGGACGACTCGGACTTCGTCGTTGAAAGCTTCGTTACCTACAATCTTTTTGTCCCCGAATGTACCGAAAACACCTATAACTACTACCGCCAAAGCTGTGTAGTCATAACCGACCTTGATTATGACGATGAGGTAATAAGCGCCCTTGTCCAAGCAGCCGCAAACGGTGAGGAATATTTCAGCCTAGTTATTGACGACTGCCTTGATTTTGAAAGTGCGTCAAACGACATTATTTCAGGCGGATATTTTGCAGAGTGGATACAGGAGGCAAACAAGCAAAGCGGCGGCAGCTTTACCCTCGCCTCCACCTGCTCGGTTTCGCCGAAAGCGCAAATAAGCGTTTTAACCGCCATACTCGGCTATGAATAAAACGACCCGAACGTAAAAACAAGCAAAGGATTGATATGATGAATTATGATGTAAAGCTTTTTGAGCTTCTTTCAAACGAAGAAATTGCCGACGGAATTTTTGATATGAGAGTCAAAAACGACGAGCTTGCTCCGCTTGCAAAGTGCGGACAGTTTGCGCACGTTTACGTGCCGTCCAAAACCCTGCGCAGACCGATTTCGGTGTGCGACAGTCAAAACGGAGTGCTTAGACTTGTGTATCAGGTCAAGGGCGAGGGCACAAGGCTTATGTCACAAATGAAGGCGGGCGAAAGCGTTGACATTCTTGCTCCCCTCGGCAACGGATTTACCGTTGAAAAGGGCAAACGCTACTGCCTGATCGGCGGCGGAATAGGCGTACCGCCTATGCTTTATACCGCTAAGCAAACCGAAAATCCGCTTGTTATAACAGGCTTTCGCAGCAGCAATCTAATCATTTTGCAGGACGATTTTAAAAATGCGGGTGCAGAGCTTGTGCTGACCACCGACGACGGCAGCGCAGGTATTCACGGCTTTGTAACCGATGTTCTCAAGGACAGAATCAACGAGTTTGACGAGGTGTGTGCCTGCGGACCCACACCGATGCTCAAGGCTGTTGCCGATGTTTGCAGGGCGCACGGCAAGCCGTGTCAGATTTCGCTTGAGGAGCGAATGGCGTGCGGCATAGGCGCCTGTCTTGTCTGCGCCGTAAGAGTGAACAAAAACGGCACGGAAGCTATGCAGCACGTCTGCAAGGACGGCCCCGTGTTCAACGCTGAGGAGGTAGTATTTTAATGGCTGACTTATCCGTAAAAATTGCCGGAGTTGAATTTAAAAATCCGCTTATCGCAGCCTCGGGAACCTTTGGCTTCGGCAAAGAATTTAATGAATTTTATCCGCTCGAAAGGCTCGGCGGAATTTCCTGCAAAGGAATAACCCTCACACGCCGTGACGGCAATCCCCCTCCCCGCGTGGCTGAAACTCCGTCCGGTATGCTCAACTCGGTGGGGCTGCAAAACCCCGGCGTTGACGTATTCATCAAAGAGGATTTGCCGTGGCTCAAGCAGCAGAACACAACCGTCATTGCAAATATTGCCGGCAACACCCCGGAGGAATATTGCGAAATGGCTGAAAAGCTCAGCGATACCGAGGTTGATATGATAGAGATGAACATCTCCTGCCCCAATGTCAAGAGCGGCGGAGTTCAGTTCGGCACAAGCTGTGGCTCCGTGTCGGCTGTCACCGATGCCGTGCGCAGGCACTGCGCCAAGCCGCTGATTGTAAAGCTAAGCCCGAACGTGACCGATATTGCCGAGATTGCAAAATCTGCGGAAGCTTCGGGAGCCGATGCCGTTTCTATGATTAACACACTCACCGGTATGAGGATTGACATTAACACCCGCCGTCCGATTCTGCACAACAACACCGGCGGAATGAGCGGCCCGGCAGTGTTCCCCGTGGCAGTGAGAATGGTGTGGCAGGCTGCAAATGCCGTTAAAATCCCGATAATCGGTATGGGCGGCATTTCAAGCTGGCAGGATGCGGCGGAAATGCTGATTGCAGGCGCAGCCGCTCTGCAAATAGGCACGGTGCTTTTTTCCGACCCCTACGCCCCGATTAAGATTACCGACGGCTTAAACGCCTATCTCGACAAAAACGGACTTGACAGCGTTTCTCAGCTCAGCGGCACAATCAAGCCCTATTAAGCAAGCGCTTCGGCAGCGGGCTTTTTCGGCAAAGCTAAAACAAATGCTTCGGCAAAGGGCTTCTGCGGCAAAGCTAAAAAGCTAAAAAACTAAAAATATTCTTTTCGTTTTAAACTGCAAATCCCCCGCCCAAAAGGCGAGGGATTGCTTTTTTTATTATGGCGATGTTATAACACGTCCGCAGCGGCAGTCAGTGGGTAGTGCTTAGTGTTTAGTGAGTAGTGGGTAGTGTTGAGTTAAAATTATTATGCCGCAGCTTCCTTTGCGATGATATGCTGAATTTATAACACGTTCGTAGTGGCGAACAGTGTTCGCCACAGATACAAACGGTATAATTATATGCAACATATACCACTGTGTGCAAGCGTATATTTACTATCAACCTTGTAGGGGCTGATATTATCTTTTCTGCGAAAACGGCAAACCCTTTGTCACTCCGTGACATTTCCCTTTTTAAGGGAATACCTCAAGGGGAAGCCTTGCTGAAAGATGACGTTTTCCTGCTTATCCAAGCCTTCCCCTTGAGGGGAAGGTGTCACCGTATGGTGACGGATGAGTTGTAGGCGTGAAACGCCGTGTAACCTAATAAAAACTATAATTTAAT
>JAJQDK010000117.1 GCA_021202245.1 Clostridiales bacterium
CGCTTTAATGTATATTCCTCAAGCTGCGATTGTTTGGTGCTTGCAATAACATCTCTGTTTATGCCGTCAACTATAACCTGTTCGCCGGCTGAAAGCTTGGATACTGCTCCCTCAACGCTCAGTACAGCCGGAATCTCAAGCACCCTTGCCAGAATTGCCGAATGTGAGGTTTTACCGCCGGTTTCGGTGATGATACCGACAATATTGTTTTTGTTTATTCCGGCAGTCATCGACGGCGTAAGCTCTTTAGCTACAATAACCGTGTCCTTCGGGGCAACGCTTATCTTAACCTCCTTAACTCCGAGAAGCATGCTCAGCACGCCTGTCTTTATATCCTTGACATCTGCCGCACGCTGTCTTGTAAGCTCGTCGTCGGTAGCCGAGAACATTGTGATAAACATATCGCACATATGCTCCAGCGCCGCCTCTGCGCACTGACCGTCTGCAATAAGCTTTTCGATTTCTCCCATCATATACGGATCCTTAATCATTTGTATATGGCCTTCAAGAATTTGCGCTTCCTTTTCGCCTGCGGACTGTCTGAGAGCTTCGGCCTGAGCTGTTGTGTTGTCGCAAAAAATCTCAACTGCGTTTTTAAATCGCTTTGACTCCGAGTCGGTGTCTGTTATGGTTTTCGGGGTGTATTCAAGCGAATGCTCCTCAATTACCATCACTCTGCCTATTCCTATACCCTCGGATGCGGCTGTTCCGTTTAGCATTATCGTCACCTCAATTATTAGCTTAAGCAAGTGCCGAATAAATCAGCGCCTGCCTAAAGCCTTATTCTCCCAAGCCGCTCTCAACGAGCTGTACAGCCTCTGCCAGAGCCTCGTTTTCATCTGCTCCGTCACAGGTTATTAAGATTTCGCTTCCGCATTTAATACAGGCGGCAATGATGTTGAGCAGGCTTTTGCCGTTGTAGTTATTTCCGTCAAATCTTATAGTTATGTCACATTCATATTTGCCCATAGCGGTTGCAAAAATTGATGCCGGGCGCATATGAAAGCCCTGTGCGTTTTGCAGTGTGAGTTGTTTTGATACCATAATGAATTTCTCCTTTGCGTTTTAGTGATTACAGATAATATACCTCGAATTGCTTTATTCGATTTAAAGCGTAAATTTTATTGTCTGGCGTTAATCGTTGCTTTTAATCGGCTTTTTAAACAGTGCAAGCAGCAGCATACCGACAACCGAGCCTACAGCAAGCGCAAGCAGATACATAAGCGGGTTGCCTATTGTTGCAACAACGAATATACCGCCGTGAGGCGCCATAAGAGTGCAGCCGAATACCCACGAAAGACCTCCTGCAATTGCCGAGCCTATTGCGCAGGCGGGAATTACCTTCAGAGGATAGGATGCGGCGTAGGGAATAGCGCCCTCTGTAACAAAGCTCAGTCCCATTACGTAGTTAACAACGCCGTTTTTACGCTCGTCCTTTGTCCATCTGTTCTTAAAGAAGGTTGTCGAGAGTGCGATTGCGAGCGGAGGAACCATACCGCCTATCATTACAGATGCCATAATCTGATAAGCGACGTTGGGGTCGGACATGGTTACCGCTTCGGTAAGCATACCGGTGCCGAAAACATACGCTGCTTTGTTGAACGGACCGCCCATATCAATAGACATCATTGCAGCAAGAATACAGCCTAAGAGTATACCCAAATTGTTATCGCTCAGCCAAACCAAGCCGTTGTTGAGAGCGGTGTTGATTACACCCATAATCGGGTTGACTGCGCACATCATAACGCCCACAATGCCTAAGCCGGCAAGAGGATAAATAAGTACGGGCTTAATGCCTTCAAGCGCATTCGGAAGCTTGTCGCACAGCTTTTCAAGCAGAAGCATAAGATAACCTGCCGCAAAGCCGGCAAGCAGCGCTCCGAGAAAGCCGGAGGGAACAGTTGAAGCCGCCGAGGGGTCGGCAAAGGTTGCGCCCTTTGATGCCAAAATGCCGCCTACAAAGCCCACAAGCAAGCCGGGGCGATCGGCTATTGACATTGCTACAAAGCCTGCAAGAACAGGAAGCATAAAGTCAAATGCGTATCCGCCTATAATCTTAAACCAGGCTGCAACGGGATTAACCGTACCGAAGTCCGCCGAGCCCGCATTTCCGCAGGCTGTGTCTATAAGAAAGGCTATTGCGATAAAAATACCGCCTGCAACAACAAAGGGAAGCATATGAGATACGCCGTTCATCAGATGCTTGTAAAGCTGTCTGCCCACACCTTCGTTTCCGCTGTCAGCGGAATCCGATGATGCCTTTTTGCCGGAATGATATACCGGAGCCTCTCCGTTAATTATTTTGTTAATAAGCTCCTCAGGCTTGTTGATGCCGTCGGAAACCTTTGTGGAATAAACCGGCTTGCCGTCAAATCTTGCCGTTTCAACGCTCTTGTCGGCTGCAATAATAATGCCGTCGCAGTTTTCAATTTCTTCACGGGTGAGAACATTTTTAGCTCCGCCCGAGCCGTTGCTTTCCGCCTTAACGGTAATTCCCATTTTTTCGCCGGCTTTAACAAGCGCTTCGGCTGCCATATATGTGTGAGCAATTCCCGTAGGACAGGCTGTAACGGCAAGAACCCTGTAGCCTGTTTTTGAAGAGTTGTTTTTCTCGCAGGCTTCATCGGGAAATTTGTCCTTTTCCTTTTCGTCAATTATGCGCAGAAACTCATCGGCTGATTTTGCCGCCTTCAGCTTATCGGTGAATTCCTCGTCCATCAAAAGCTGCATAAGTCTTGCAAGCACCTCAAGGTGGACATCTCCGTCAAGCGTAGCCGCTATCATAAAGATAAGCGTGCAGTCCTGACCGTCGGCGGCGTCGTAATTAACTCCGTCGGGTACAGCTATTGCCGTGAGCGCAGGCGCCTTTACCGCTGCGCTTTTTGCGTGCGGTATCGCAATCCCCATACCTACCGCAGTGGTGCCCTGACTCTCTCTCTTTAAAATGCCTTCTTTAAATGCGGCGGAGTCGTTCAAATTACCGCATTTCTCGTGAAGCGCTACGAGCTTGTCGATTGCTTCGCTCTTTGATTCGGCTTTGACATTAAGAGCGATACCGTTCTTTTTAAGCAAATCAATGATACGCATAAATTTCTCTCCATATAAAATATTAAAATTTCAACTGAATTTCTCGAGCAATTCAGCAATTTTCTCTTTGGTGGCAAGTCCGCTCAGAAACGCCGTTGCGTTTCCGCATACGCTGCCCAATTTCAGAGCGTAGGAATAACTATGCTCCTTTTCATATCCCACAATAAATCCGGCTACCATCGAGTCGCCGGAGCCTACGGTATTGATGACATTTTCCTTCAAAACTCCGGACGTATGCTTTTTGCCGAATTCGTCAATCAGCATCGCACCGTCCTTGCCCAGTGAAATAAGCACGTTTTTCGCCCCGGACTGACGAAGCTTATTTGCGTATTTTTCAACGTCGCTCTCACTGTTGATTTCAACATCAAAAATTTCCGAAAGCTCCTGACGATTGGGTTTAATTAAAAACGGCTTATATTTCAGTGAATTAAGCAGGAGCTGCTTGGTTGCGTCAACAACAATCCTGACATCCTTGTTCTTAATTCTTTCAAGTATAATTTCGTAGGCGTTGTCCGGCATCGTGTTCGGCACGTTTCCCGCAAGCACAAGAGTGTCGCCGTCCGTAATTCTGTCAATCTTGCACAGAAGTCTTTCAAGCTCGCCCTTTTCAATTTTCGGACCCTGACAGTTAATCTCGGTTTCTTCTCCTGCTTTGATTTTTACATTGATGCGAGATATACCGCTTTTAAGCTTTATAAAATCCGTGATTATCTTATCGTTGCGAATCCCCTTTTCAATGGCTTCACCCGTAAAGCCTGCCACAAATCCGAAGGCGGTGCTTTCAAGACCCAGCTCGGCAAGCACGCACGATACATTGATTCCTTTGCCGCCGAAGTAATATTCCTCGCTTGTGGTTCTGTTGGTAATTCCCGTTTTGAGTGAATCAAGACGCACAATATAGTCAATAGACGGGTTAAGCGTTACGGTATAAATCATTTTGTGACCTCCTTCACAGCCGTTGCCTCGGCAAAGGCTTTATACGGCAGCTTATCGGTAATGATACAGCATTTTTTCAGCGGAGCAAATGTAACGGGGAACACACGCCTGAATTTTGAATTATCGGCAAGCACAAAGGTTATATAGCTTTTGTTAATCGCCGTTTCCTTTATCAGACCCTCTTCAATGTCGGGTGTGGTAAATCCTGCGTTAATATCAATTCCGTTAGTGCCCATAAATGCTTTTGTAAAATTAAAATTGCCTATGCTTCGTATTCCCTCGGCGCCTATAACAGCTTCGGTAACGGGCTTGATTTTTCCGCCCACCACATAAGTGGTTAATCCCTTTTTAATCAGCTTTTGCGCATGGGAAATACCGTTGGTAACATAAGTAGCCTTGTCATTGCTTATGTAGTCAATAAGGCGAAAGGTGGTGGTGCCGGCGTCTATATAAACAAAATCCGAGTCCTTAATCAGTGCGGCGCTGTAGGCTGCAATAAGCGTTTTTTCCTCGCTCATCATCGCTTCTCTGCTGCTGAAAGCGTCCTCTCTGATTCCCTGAGTTTGCTTAATTGAGGTTGCGCCGCCGAAAACCTTTTTCAGCTTTCCGGTTTCGTCCAGAGCGGTCAGGTCACGCCTTATTGTTGATTCCGAGGTGTCCAGCAGCTGCGTAAGCTCAGAAACAGTGACAGCATCCTTCTCGCTTAATATTTCCAAAATTCTTTTGTATCTTTCCTGTGTGAGCATTAGTTGTTCACCTCTTGATTACAGTATAACATATAAAAATCCAAAGTCAAGCAAAATCGGTCAAAAAAATTTAAAAAAATTAAAATAATTTAAAAATAACGAAAATCTTTTATTTGAATTGCCATAAATTTCTTTTGAATTTAACAATATATGAATAAAATTCGTTCCTTGTCACCTAAACTCACTCAAACACGGTCAAAACTTTTATCCTTATCTCCGCATTTAAAT
>JAJQDK010000037.1 GCA_021202245.1 Clostridiales bacterium
GTTTGCGCTCAGCCGCCCCGAAGTAAACATCATAGCCTTGGACATCAAGGTCGATATGCTCGGCGTGGGCAGACGAACCATTGTAAAGCTCTTTGAAAACGCAGGCAAAACCGAGGATGATATTGATAATCTTCTGCTTGTAAAATACAATGTTGAGCAGATTGACAAAATAATAACCGAGGACGATAAAATTGAAAGGCTGTTTATAAATTTCTGCAACCCGTGGCCGCGTCCGAGGCATAAAAAGCGCAGGCTTACATATTATAAAAAGCTTGAAATGTACAAAGCCTTTCTTAAAAAGGATGCGGAAATCCGCTTTAAAACGGACGATGACAATCTGTTTGACGAAAGTCTTGAGTATTTTGAGCAGAGCGGTTATGAAATCACCTATATCACAAGGGATTTGCATACAAGCGGCGTAAAGGACAACATTGAAACCGAACACGAAAAAATGTTTTCCGATGAGGGAATAAAAATCAAATACTGCATTGCAAGGCAAAAGCAGTAATCATAAATTTTACCGTAAGGAGGCGGATTGCTTGAAGTTAAAAAACGCTGTGTGCGCGCTGCTGCTCGGCGCATTTTTCATCATTCCGGCAAGCGGTTGCAACATTACCGACTTCAGCACCGACCAGCTTCTGTGGCCGCCCAAAACCATGGGCGACGAGGATGAAATCGAACAGCTTATTTCCTCTGCGGCAGGCACAGGCTACACTCTTAAATATCCCAAAAACGGAAATTACCGCAGCGCAATCACTATGATTGACCTGGACGGCGATGACACCGAGGAGGCGGTCGCCTTTTATCGCAAGGGCGACGAAGCCGAGATTCATATGCTCGTTATGTATTCCGACGACGGAGAGTGGAAGCTGTCCGCCGATAAGGTCATTGAGTCCACCGATATTGACAGCGTTGATTTTGCCGACATAAACGGCAGCGGCACGCTTGAAATTATTGCCGGCTACACAACCTACACCACCAACATAAACAGCCTTGTGTGCTGTGAATACTCGGACGGCGACACAGGAGAGATTAAATCAGGGCAGAGCTTTTCAAACTTTTACTGCGGAGATTTTGACTCCGACGGCATTGACGAGATTATGCTTCTTACGCTCTACACAACCGAGAACGAAGCGAGCGCCGCTATGCTTGATTACAGCGAGGAAAACAACAGTCTTTATTCAAAGGCAACCGTCAAAACCGACCCGAATGTTACAAAATACAAAAATGTTGCCGTTACCTCCTTCAGCGACGGAATCTGCGGCGTTGTGATTGACGGGGCGTTTGCAAACGAGGAAATAAACACTCAGGTAATTTACTACAGCAAAGAGCTTTCCCTGCTGCGCAATCCGCTTTACAGCGAAAAGGAAGCCAACGTAACTCAGCGCAGCAGCTCGGTAATTTCATCCGACATTGATAACGACGACGAAATTGAAATTCCCGTTGTTTCCAAGCTTCCGCACACAAGCGAGCAGTCGTCGGATTCGGTAGCGGACAAAATCGAATGGGACAGCTTTTCTCCGGATGACGAAAGCGTTTCTCCTGATGTTTATATGGCGGCTAACTACGACTTCGGCTACACCGTCAAGCTCCCCGATTCTCTGCTTGACGACAAAGCGACTGCGCTTATCGACTCCGAAAACAGCACGCTTACCTTTTATGAATGGAACAAAAACAAATTGGGAGATATGCTGTTTGAAATTAAAGCTTTCACCGTCGACGATTGGAATATCGGCAAGGACGCCGAGGACTACACGCTGATTGCCAAGGACGATTCCTACGCTTATACATTCAAAAACAACTCGGACAGCGAGCTTTCGCTTACGGACGACGAAATTAAAACCGCTTTTTCGTTCCTGACCGAAATCACTGTTTGATTCAGAAAAATTTAAATAAGCAACAGTAAACAACTCAAGTTAATTTATAAGGAATACGGAGGTATTGATATGAAAAAGGTTCTTGTATGCGAGGATGAGGATACTATTCGCGACTTTGTCGTAATCAACCTTACCCGTGCGGGATATGACGTAGTCGAAGCCGACTGCGGAGAAGCCGCACTTCAAAAATATGGCGAAAGCGACGGCGATTTTGACGTTGCAATTCTCGATGTAATGATGCCGGGAATAGACGGCTTTCAGGTTTGCAAGGAGCTTCGCAGCCGCAACGGCGGAATAGGAATTATTATGCTCTCTGCCAAAACTCAGGAGATGGACAAGGTAACGGGTCTTATGCTGGGAGCCGACGACTACGTTACAAAGCCGTTTTCGCCGAGCGAGCTGCTCGCAAGGGTTGACTCCCTTTACAGGCGTGTTGCGCTTGCTCAGTCACATTCCGAAAACAACTTTAAGGAAGAGCTGAAATCGGGCGAATTCACCCTCAATCTCCGCAACCGCGCGCTTCTCAAAAACGGCAAAATGATTGAGCTTACTCAGGTTGAGTTTCAGATTATGGAATACTTTTTTGCAAACCCCGGAGTTGCTCTTGACAGAATTGACATTCTTAATCACGTTTGGGGCGACGCCTATGTCGGAGAGGATAAGATAGTAGACGTTAATATCAGACGTTTGAGAATGAAGGTTGAGGAGGAGCCTTCCAACCCAAGCCATATTATCACGGTATGGGGACTCGGATACAAATGGGACGCAGGCAACTGATTTTGTAAAATCAGCGCGCTGCCCGCCCCTATTTTTCAAACAACTCGGCAAAAGGAGGCTGCTGCAAAATGTTTAAGGGCATCACAAAGCGCTGGATGCTCAACACGCTGAGCGTCATATTGACAATCATCATACTTATTGTTGTCAGCCTTATTTTTGTTGTTACATATCTTTGTCAAAGCAGCGTTGAACAAAGCCTGACAAACACCGCAAACGAGCTTTCGCTTGTGTTTTCGGGCTATACGAGCGACAGCACCACAAGCTTTAATTCATCTGCAAGAGATTATGTTGAAAATTTTGACAAAAAAGAGCAGATGGGCGTTATCGTCATCAATTCCTCGGGCAGAGTAATAATGTCGTCAACCGGATTTATACCGTCCGAAACCGAGGAAATTCCGGATTTTGAGGAAGCGAAGTCAAACGGCGAGGGCGCAGCCTTTTGGAGCGGCAAGCTTGATTCGGGCGAAAGCGCAATGAGCGAAACCCGAATCATTACCAATTCAAGCGGCACTGTTGTGGGCGCCATACGCTACATTGTTTCAATGGAGCCGATAAACAGCAGAATCATTATAATTTCCGCCTTTATTGTCGGATTGGGCATTATGATAATCGCCCTTGTTATTTTTTCGGGTCTGATGTTTATACGCTCTATCGTAAAGCCGATACGCTCGCTTTCGGTCACGGCAGACAAAATTGCCCACGGCGACTTTTCCGCTTCGGAAAAAATCGACCATAAATATGACGACGAAATCGGCGATTTGTGCGATGCCGTAAGCGATATGGCAAAGGAGCTGAAGGCTACCGAGCAGATGAAAAACGACTTCATCTCACGTGTTTCCCATGAGCTGAGAACTCCGCTCACCGCCATTAAGGGCTGGGCGGAAACTATGCAGCTTTCGGAAAGAGGAAAGCTTGACAGACGCACCTTTGACAAGGGTATGAGCGTTATTGTAAAGGAAAGCACAAGGCTTACAAGCATTGTTGAGGAGCTTTTGGACTTCAGCCGTATTCAAAGCGGCAGAATGGTGCTTGTAAACGAAAAGCTTGACATCCTTGCGGAGTTTGACGAGAGCGTTTATATGCTCAGAGAACGTGCCGTCAAGGAGGGCAAGCACCTTTTGTACGACGAACCGGAGGCTGTATATCCCCCCGTGCTCGGCGACAGAAACAGGCTAAAGCAGGTGTTTATAAACGTGCTTGACAATGCGCTTAAATACACCCCCAAGGGCGGAGTTGTTGCTGCACAGGTTATCTACAGCAAGGACGAGCCCGACGTTATTAAAATTGTAATTACCGACACGGGCTGCGGCATTTCAGCCGACGACCTGCCTAAGGTAAAGGAAAAATTCTATAAAGCAAATCAGACTGTAGGCGGTTCGGGAATCGGGCTTGCCGTTGCCGATGAAATTATGAGTCTGCATAACGGCTCTCTTGAGCTTGAAAGCGGCGAGGGCGTAGGCACTACGGTAACTCTCACGTTTCCCGTCTATAAGGAAGGCGAAACACAGAGCCTGCCCGAGGACATAAAACTGTAGGTCTGATTTTACAAATTTATGGAAAGGTTTTATAATGGCTAAAAACACTACTAAAAAAATCACCTCAATAGGCGGCAGCGCACTGATTGAGGGTATTATGATGCGAGGTCCCAAGCGCACCACGGTTTGCGTGCGCACGGGCGAGGACGAGATTTACAGCGAGGACATCAAGGTAAATACTCTCGGCTCAAAGTACAAAATCTTCAAGGTTCCGTTTATCAGAGGAATCACAGGTCTTGTAGATTCAATGAAATTATCCTATAAATCTCTTATGCTCTCAGCCGACAAGGCGCTTGAAGCCGGAGAGATTGAAGAGGAGGAGCCGTCAAAATTTGAAAAATGGCTCGATGAAAAATTCGGTGACAAGCTTGTTAAGGTGCTTATGGTTTTCGCCTCAATTTTGGGTGTGGCTCTGGCTGTGGCGCTGTTTTTCTTTGTTCCCTCCTTTTTGTTTGACTTTACCTCAAGGTTTATCCCCACTTTTCAGGGCGACGGAGAGCTTGCCGTATTCTGCAAATCTGTCTTTGAGGGAATTTTAAAAATCGTTTTATTCCTGCTCTACATAGTAGTATGCTCTCGAATGACGGAAATGAAGCGTGTGTTTATGTACCACGGCGCAGAGCACAAAACTATTTTCTGCTATGAAAACGAAGAAGAGCTTACTGTTGAAAACGTAAAAAAGCAAAGCCGCTTTCATCCGAGGTGCGGAACAAGCTTTATGGTTCTTATGCTTATTGTCGGCATTGTCATCGGACTTTTTGTCCCCGTTAAGCCCTTCGGACTTGCATTTTTGCGTCC
>JAJQDK010000079.1 GCA_021202245.1 Clostridiales bacterium
TCTGTTTTGTAAAATCCCCCTCTTTGTACGTTCAAATTATTGACAATATCCCCTAATCACTACCCCCTGACTGCCGCCGGGAAATCAGCTTTCGTATTCCTTTACCCTTGCGTAAAGCATTTCGTCAACAACGGCTTCAACCCTGATTCCGTCTGCAACATATTCCTCGCTTATCAGCGTGCCCTTTGAACGAATTTCAGACACAAGCGCCGCTGCGGCAAACGGTATCAGCAGGCTTACTCTCTTTACCCTGACGGGCAGATTATCGTCTATCGCCTGCAAAAGCTCGTCAATCCCCTCTCCTGTTTTTGCGCTTATTCTCACGCTGTTTCCGAAGTCCTGTGCAAGCGTGCCGTCATCGAGCAAATCACATTTGTTAAACACCGTTATTATCGGTGTGTCGCCGCAGCCGAGCGATTCAAGCAAATCCGCCGTTACCTGCAAATGGGTTCTTGTTTCGTCGCTTGAAGCGTCGCATACATTCAAAATAATATCCGACTGCGCCGCCTCCTCAAGCGTGGAACGGAACGCCTCCACAAGGTGGTGCGGCAGTCTGCGGACCAGCCCTACCGTGTCAATCATCATCACCGTTACTCCGCTCGGAAGCTTGAGTGCGCGTGAGGTCGGGTCAAGCGTGGCAAAAAGCTTATCCTGAGCAAGCACTCCTGCGTTTGTAAGATAGTTCATCAGCGTGGATTTTCCGGCATTGGTATAGCCGACAATGGCGCAGGTTATCACGCCGTCCTTTTCACGGCGCTTTCTGAGCATACTGCGGTGCTGTTCAAGACTTGCAAGCTCCTCCTTAAGGGTTTCCGTTCTCCGCCTTATGTGACGTCTGTCCGTTTCAAGCTTAGTTTCTCCGGGTCCTCTCGTTCCTATTCCGCCGCCCAGACGGGAAAGCTCAATTCCCTTGCCGCTAAGCCGAGGAAGCATATATTTAAGCTGCGCAAGCTCCACCTGAAGCTTGCCCTCCTTTGAGCGGGCACGGCTTGCAAATATATCTAAAATAAGCGTGGTGCGGTCAATGGTCCGCACGTCCGTGGCAGCCTCAATATTTTTTATCTGCGTGGGCGAAAGCTCACCGTCAAACACAAGCAAATCTATCTCCAGCTCACCGCAAACGTCCGCTATATCCTTCAGCTTTCCGCTGCCCACATATGATGCGCTTTCGGGTCTTTGCAAATTTTGCGTAACCGACAGCACCGGCTCTGTGCCTGCGCTTTTCACAAGCTCAAACAGCTCTTCAAGCGAGGCCTCGGCATCGTATTCTCCGCTGTCAACGCTTACGAGCAGCGCCCTTGTAATTTTTTCTTCGTTGCTTTTCAGTTCCATATTTATTCCTCTGTTTGCCGTTCAAGTATTTACTATTTTGTCAATTAGTAGTATAATATATAAGTAAAAATTTGTAAATCATTTATTTAAGGAAAAATACTTATAGGAGCCTTTGATATATATGAAATATGATGTCATAATTGTCGGAACAGGCGCGGCGGGGCTTTATGCCGCCATAAATCTGCCGAGCAGCGTAAATGTTTTGCTTGTTTCAAAGCGTGAGCTTCCGCTTTCAAACAGCTCGCTTGCTCAGGGCGGAGTTGCCTGTGTGCTTGACACGGAGCATGACAGCTACAAGCTGCACATAACCGACACCCTGATTGCCGGCAAATACAAAAACAACCTTTCGGCAGTTGAAAAGCTGGTTTCCGAGGGTCCGTCGGACGTGCTTAAAATCAAGGAGCTCGGCGTTGACTTTGACCTCAACCCCGACGGCACAATGTGCAAAACCCTTGAAGCCGGTCACAGCCGGCACAGAATTGTTCACCACAAAGACTCCACGGGCAAGGCGATTGCCGACAAGCTGATTGAGGTTGTGCAGACTCTGCCGAATGTTACTATTTGCGACAATGCGCTGGTTTATTCAGTCAAAAAGGTACTCAACGGCTTTTATATCAGCATTTTGAAGGACGGCAAAAGCTACCATTACGGCTGCAGCTATTGTCTGCTTGCCACAGGAGGCATAGGCAGGGTGTATAAATACACCACCAACTCCGCCATTGCAACAGGCGACGGTATAGCCTTTGCCCATATGCTCGGAGCCAAAATCAGCCACCTTTCACGTGTTCAGTTCCACCCCACGGCATTTGCAGCCGAAAAGGACCGCGAACGCTTTCTCATAAGCGAGGCTGTCAGGGGCGAGGGCGCAGTCCTGCTCAACTGCGAGGGCAGACGCTTTGCCTTTGATTACGACAGCCGAGGCGAGCTTGCTCCCCGTGACGTTGTGTCAGACGCCATAATCCGCGAGTCGGTCAAGACGGGCAGCGAAAGCTTTTACCTTGACATAACGGACAAGCCGGCAGGCTTTTTAAAGCAGCGCTTCCCGATGATTTACGAGAGGTGCCTTGAAGAGGGAGTTGACATCACCAAGGACAGAATACCCGTATTTCCGTGCCAGCATTACCTTATGGGCGGAATAAGCGTTGACCTTGACGCACGAACCACCATTGACGGACTGTATGCGGCAGGCGAATGCGCCAATACGGGAGTGCACGGCGCAAACAGGCTTGCAAGCAATTCGCTGCTTGAAGCGTTGGTGTTCTCACGCTCGGCGGCTGAGGACATTACAAGGCGCATCAAAAAATACGGTCGGCGGCCGCTCGGAACAGAGCCTGCTCACCGCTCGACAAATGGAGAGCCTATGCCTCACGGCTTTCGTTCGCAAATTCGTGAAATTATGCAGGACGCTTATTTTGTAATTCCCAAGCCCGAAAAATATGAGGAAAGCTACAATCGGGTTGAAGAAATTCTTGACAAACTGCTGAACGGAAATTATGAAATAAATTCAGACCTTGTAGAGGCAACAAGCATTGCAATAGTCGCAAGCATTATTCTTGATGAAGTACGGGAGGGCATTAACCTATGATATTAAACAGCATTTACGTTGACAACCTTATTAAAACTGCGCTTTTGGAGGACATAAACTACCTCGACACCACAACCGATTATCTCATTGACGAGGAGCAGGAAAACAGTGCGAGGTTCCTGGCAAAGGACGACGGAGTTCTCTGCGGTATTGAGGTTGCGCTGAGAGTTTTTGAAATTTTGCAGCCCAACGGAGTTAAGGCAACGGTGTACAAGCACGACGGCGATAAGCTGAAAAAAGGCGACATCATCGCAGAGCTTCACGGCAAAACACGTACAATTCTCAAGGGGGAACGCACTGCGCTCAACCTGATCCAGCATATGAGCGGCGTGGCAAGCGCAACAAACAAGGCAGTTGAAATTGTAAAGGGCACAAAGGCTTCAATAGCCGATACACGCAAAACGCTTCCCGGCCTGCGTCCGCTTCAAAAATATGCGGTAACCGTGGGCGGCGGCAAAAACCACCGTTACAACCTCTCCGATGCAGCTATGCTCAAGGACATCCACGTCGAGGCGGGCGGCGGCATTGAAAATGCAGCGGCAAAGCTCAGAAAAAAGCTCGGACATATGACAAAAATCGAGCTTGAGGTCAGAAACCTTAGCGAGCTTCGGCAGGCGCTTGACGCAAAGGTTGACGTTATTATGCTTGACAATATGAGCCCCGAGCTTATGAAGCAGGCGGTTGAAATCACCGACGGCAGAGCGCTGCTTGAAGCAAGCGGCGGCATAACGGACGAAACTCTGCGTGAAATTGCCGAAACGGGCGTTGACATCATCTCAATGGGCGCCCTCACTCACTCGGTAAAGGCGTTTGACATCTCACTGAAAATCACAGATTAAGCTAAAAAGCGGAACCGAGCAACGCTGACGGGGTATGATTTTCGGTTCGGGAATATGTGTGCGGAACACGAGGGCGATGCTCTCGCAAATCTTCACTGCGTTCCCGAAAGGTGCGTTTACGAAAACAAGCCTATAGTTGACCCTGAAAAAGCAGGGATTACGGCTTGACAAAATATATTTTGCAAAACTATTGATTTATTTGTTAATATATTGTAGAATGATTGTATGAAATATGCTCATAGCTAAAATTTTATTTTTCAGGAGGTCATTATTATGGCGGAATTGTATAAAATCAGAACCAAAAATAAGAACCTGTTTCTGCGTGTTGCCAAGGGTCATTTTGTAACCTCGCACAGCCATACAAACTACTATATTGACGTTACTACCCAAAAAACAAGACTTTCCGAGGCAAAGGCTGTTGCCAAGGAGCTTGTCGCTACATATCGCAATCACACCATTATTGATACAATTCTTTGCCTTGACGGAACCGAGGTTATCGGCGCCTGTATAGCCGACGACCTTACAAAAGAAGATTTTGTCAATATGAACGCTCACCAAACTATTTATGTTATCACGCCCGAATTTACTTCAGGCGGTCAGCTTCTTTTCCGTGATAATCTCACTCCTATGATAAAGAACAAGCACGTTTTGGTGCTTTCCGCCTCTGTTACCACGGGTGAAACCGCAAAGGCTGCCATTGAGGCGGTTAAGTATTACGACGGCAAGGTTGTCGGAGTGTCGGCAATTTTTGCCACAACCGATATCTGCGACGGCTATCCCGTAAACTCTATTTTTAATCCGCACGACCTCGGCGACTATGAAAGCCACGATTCACACTCCTGCCCGCTTTGCAAACAGGGAATCAAGATTGAGGCCCTCGTCAACAGCTTCGGATATTCCAAGCTGTAACCTCGCTTAAATCGGCGAATGGGTTATGAATTTTTGAATTTAAATTTTTAATATGTTCACGGAGCTAAAGCTCCTATTTTCTGCGAAAACGGCAAACCCTTTGTCCGCAAGCGGACATTTCCCTTATCAAGGGAATACCTCATCCGTCACCATACGGTGACACCTTCCCCTCGGAGGGGAAGGCTTGGATAAACAGGAAAACGTCAGCGTTCAGCAAGGCTTCCCCTTGAGGGGAAGGTGCCGGGATGTTATCATATTTTCGAAC
>JAJQDK010000068.1:0-3451 GCA_021202245.1 Clostridiales bacterium
CTCCAATTAACCGACAACTAACCACAATTAAAGAAAGTAAAGAATATAAAGAATGTTAAGAATGAAAAGAATAATATATATACGTCAGCTTCCGCTGACAGGCAGGCGGATACTATATGTCCCTACAAAATGGCTGATGATTAAAAGCTTGTATACAGAGGTATACGTTGCAGCAATGGCGGTCACTGACCGCCGCTACGGACGTGTTATAAATACAGCGTATCATCGCAAAGGAAGCTACGGCATAATATTTTAACTCAACACTGCTCACTAACCACTTCCTACTGACCGCCGCTACGGACGTGTGGTTAATTTTACGTTTATCTAAGAGAATAGGTATGAAATCTTATAAAATTAATTTTCAATTATTGAATCAAATATTTACTGTATACGTCAAAATTACCGTATCCATAATATCTGCACACCATACCTGCAAGGTAAAATGGATTATTTTCAAAGTGATAAGGGTCTTTGCTGTATAAGTTCTCCTCTAACACTTGAAAATATTGATTTTCATCAAGTGTACCGCTCGTAACAATATACTTTTGCATTGCCGTTGCGTTTGCAACCGTGATACTGTCTATGTCGCCCTCCTGATTAGCTGCCGCCATTCTTTGTGAAGCATTTAAAGAAGCATTGCCAACTGCTGCCTTTTGTACCAATGTTACATCGGAAACATCTACAGTACCGTTATTATCAACATCTCCGACAAGCTTATTTGAAACACACATTTCATTAAAGCAGAAAACTAATTCCCAATAAGCATTGTTAATTTCCTCATCGCTTGCCGTATCTGATAATAAAAGCTCGGTTGCCTTGTCAATCAAATCGGAGTAACCGCTCCACATTTCATCGGAATAATATCCGTTGTTTTCGGTTCCGTTTTCTTTCTTACATACAGCAATTAAAAAATTCAGTTCATCTTTTTCAATGCAAAGATTTTCAACACAGTTTTCTATTGCTTGCTTTGCATTAGTTATTTCTTCCGCTGTTACGCTTGGATATTTGCTTTCGGTTTCTCTTGCGTTTGCAATTTCAGCTTTTAAAGCTTCAATCGTACTGCTTGTATACAGAAGATAAATGTCGCCGGGTGCCATATACAAATCGTCAAGTTTGTATAAAACCTCTATTTCTACACAATAATCCTCTAACTGTTCAACCTGTTCTTGAAGATCGGTTTCCTCAAGTGCAAAAGCAGGTGTGAGATTAGGCAAGACAAATCGGCTTTAGCTCTCATTTAAAAAGAAAAACAGCAGCCGAAAGACTGCCATTTTGTATTTGAATGAATGTGTTATTTAGCTTTTTCTGTCCGATACAAGGTCGGCAACAAGCTTGATAAGCTGAATGATAAACGTGGGAATAAAGGCAAGCAGAGCGACAAAGCCTGCCTGCGCCCCTGTTATCGCTTCAACGCTGAAAAGCGGATGCATAAACGGTACAAACAGTACGAACGTAAGCAGGAACACACCAAGGAAAAATGCGCCGACGCTGTATATGTTTGAGGTGAAGCCGATTTTAAACACAGAGTGCCTGCTGCGGCAGTTGAAGCCGTGAAAAAGGCGTGCCAGCGTGAGGGTGGCAAACGCCATTGTGCTTGCCGTTGCGGCGTTTACCTGCAAGCCGATATAAAATGCCGCAAGGGTTACAACGGCAATCAACGCGCCCTGCCCGAGCATCAGCGCCGTGAAATCCTTGGTGAGTATTCCTTCCTTGGGATTTCGGGGCTTATCGGAGAGCAAATCCTTTTCGGGCTTTTCCATACCTATTGCAATAGCCGGCAGAGAGTCGGTAAGCAGATTGATAAACAGCAGATGAACAGCCTCAAACGGCACGGGCAAAGCCATAAGTGAGGTGTAAAGCACCGCAAAAATGCCTGCCATATTGCCCGAAAGAAGGAACAGAATTGAATTTTTAATATTGCGGAAAACATTTCGTCCGTTCGCAACCGCCTTGATTATGGTGGCAAAGTTGTCGTCCTGCAAAATCATCGAGGCTGCGTCCTTGGAAACCTCTGTTCCGGTAATGCCCATCGCTACGCCTATATCGGCTTTTTTGAGGGCGGGAGCGTCATTCACTCCGTCGCCGGTCATTGAAACAATATTTCCCTTGCGCTGCCAAGCCTCAACAATTCTGATTTTATTTTCGGGAGAAACCCTGGCGTAAACCGAAATACGTTCAATTTTTTCATCAAGCTCACTATCGCTCATTGCATCAAGCTCCATACCGGTTACGGCTATGTCGCCATCTCCGAAGATGCCTATTTGCTTTGCAATAGCCGTTGCGGTGATTTTGTGGTCGCCCGTTATCATAACCGGCTTGATTCCCGCACGAATTGCATCGGCAACAGCCTGCTTTGACTCCTCACGGGGAGGGTCAATCATAGAAACAAGTCCGAGGAAGGTGTAGTCGTACTCCGCTGCGATAGTCAGAGGCTCGTCTGATTCCTTGTATGCAAAGGCAAGCACACGCAGACCGCTCTCGGAATACTCCGTATTCTGCTTAATTATTGCGTTTTTGTCCTGCTCGGTAATCGGGCGAACGCCGTCGGCTGTTGCAATATTTACACAGCGGTCAAGAATTACGTCAAGCGCTCCCTTTGTGAGTATATGCGAAATTCCGTGCATTTTGTACTTTGAGCTCATCATCTTTCTGTCGGAGTCAAACGGCACCTCTTCAAGTCTTGTGATGCTTTCACGCATAAACTCCTCTCTGAAGCCTATATTGCGAAATGCCTCAAGCAGAGCGTATTCGGTGGGGTCGCCTATTCCCTTTCCGTCAACTATGCTTGAATCGTTATTCAGCACCATATCATACAAAAGATGTCGGTGGCTTTCAACATTTAAATCGAGCTGATCCTCACGTATGCTCTCGCCGTTGATGTAAATTTTTTGAACCGTCATTTTATTTTGGGTGAGAGTGCCGGTTTTGTCGGAACAGATGACGGAAACGCAGCCCAAGCTTTCTACCGCCTTTAAATCCTTTATGACGGCGTTTTCCTTAGCCATTTTCTGCGTTCCCATTGCCTGCACTATTGTTACGATTGAACCGAGGGCCTCGGGGATTGCAGCAACGGCAAGAGCAACAGCAAACATAAGCGAATCGAGCAGACCCATATTGTTGTACATACTCAGTCCGAACACAATAACGCAGATAATCATAATTATTACTGCGAGCGCTTTAGAAAATTTGTCGAGGCTCTGCTGCAGTGGAGTTCTCTTTTCCTTTGTATCATTCATAAGGGAAGCAATCTTGCCGATTTCGGTATTCATTCCCGTTCCCGTAACAACAGTAATTGCTCTGCCGTAGGTTACAAGACTTCCAGAAAAAACCATATTTGTGCGGTCGGCAAGCGGAACCTCGGCGTCGATGATTTCATCGTTTTTATCTACATTTGTCGATTCTCCGGTGAGCGAGCTTTCGTTGACCTGCAAAGAATAGTTGTTGATAATTC
>JAJQDK010000068.1:3461-4894 GCA_021202245.1 Clostridiales bacterium
GCAACGACTAAGTCGCCTGCTTCAAGCACCAAAATGTCGCCCTTTACTACGTCCTTGGAATCAATCTCGATTTTCATTCCGTCACGAATTACCTTTGCCGTGGGTGAAGAAAGGGATTTTAGACTTTCAAGAGATTTCTCGGCTTTAATGTGCTGAACGGTGCCGAGAATTGCGTTCATTATGATTACGGCAAAAATTACTATTGTGCTTTCGAGATTTCCGGAGAAGATAGAAATAATCGCCGCTATAATTAAGATTATGACGAGAAAATCGGCAAACTGACTTATAAACACCTGAAAAGCGGACTTCTTCTTGCCCTCTTCAAGCATATTTTTCCCGTCTTTTTCAAGGATTTCAGCCGCTTTTGAAGAGTTCAGACCGTCACTCGACGTTTTGAGAGCTTTTAAAATCTCATCCTTTGACATCCGATACCAATCTTTTATTGTGGTTCCTCCGTTGTTTTTAAGTGATTTTTGGGGAATAAAAAAGACCTTTATTGCAAAGGCTGATGCGAGCCTGCAATAAAAGTCTTGTTCTTTAAGATATAACCGATACCGTAAACGGTATGTACTGACGATTTATATCACAGATTATCTGCGAACTACTCCCTTTTAACGAGATAATTGTATCATATTTCAGACCGGTTGTCAACAGAAAAATTAAGATTTTTGGTATTGTCGGCTTCCGAAGCCCGGACCTCACCGTCAAATGCTTTCGCGCTTTCGCTATCATCGGCTGAGGCTTCACCGCTTTCCTGCCCGCCGTCGGTATCCTCGGGCTTTTCCTTTTTGGGCTTGCTCTTAGCCGCAAAAATTATTCCGAGCAACGCAAGAAATGCACCGCCGGACGAGAGAATTGCGGAAATGTATATTTCATCAAATAAAAAAGCGACCGCAACGGCAGCAATTAACAGAGCAATGCACACCAAAAGCAGTATAAAGGCAGCTTTGTAAAGTCCGTTCATTTTAGTATTTTTCTTCATAGTATCACCTAAAGATTGTTTGATATTTCCGCAAAATCGCTTAGCTTGAGCTGTTCGGCGCGTGCGTTTACGGGCACGTTTGATTTTATAAGAATTTCGTTTACGGCGGCTTTATCCATAGAAAGTCCCGAAGAAAGCGAATTTGCAAGAGTTTTTCTGCGCTGAGAAAAAGCCGCCTTAACCACACGGAAAAAGTTTTGTTCGTCCGTCTTAACCGGCGGTTCCTTCAAAACGTCGAGCCGTATCACCGCAGAATCAACCTTGGGAGCAGGCATAAACGAGCCTGCACCGACAGAAAAAAGCATTTTCGGCTTTGCATAGTAGTTTACCGAAACAGTGACTGCGCCGCTTTGGCGTGTTCCCACCTCGGCGCAAATTCTCTGCGCCGCCTCCTTCTGCACCATAACCGTTATTGCCGAAATCGGGAGCTTATCCTCAAGCAGCTTCATAA
>JAJQDK010000028.1:0-22848 GCA_021202245.1 Clostridiales bacterium
GTTCTTAACGCATTTCAACGTCGGAAACGGCACCATAGATAAATTGGACATAAAAATGGGTGATGTTAACGACGATTTTAGTGTTGACATCACTGATGTAACGGATGTGATGAAGAATATTGCCGGAATAGACAAGTTTGATTCTTTGCAGAGGTTTTTAAGCGACGTAAATCTTGACGGCATAGCAGATGTTAAGGACGCGACCGAAATTCAGCGTTGGATTTGTCGATAATTTTGGCGGCGCTTGACGCAGGCAACAACCTGCTTTTTGTAAGACAGTTTCGTTATCCTTACAAGAAGGTTGTGCTTGAGCTTTCTGCCGGAAAGCGCGAAAAGGGAGCAACTCCGCCTGAAAACGGCGACAATTACTGCGCCGTTATGCGAAACCCGGATGCCCTAATATAAGGGGCAAAGAAATATACGGACAGGCGGCGGACATAAGACTGCTGGATTTTATTCGTCCCGAAAGAAAGTTTGCCGATATTGACGAGCTGAAAAACACGATTATAGACAACGGAAAAACCGCACTGAAAATTTTTAAGGCAATACCTCTCAATGATTACGCGCCGGATATGTAACCGGAATTTTTTCGGATTTCATAGAATTTATACGGATATGCTGAATACATCGTGCGGAAAGCGGAGAATACGCAACCGGCCTGAGCGTTCTTGTAAGTTGTCCACAAAAACAGCATATAAAAATTGTGAAATTAAGTAATAGCAATAATTTATAATGCGTTGTATAATAATTCTTGAGATAAAGTATTTAAAGGAGAAGGAAGTCTGAATATATGAATAAATTGATTTCAGCAGTATTATCTGTGATTATGGCAATAAGTGCGCTTTCGGCCGCCTCTGTTACGGCAAATGCCGCCGAAAGCAGAACCTTTGAGGCAATAGGAGACGAGGTGCAGGTATCCGAGAACACTGTGCTTAAATACGCATACAACATCCCGACCGATTATGTATACAAAGTCAGATTTAAAGATACCGACACTTTGGAATCGCTTGATATTACATTTGACGACTGCACGTCAAGCGCAGCAACCGTGACGGGTCTTGACGGCGTGTACACCAGACTTTTACAAGCCCACTACAGTGGCAGCGGAAATGCATATAGCACATATTCGTTTTCCGAAACGGACGGAAAGTATGTAAAAGTAAAAATCAAGCTTTCCGATTTCAGCTCTTATTTCAATGAGGACGGAACGGTTGACATAAAAGATCACAACTATAATTTCGGGGCTGACGAAGACGGATATTATTCGGGTCTTGTGATAGCAAGCGGCGCAGCTTATACGGCTGTGACTCCCGATGAAAAAGGCGAAGCGGAATTTTATATCAGCGCACAAATCGGCACGATTACATGGTTCTTAACGCATTTCAACGTCGGAAACGGCACCATAGATAAATTGGACATAAAAATGGGTGATGTTAACGACGATTTTAGTGTTGACATCACTGATGTAACGGATGTGATGAAGAATATTGCCGGAATAGACAAGTTTGATTCTTTGCAGAGGTTTTTAAGCGACGTAAATCTTGACGGCATAGCAGATGTTAAGGACGCGACCGAAATTCAGCGTTGGATTTGTCGATAATTTTGGCGGCGCTTGACGCAGGCAACAACCTGCTTTTTGTAAGACAGTTTCGTTATCCTTACAAGAAGGTTGTGCTTGAGCTTTCTGCCGGAAAGCGCGAAAAGGGAGCAACTCCGCCTGAAAACGGCGACAATTACTGCGCCGTTATGCGAAACCCGGATGCCCTAATATAAGGGGCAAAGAAATATACGGACAGGCGGCGGACATAAGACTGCTGGATTTTATTCGTCCCGAAAGAAAGTTTGCCGATATTGACGAGCTGAAAAACACGATTATAGACAACGGAAAAACCGCTGCGGAAATTTACCGCGCCAGCTGTAATTGATATTTTTACGCGGCCGAATAAAATCTAAAAAACGGTGTTGACAAATTTGAAATGCGGTAATATAATAATTATAGTGTATTTCGCCGTTGGGCGAGCGAATATATAAACCTGTGAGCAAGAGTAGTAAGATTGTTCAAAGCTTTCAGAGAGTCGGTGGTTGGTGCGAACCGATAACGGAGAATTTTCCGAATGGACTTGTGAGGGCGGACCGAAAGCGTAAACGAGTAGTTTCCGACGGAGCTCAACCGTTATTGTGAGAGGTATATGTCAGTATGCCGTAAAGCGGACGATTATCGTCAATTTGGGTGGTACCGCAGAAGTTAGTGTTTTCAGACTTTTGTCCCTTGGAGGGGACAAAAGTCTTTTTTGTTTTTTAAGCAATACAAAAAATAAAGTACAGAAAGGTTGGTGCAATATGATTAAACCGTCTTATGAAGAGGTGCTGAAGCTCAAAGACAGCTACAGCGTAATTCCCGTTTACAAGGAGATTTACGCCGATGTAATCACGCCGATTACTCTTCTCAGAAAGATTGCTCAAAAATCGGATAAATTTTTCCTGCTTGAAAGTATAGAGGGCGGTGAAAAGTGGGCGAGATATTCTTTTATCGGCTTTAATCCCAAGGCGCGCCTTGCGTACAAGGACGGCGTGCTTACCGTGACGGGCGAGGGCGCAAGAACAGTAAAGACCGACAAGCCGTATGATGCCGTGCGTGAGTACCTTGCGGACTATAAAACTCCGCATTTTGACGATATTCCTCCGTTCACCGGCGGACTGATGGGCTATTACGGCTATTCTATGATAGCCTGCGCGGAGCCTGTTTTAAAGCTCAAAAAGGGCGATGCAAACGACTTTGATTTAATGCTGTTTGACAAAATCATTGCCTATGACCACCTGAAGCAAAAGCTTATTGTAATTGTAAATATGAAAACCTACGACGCGCAACGTCAGTACAATCAGGCTAAGAACGACATTGCGAAAATTATCGAAATTATAACCGATAACGCTCCGCTGCCCAAACTTGAAGCCGACAAAAATGTTGAATTTAAGAGCAATTACACCAAAGAGGAATTTTGCAAAATGGTTGAAAAGACCAAGGAATATATCTATGACGGAGATATTTTTCAGTGCGTTGTATCCAGGCGCTTTGAGGCGGAATATCACGGCTCGCTGATTAACGCCTACAGGGTGCTGAGAACAACCAATCCGTCGCCGTATATGGCTTATATGTCGATTGACGGCGATGAAATCATCAGCACCTCTCCCGAAACTCTTGTAAAGCTGCAAAACGGCGTGCTTAACACATTTCCGATTGCAGGTTCACGTCCCAGGGGCAGGACAAAGGAGTCGGATGACGCCCTCGCCGAGGAGCTTATCAGGGATGAAAAAGAGCTTGCCGAACACAATATGCTTGTAGATTTGGGCAGAAACGACATCGGCAGAATAGCAAGGTTCAATTCGGTCAAGGTTACGGAGTATCAAAAGGTGTTGAGATATTCAAAGATAATGCACATTTGCAGTGAGGTTGAGGGGCAGATAAAGGACGGTCTTGACGCTTTCAGCGCGGTTGAGGCTCTGCTTCCTGCCGGCACGTTGTCGGGCGCACCGAAAATCAGAGCCTGCGAGATTATTGAGGAGCTTGAAAAAACGCCTCGTGAGGTTTACGGCGGCGCCCTCGGATATGTGGATTTCAACGGCAATCTTGACACCTGCATCGCAATAAGAATGGCTGTTAAAAGGAACAACAGAGTTTATGTTCAGGCAGGCGCCGGCATTGTTGCCGACAGCGTGCCCGAAAGCGAATATGCGGAAACCTACAACAAGGCGCTTGCGGTTATGAAAGCGGTAGAAAACGCAGGGGAGGTTTATGAGCTATGATACTTTTTATTGATAATTACGACAGCTTTACCTACAACCTCGTTCAGTTTTGCGGAAGCGTAAACCCGGATATAAGGGTTGTTCGCAACGATGATATAACGGTTGATGAAATCAGAAGGCTCAATCCCTCTCACATTGTTCTTTCCCCGGGGCCGGGTTATCCGAAAAACGCAGGAGTCTGCGAGGAGGTTATACGGGAGCTTAAGGGAGAATACCCGATGTTGGGCGTATGCTTGGGGCATCAGGCTGTATGCGAGGTGTTCGGAGCTGAAATCACCCATGCGGCAAAGCTTATGCACGGCAAAAAAAGCGATATTAAATTGGATACGGGCTGTAAAATTTTTGCGGATATTCCGAGTGTGATAGAGGGTGCGCGCTACCATTCATTGATTGCAAAGCGAAGCACCGTTCCCGACGAGCTGATTGTCACCGCTGAGGATGATACGGGCGAAGTAATGGGAGTAAAGCACAGAGATTATGAAATTTACGGACTGCAATTTCATCCGGAATCAATTTTAACCTCACACGGTATGCAGATTATAAAAAATTTTATTGAAAGGATTTGATTTATATGATTAAAGAGGCTATAAAAAAAGTAGTGGCAGGCAATGACCTCACCTTTGACGAGGCAACGCAGGTAATGGACGAGATGATGACCGGCTCGGCAACAAACGCGCAGATGGCTTCGTTTTTGACCGCGCTCAGAATTAAGGGCGAAACGATTGACGAAATCACCGCCTGCGCTCGTGTTATGAGAGAAAAGGCTCTTCATATAACGCCAAAAACCGAGGTGCTTGATATAGTCGGCACGGGCGGCGACGGCACGGGTACGTTCAACATCTCGACAACCGCAGCTTTTGTGATAGCCGCCGCAGGTATTCCCGTTGCAAAGCACGGAAACCGTTCAATGTCAAGCAAAAGCGGTGCGGCAGACTGCCTTGAAAAGCTCGGAGCAAACATCTCTCTGGAGCCCGAAAAGAATGAAGCTGTGCTTGAAAAAACAGGCATTTGCTTTATGTTTGCGCAGGGCTACCATTCCTCAATGCGTTTTGTAGGCCCGGTAAGAAAAGAAATCGGCATCCGCAATATCTTTAATTTGCTCGGACCTCTTACAAACCCGGCAAGCGCAAGCCTGCAAATTACCGGCGTATACTCGGAGGCTTTGGTTGAGCCTATTGCAAAGGTATTTTCAAACCTCGGCGTAAAAAGAGGCTTTGTGTTCCACGGAAGCGACGGTATGGATGAGGTTACGGCTACCGGCAAGACAAAGGTCTGTGAAATTGACAACGGCAGCTTTAATACCTTTTATATTTCTCCCGATGAGTTCGGGCTCGGAACATACAAAATGGAGGATTTAATCGGCGGCGACGGCGCTGAAAATGCCGAAATGACAAGGCAGATTTTGAAGGGTGAGCTTAAGGGCGCAAAGCGTGATATTGTTGTACTTAACTCTGCGCTCGGAATTTACGCCGGCGGCAAGGCGGATTCAATTTCAAGCGCCGCAGAGCTTGCTCAGCAGTTAATCGACAGCGGCAAGGCTTATGAAAAAATGGAAGATTTTATAAAAGCTACCAATGAATAACGGTGATAAAATGATACTTGAAACAATTGCAGAGGCAAACAGAAAGCGCTATGCGCAGGCGGAAAAGGAAATTTCGCTTGACGAGATAAAGCGCCGTGCGCTTTCGATGCCCGCAAATACCGGGTTCCCTTTTGAAAAAGCGCTTGCAAAGGACGGCATTTCATATATTTGCGAGGTAAAAAAAGCTTCTCCCTCAAAGGGAATAATAGCGGAGGACTTTCCGTATGTGCAGATTGCCGAGGATTATGAAAACGCAGGAGCGGCGGCAATTTCGGTGCTTACCGAGCCGCAGTGGTTCAAGGGCGACAACAGCTATCTCGAAGAAATTTCACACAACGTGAAAATTCCGCTTTTGCGTAAGGATTTTACCGTATGTGAATATCAAATTTACGAGGCTAAAGCTATCGGCGCGTCGGCAGTTTTGCTGATATGCGCCCTGCTTGATACCGACACAATCGAAAGGTGGATAAAAATTTGCGACGCTCTCGGAATGTCGGCTCTTGTTGAGGCTCATACCGAGGAGGAGGTTCATTCGGCGGTGAGCGCAGGCGCAAGGGTTATCGGCGTAAATAACCGCAATCTTAAGGATTTTACCGTTGATTTGAACACCTGCACAAGGCTCAGAGGACTTGTGCCGAACGATATATTGTTTGTGGGTGAAAGCGGCATTAAAACAAGCGAGGATATCGCCGCCTTGAGAAACGCAGGTGTAAACGGCGTGCTTATCGGCGAAACTCTTATGAGAAACCCCGACAAAAAAGCGGCGCTTGAACAGCTCAACGGCTTTGCGTTGGAATGAAGCGCCGCAGATAACCTATTTGCCGAACTTAAGCGTGCTTGCATCGGGCTTTGCTCCGAGTCGAGTTAAACTCAGTGCAAGCCCCTTATTTGAATAAAAACACTAAAACCAAAAGGAGAGAATAAAATGTCAAAGGGAAAATTCGGTATTCACGGCGGACAGTTTGTGCCCGAAACGCTGATGAATGCAATCAACGAATTTGAAGATGCATATAATCACTACAAGGACGACCCCGAATTTGTAGCCGAGCTTGACACGCTTATGCGTGAATATGCCGGCAGACCGTCGCTTTTGTATTATGCGGAGAAGATGACAAAGGATTTAGGCGGAGCAAAAATCTATCTCAAACGGGAGGATTTAAACCACACCGGCGCACACAAAATCAACAACTGCCTCGGTCAGTGCCTACTTGCCAAAAAAATGGGCAAGACAAGGGTGATTGCCGAAACAGGCGCCGGTCAGCACGGCGTGGCAACCGCAACGGTAGCCGCTTTGCTCGGGCTTGAATGTGAAATATATATGGGCAAGGAGGACACAATCCGCCAGGCGCTCAATGTTTACAGAATGAGATTACTCGGCGCAAAGGTGCACGCAGTTGAAACAGGCGCAATGACTCTTAAGGATGCAGTCAACGAGGCTATGCGTGAGTGGACAAACCGTGTTTCCGACACCCACTATGTCCTCGGCTCGGTAATGGGACCTCATCCGTTCCCGACTGTTGTGCGTGATTTTCAGAGTGTAATCGGCAAGGAAATCAAGTCGCAGTTAAAGGAAAAGGAGGGCAGACTTCCCGACGTTGTTATGGCGTGCGTAGGCGGCGGAAGCAATGCCATAGGCGCTTTTTACGACTTTATTGACGATGAAAGCGTCCGCCTTATCGGCTGTGAGGGCGCAGGCTTAGGCGTTGACAATCCCAAGAACGCCGCAACAATGGCCAACGGAACGCTCGGAATTTTCCACGGAATGAAGTCGTATTTCTGTCAGAACGAATACGGACAGATTGCTCCCGTTTAATCCATTTCGGCATGTCTTGATTATCCCGGACTCTGACCCGAACACGCAAATCTCAACGATACCGGCAGAGCGCAGTATGTTCCGATTACCGATGAAGAGGCGGTTTGCGCCTTTGAATACCTTTCAAGAACCGAGGGAATTATTCCCGCAATAGAAAGCTCACACGCTGTTGCCGAGTGCATAAAGCTTGCGCCGACAATGGATAAAGACAAAATTATAGTAGTATGCCTTTCGGGCAGAGGCGACAAGGATGTTGCCGCTATCGCAAGATACAGAGGGGAGGATATTCATGACTGATATTAAGGCGGCTTTCCAAAACGGCAAGGCGTTCATACCGTTTGTAACGGCAGGCGACCCCGACTTGGAAACGACGGAAAAGCTTTTAATCACTATGAGTGAAAGCGGTGCCGATATTATCGAGATAGGCATACCGTTTTCCGACCCGATTGCCGAGGGTGTTGTAATTCAGGAGGCGGATCTCCGTGCGCTTGCATCGGGAACCACCACCGACAAAATTTTTGATATGGTAAAGCGTATTCGTCCGCAGGTTAAGTGTGCGCTTGCGACTATGACCTATATGAATCCGATTTTTGCTTACGGAACGGACAAATTTATGGCAAAGTGCAGCGAGTGCGGAATTTCTGCGGTAATCGTGCCTGACACTCCGTTTGAAGAAAAGGACGAGCTTAAGCCCTATTGCGACAAGCACGGCATAGAGCTTGTTTCCCTGATTGCCCCCACCTCTCACGACAGAATCAGGATGATTGCCGAAGAGGCGCAGGGCTTTGTGTACTGCGTATCCTCAATGGGAGTTACGGGCGTGCGCAGTGAAATTACCACCGATGTGGGCGAAATGGTTAGGCTTGTCAAGTCGGTAAGCGACATTCCGTGCGCAATCGGCTTCGGAATTTCAACTCCCGAGCAGGCTGAAAAAATGGCGCAGAGCGCCGACGGCGTTATTGTCGGCTCGGCAATCGTAAAAATAATTGCAAAGCACGGCAGGGACTGCATACAGCCCGTCTGCGACTATGTCAAGCAGATGAAAGAAGCGATAATGTGAGCGGCGCAGAGGAAATTAAAAGGCTTCAAAGCATAATTGACGAAAGCAAAAGCATAGTTTTTTTCGGCGGCGCAGGCGTGTCAACCGAAAGCGGAATACCGGATTTTCGCAGCGTTGACGGACTTTACAACCAAAAGTACGATTATCCGCCGGAACAGATTTTGAGCCATACGTTTTTTGTGAGAAAGCCGGAGGAGTTTTTCAGGTTTTACAGGGATAAAATGCTCTGTCTTGACAAAAAGCCCAACAAGGCGCATTACAAGCTTGCCGAGCTTGAAAGAGCGGGAAAGCTGAGCGCGGTGGTCACGCAAAACATAGACGGACTGCATCAGGCGGCAGGCAGCAAAGCTGTGTATGAGCTGCACGGAAGCGTTCTCCGCAACTACTGCCAAAGCTGCGGCAAGCCCTTTACCGCCGAATACATAAAGCAAACCAGCGGCGTTCCCAAGTGCGGGTGCGGCGGAGTTGTCAAGCCCGATGTTGTGCTGTATGAGGAGGGACTCAGCGACAGCATCGTGAGCGGCGCAGTCAACGCAATATCGCATGCCGACACGCTGATTATTGCAGGTACAAGCCTCACGGTTTATCCGGCGGCAGGCTTTATCCGATATTTCAGAGGGAAAAACACGGTTTTGATTAACCGTGACGCCACCCCTATGGACGGAAAAGCCGACCTCGTCTTTCACGAAAAGGTCGGCGAACTGCTGGATAAAATAAGGGTGTAGAATTTAAAATCTAAGGAGGTTAGAATTATGAGGAAAATTTCAATTACTCTTTGTTTAATATTTATATGTTTAACGGTGTGCGGTTGTTCAAGCAGAGATGAATCCGCAATTCTGTCGAGTTCTGATACTACTGCAAGTGCTGAGGCAGCAGCAGAAACGGTTACAGAGGAAGCTACCGCTGCTCCGGCTGAAGAAATTACTGTGGATGAAACCGAATATACTGCCGAAAGCTTAATATCAAAAAGTTTAACAGAAATTATCGAAATAATGGGAAATGATTTTGAGGTTGAATATTCAAGTGAACGTGTTATATATTACACAGGCGCCGTTTTGTATATGTATAACGATGAAACTTTGCCCGGGTTTGTGTCCTTTATTGATGATGTATTCAGTGATTACAATCAAATATTTGAGTCGGAAGGCAAAGATAGGGCACTTGAAGAAATAAAAGAAAATTTACTTAACGGCGCATATGATAATTTTACTTTTATGGCTGCGTACAGCCCCGCAAAATACAATGATACTATTTCAGCCGATATGGACTATGACGAAGTTCAATCCGAATTAGATAACAATAATCGCCTTTTTAATGCCGGTGCCGGCTATGTAACTCAGGACATCAACGAAACCGCAACGATATATTATGATTATTTTGACGAACAATATGCTTATGATGTGGGAGATTATTTGCCGGCAGAAGTAATGGAAAACGCAAATCCGAATATCAAAGCTATAGTTGTATTTCCCTAAAATTATAATAAAGTTAATATCAGAATTTTTTACGAGTTATTTTTAAGATAAACAAAAAGGCCTTGCTGATTTTTCAGCGAGGCTTTCTTTTGCTGTTTTCGGATTTAAATTCAAGTATCAGGGTATCAATAATATCCTTTTGTCGGGGCGTTAAGCCGTCGGTGACAATAATTTCCTTTTTGTCAAGTCCCAATATATAGTCAGAGGTTGTGTTGTAAAGTATTGCTAAATCTCTGATAGTATCTATGCTCGGTGTGATTACATTGTTTTCATAGCCGCTTATGCTTGCCTTGGTTAAATAGAGCCTTTTTGCCACTTGTTCCTGTGAGTAACCTTTCTTTTTTCTAAGCTCTTTCAAAGTCAGACCCAAATCATAAATCATATTATCACCCCTTACATTGTGTACAAAAGCTGTAAAGTATGATTGTATATTTTGCTAAAAAAGTAAAGTAATACTTGACTTTTTATTATAATTCGTTTAAAATAAAAATATCATACACTCGGGAGGGGGTCTTATGAAAAGAGTTATTTCAATTATATTGTGCTTGATTTTGTTCGGCACTGCGGCGTGCGGCTGCTCGGGCGGCAGCTCATCCCTATCGGCAGATGGGAGCGCCGCCGACAGCTCCGACAATGCTGCGGAGCTTCAGACAAGCTCGGAAGAGAGCGATAACACGCAGAGCGAAATCGGTTTTACAACGCCGTATGAAATCATTGAATGTTTAAGCGGTTACTTTATTGCAACATCCAATGACGGCAAGCTGTACGGTATGCTGGATTCAAACGGAAATACGGTTATTGATTTTGAATATGACGAGCTTTCGTTCGGCAGTCAGGATAAAGCGGAATATGTTTCGGCTTATTTAGAGGGGAAGTACGGAACGCTTGACCTTAACGGAAATGTAATGGTTCCCTTGGAGTATGCACAAGCCTTAGACTTTGAAAGTTATCTTAATTATACAGACGCAGTTAAAGACGGCGATAATTATATTGTATCCAAAGACGGAAGTACCGTAATAACTCCTGCTTTGGATTCAAATTATTTAAATGTACTTTCGGATAACTGTTACTATGCAACGAAGCTGGAAGATACAGGTTCTATTGGTGGTTTCTACGATATGGAGGGTAATTTATTACTGGGCGATGTAAGAGAATATCGTCCTAAGTCAGTAGACGGAAATTATATTTTATGGGGAGAATATACGTGGGATACAAGCGGAAGAATAGCGTCGACTCAAATTGAATTATATGATGCTTCCATGAATTATATTGCTGATATTGGCGAAGTAGGCGGTATTATTGCCGCAACCTTATCAGCAAATTTAACTGTGGTTACAAATGATGTAGGATTATTTAAAGGTTCAACTTATTATCTTATAAATTGCAGCGACGGCTCAGTTTGTTCCGATAGTTATGAAGATGCGGAAGTTTATGATGAAAAGGTTTACGGCTATTCGACAGACGGGGGAAATCTCTGTATGGTTGATTCGGACGGAACGGTGCTAAAAACCTACGAAAGCGGAATGAAAATTATTGCGAGAAATATCATTAAAAAAACAAGCGGTGATACCACACGGTTATATGATGTTGAAGGCAATGAATTATTTGATGAACGCTTTTACGATGTTGAAGATTTTAACAACGGATGCGTTATGGTTGAAAACGTTGATAATAACTATGCGCTGATAAGTCCTGACGGTGATGTTCTTGTTGATTTCGGCAGCTTTACCGAAGACTCTATTTACGGCAATGCCATAAAAACGCAACTATTTGCGAATGATATGTATTGTGCCGTAACATCAAACAGTAACTCGGAAAACGAAGTTCACGCATTTGTATTTTAACCTAAAAAAGGCATTTTACATTGCTTAGCAAAAGCTTCGCCGTTTTAATTCATAAGTTTACGGCATTGTTAGCAAGGGGGTGACTTTGATATATTACAGATAATATAAAAAGCATTAAGAGAGGAGGGGATTAATTTTGAAAAAAACACTTTCGCTTGCTTTAATCGCTGTATTTTGTTTGCTTCTTTGCTCCTGCGGCGGCTCAGGCTCGGCGCAAAGCATTGCCGAAAAGGCGGCAAGAGGACAGCTGGAGGATGATATTGACGCATATTATTCCTGTCTTGCGCCTGATTATATAGCATATATGGTCGGTGATGACGGATGGTACAGCTCCGAAGATGAATTTAAGGAAGATATAAGGGAATATAATTACGAGGACGAACGTGATTATTTTTCCGAAGAGTGCGGAGAAGATTTTACTGCTTCATACAATCCGCTGAATCCAACCGAATTTGATGAAGAAGAATATCAGGATATCATTTCCGACTTAACAAACAATTACAATTATGATGAAAGCAGCATTCAAGATTTAGCGCAGGTTGAGGTTTCGGTAACAGCTGCAGGCTCTTCCGGTACACAGCGGGGCTATAAAACTTTTTCCTGTGTAAAAATTAACGGAAAGTGGTATATCCACCGTCCGGGATTTGACGTTTGATAATTTTATTTTAATTTGTTTTTTAAACGGGGTCTTGCCACGTAAAGGCTTGGCAAGTAACTTCATACTCATAATTTAGTGATTTGGGTGTAATGTAAACTTAATAAATTAGGGAGGGCTAATTATGCCACACGAAATTTGTTGTCCGCAATGCGGAAATAGGGATTTGCAGGTACAAACAATAACCGATGTAAAATCAGAAGGAAAGAATTTTTCCGGAACTAAGGGTTGTTTGGGATATATACTTTTCGGACCGTTGGGGTTATTGTGCGGTAGTTGCGGTCAAAAAGAAAAAATCACAACTACTAACTCTACATATTGGACTTGCCCGAAATGCGGCAAAAAATTCAGGGCTCCCGAAGAGCTGCAAAAAGAGATAGAGGTAAATAAGAAAGCCTTTGTCGGACAAGCCGTACTTGGCGTAATAATAGCAATAATCTGTGTGATAGCACTCTATTCCTCAACAGGCTTAGGCTTAGCTTTGATTACAGGTATTATTGTTTTAGCTATGACAGTGGGAGGCTTTTATCTTATGACCAGATCTAAAAATAAGAAAATAGAAGCTGAGCTACAGCAGCTTGAAGAAGATATGCAGAGATTTCTGCAATGACAGATTTGTGGTATGAGGCGTTTTGGAAGCTCGGAGAAATATCGGGCTGTCATCAAATGCCGGAGAGAAGCTTTTTTTGTCAGAGGAAAGCAGTTTCCTGTTTGCACAAGATGTACCGGCGCATTTGCCGGTTACTGCGTTGGCGGATTTGCGTATGTTTTTTTAAGATTCCGATATATATTGTGATTGCGTTTTGCGCCGTTATGTTTGTTGATTGGCTTATTCAAAGATTGAAAATAGTAAAATCGACGAATTTACGAAGATTTGTAACGGGACTGCTCTGCGGATTTGCAATAATACAGATGTACTTAACGCTAATTGTTTTCATTGTGAATAAAATAATCTTATTTTAAACTTTTAAACAAGGCTCTTGCCACGTAAAGGCTTGGCAAGTAACTTCATACTCATAATTTAGTGATTTGGGTGTAATGTAAACTTAATAAATTTAAGGGAGATCTTTTTATGACAAACAAAAAAATCCTCGGAATTATTTCCTGCATTTCCTCTTCAATCCTGCTTGCAGTTGCAATGTACGCTTGGGTGCCGATATTCTTTGACCTGATAGCAGATAACTACAGCAAGAGCGAGGTTGCTCCGGCGGTGCTTCAGATGTTATTTTGGTTACTGATTGAGATAATCAGTGTCGCAGGATTGGTATCGGGAAAAAATAAATTCGCACGTGACGAATATGAAGAGCCTGACGAAGCTGCGGATAACGAATTAACAAATAGTTATTGCTGGGAATGCACAAAATGCGGCAGGGTAAATCAAAACTACGTTGATACCTGCCAAAACTGCGGAGAAGCAAAACCGAAATAATCTTATTTTAAACAACAGGCAGACAAGAGAAATTCATCTTTCTTGTCTGCCGTTTTGTATGAATCTTGAGAAGGTAGCAGCTCCCGCAAAAAACCGGTAAAATGAAAACACCAAACCCGTTAAGGCTTGGTGTTTTCCTGTTCTTAAAAAAATGAGGGGTACAAGTACTAACCTCTAAATCGGTTAGTATTGAGGAGGGTAGAACAATTATACTCTGACGGTTGCGGTTCCGTCTTTTGAGTACGATTATATTAAACAATACTTTTATGAACGGCGTGTGAATTTAAAATGAAATTGCGTTGAAATTTCATTTTTTATTATTTTTTATTTCCAAACGGTTGAGCTTGCATCGGGCTTTGCTCCGAGTTAAATTCCCCACCCGTTCGCAGCGGCGGTCACTGACTGCCATTGCTGCAAAGGTCAAAAGATAAAACAAATGTTTGATTTTTTTGAAATGTTATGTTATACTCAATACGGAAGGGCGTGAAGCTATGAAATTGTTAAGCGCAAGTCAGCAGAGAATTTTTGATTATCTTAAAGAATCTTCCTCGCAGGGCAGAACTCCCTAGGTGCGTGAGATATGCGCGGAAACGGGACTTAATTCTACATCTACCGTGCATCACCACCTCAAGGCTCTGGAGGAAAAGGGCTTGATTGCCCGTGAGCACGGGGTCAATCGTTGCATTCAAATTTGCGGCGAGGAAAAGTCTGTGGAGGTTCCCGTTATGGGACGAGTTGCCGCCGGCTATCCCATCCTTGCCGTTGAGGATATTGAGGGCTATGTTCCAGTGCCGAAACGTCTTTCAAACGGACGTGAGCTTTTTGCTTTGCGTGTTCAGGGCGAAAGTATGATTAACGCGGGAATTTTGGATGAGGACATTGTAATTGTCAACCGCACTCCCGTTGCCGAAAACGGCGAAATTGTGGTTGCTCTTGTCGGGGACGAGGCGACCGTTAAGCGTTTTTACAAGGAGGACGGCCGTTTCAGGCTTCAGCCCGAAAACGATGCCTTTGACCCGATAATTGTCGATGAGGTGGTTTTGCTCGGCAAGGTGATATCTCTCATCAGAAATTATTGACCCCTTAGCTTTGCCTTTCAATAAAATTCAGATATGTTATGAGCAAACAAACGCCCTCCCGATGTGTACGGGGGAGCGTTTTGATTTTTTAAATTTACTTTTCTGTTGTTTTGTAAATTATGCTTCTTCTTTTTTTTCTGCCGGCGATAAGCATATAAACAAGCGCCGCCAAAATTCCGCCGATAACCGGAGCTACTATGAATACCCACACGTTAGCCAAAGCGTCGCCGCCTGCAAAGAGAGCGGGACCTAAGCTTCTTGCCGGGTTTACGGACGTTCCGGTAAAGTGAATGCCGAAAAGGTGAACCAGTGTGAGCGTAAGGCCGATAACCAAGCCTGCCACAGAGGAATTTTCAATTTTTGCGGTTACGCCGAGAATTGCAAGAACAAATACAAACGTGAGAATAATTTCAATGATAAGCGAGCTTACAATGCTGTCGTTGTAAAGGGCGTTTTGACCCAGACTCTCGTTTGAGCCGAGAATACCCATCAGGATTGCCGCGCCGGCGATTGCGCCTGCAAACTGAGCGATTATGTAGCCGATGAAGTCCTTTACGTTCATTCTGCCCGAAATAAGCATTGCGACCGAAACCGCAGGGTTGATGTGACAGCCGGATACGTTGCCGATTGAATACGCCATTGCCACGATAACAAGGCCGAATGCGAGCGCAGTCATAAAATAGGCGGCGTCGGGAGTTGAACCGTCACAGCCTAATACGGCAGCAGTACCGCAGGCAAACAGCACGAGTACGAGTGTTCCGATAAATTCGGAAACATACTTTTTGAATGATGCCATAGAAAATCCTCCAAATATTTTATTGCAGTAAAGCCTTAAAGCATACTGTAATTATATTTTATCAATTAAAATTTGTTATTGCAATACAATCCGACAAAAATAACCAACTTTGTAAAAAACAAACAACAAAACCCTTTTTCGTTTGTCCATTATTACAACGAACTCAAAATTACAAACAGACTTATTTCCTATATTTTAAAGGCTCTGTTTCATATACATTATTGCCCTCGCTGTCAATCACAACAACACAGGGGAAATCCTCAACCGTGTATCTGCGGATTGCCTCGGTGCCGAGGTCTTCATAGCACAAAATTTCCTCGGATTTTATGCTTTCGGCAATCAGCGCCGCTGCGCCGCCGATTGCGGCAAAATAAACGCAGCCGTTTTTCACCATGGCGTCGACAACCTCGCTGCTCCTCGCTCCCTTTCCTATCATTCCCTTCAGTCCAAGGTCAAGCAGTGCCGGAGCGTACTTATCCATTCGGTAGCTTGAGGTAGGGCCGGCGGGACCTACTGCGTGTCCCGGCTTTGCAGGCGCAGGGCCCACATAATATATAACCTCGCCTTTGATGTCAACAGGCAGGGGTTCTCCACTTTGTATCAGCTCAAACAGGCGCTTGTGCGCCACATCACGTCCAGTGAGCATTGAGCCTGAAATCAGCACGCTGTCGCCTGCGTGCAGACTTTTAACGGTTTCGTCGGTGAGAGGCAGAGTAATCTTCTTTTGCATTTTAAAAATCCCCTTTCGTCAAATGACTGCGCTTGCGTGCCTTGCGGCGTGACAGCATATATTTACGGCTACGGGCATACCGGCAATGTGAGTGGGTGCGATTTCAATATTCACTCCCAGGGCAGTGTTGGTGCCGCCGAGACCTGCCGGGCCGAAACCCATTTTGTTTATTTCCGCAAGCAGCTCATCCTCAAGCCGGGCGTAGCGCTCGTCTGCATTGCGGGTATCAATAGAGCGAAATGTGGCTTTTTTGGCAAGCTGTGCGGCACGCTCAAAGCTTCCGCCGATTCCCACGCCGACAACAATCGGGGGGCAGGGGCTGGGACCTGCCGAAAATACGGTGTCGAGGATAAATTTTTTAACCCCTTCAACGCCGTAGGAGGGGGTCAGCATTTTGATTGCGGACATATTTTCGCTGCCGAAGCCCTTGCCGCCGGCGGTGATTTTAATTGTATTTCCGCTCACAATTTCAGTGTGAATTATTGCAGGCGTGTTGTCCTTGGTGTTAATTCTGTCAAAAACGGGATCACTCACAATGCTTTTGCGCAGACAGCCGTCGATGTATGCTCGGCGAACGCCCTCGTTTACGGCGTCGCCGAAGCTGCCGTCCTCAATCACCACTCTGTCGCCGTATTCCACAAAGAGAATTGCCATTCCCGTGTCCTGACACAGCGGCACCTGCTCCCGGGAAGCAATCTCGTCGTTTTTAATTATTTGTGACAGTACGTTTTTGCCTATGGGCGATTGCTCGTCAGCCTGCGCTTTTTGCAGAGCGTTCATAATATCGCTGCCGATAAAATAGTTGCAGTCAGTAAACAGCTTTTTCACGGTTTGCGTTACGGTTTCCGCCTTAATCTGTCTGATTTCCATTTCCCTCTTCCTTTCGTTCGGTGATTTTAAGATAATGTCAGTAATATTATAAAACTTTTTTTAGGGTATTTCAATATCTTCCGAATTATGTTACAATACAAGAAAAGCAGGGTTTGCGTTCGGATAAAACGAAAAATTTTAAAAACATTTTAAAAAACAACAAAACCTTATCACATTACAATTATACTCTAAAACAGAAAGGTCGTACTTAAAAATAAAAAAGGAGAGATTAAAATGAGCAAAATACTCGTAGTTGATGATGAATACAGAATAAGACAGATTATCAGAAAATATGCCGAGTTTGAGGGTTATGAGGTTGATGAAGCTGTTGACGGAATGCAGGCAATAGAGATATGCCGAAAAGAAGAATTTGATTTGATTATTATGGACGTTATGATGCCGGAGCTTGACGGATTTTCTGCGTGCAGAGAAATTCGCAAGTTCAGAAATACTCCGATAATTATGCTTTCGGCAAGAGGCGAGGAGTACGACAAGATTCACGGCTTTGAATTGGGAAGCGACGACTATGTGGTCAAGCCGTTTTCGCCCAAGGAGCTTATGATGCGCGTCAACGCAGTAATCAAGCGTGCAGGCGGCGACCGTGACGAAGAGCCTAAAAAGGATATATTTACATACAAGGGCTTGTCCATTGATTTCTCGGCGAGAATTGTCACGATTGACGGGCAGAGAATAGATATGACGCCCAAGGAATACGAACTGTTTTTCTATATGGTCAAAAACAAGGGACTTGCGCTTACCCGTGAAAAGCTTATCAGCGAGGTGTGGGGATACGACTTCTTCGGTGATGAGCGCACGCTTGATACTCACATCAAGCTTTTGAGAAAAAGCCTCGGAGAATACAGCAAGTGCATAGTTACCTTGCGGGGAGTGGGATACCGCTTTGAAACGCTTTAATTTAAATGGCTTTAAAAGGCATATGTGGCCTCTGCACATTAAGCTGTTGGCGTACTTTTTGATTTTCGGAGTAATTATAATTTTTATTCTGTGGGTGTTTCAGACTTTTTTTCTTGAATCATTCTACACAATGACAAAATCGGCGCAGGTGGAAAAATACGCCGAAAAAATTGCTTACTCGCTGCAGGAAAATAAAAATGTGCAGGGAACTATCGAGAGCATTGCAAGCTACAATTCGTTTTCGGTTTACGTGTACGATTCGTCGTCAACCGTAATCACTTCAAAATACGAGTGTGAATATGACAGCCCGGCAACCGCTATCAGCTTTGAAAATCACGATGTGTATTCGTATTACAGAGAAGCGCAGGAAAACGGCGGGCAATATATGTGCGTGACGACAAACCGCAGCGAGTTTTTATCCAAAAAGAAATTTAATACCGTATTTGAGGACTCATCTACCTCGGACAGCGCCGGAGGAGCGGAGATTCACTATATTCAGAATAGCTCGAACGACGATCCTCAAAATATGATTTACTGCGAGATTATTGACCTTGAGGACGGAAGCGAGTGCTTTTTGATAGTTTCCTCATCAATCACACCGCTGAGCAATACCGTTGAGATAATTCACGATCAGCTTTATATAGTTTCGATAGTATTTGTGGTGCTTGCGATTATTATTTCGCTTTTTGCGAGCCGTAATATAGCAAAGCCGATTTCGCAAACCAACAAGGCTGCCAAAGAGCTTGCCAAGAAGAATTATGACGTGGAATTTGATGCTAAGGGCTATCTTGAGGTCAGAGAGCTCAACGACACGCTTAATTATGCCAAAACCGAGCTTGCAGCCACCGAAAAGCTGCAAAAGGAGCTTATCGCAAATATTTCTCACGATTTGCGTACCCCCCTTACTATGATTACGGGCTACGGCGAAGTAATGCGTGATTTGCCGGGAGAGAACACCCCGGAAAATATTCAGATTATCATTGACGAAGCAACCCGACTTTCAAGCCTTGTAAATAATTTGCTTGACCTTTCAAAGATTCAGTCCGGCGCCGTTCAGCCCGAGAAGGCTGAGTATTGCCTGACAGACAGCATAGAAGAAATCTTTGCGCGCTATGCAAAGCTCAAGGAGCAGGACGGATATAACATAATCTTTGAAAGCGGTGAAAGAGTTTATGTCAGCGCCGATGAGCTTAAAATTTCTCAGGTTATCTACAATCTTGTCAACAACGCTATTAACTACGCGGGCGAGGACAAGACGGTAATCGTAACGCAAAAGCTCTCGGATAAAAGGGTAATAATAGAGGTGACCGACCACGGCGAGGGAATACCTCCCGAAAAGCTGAAATATATTTGGGACAGATACTATAAGGTTGACAAGGAGCATAAACGGGGCGTAATCGGTTCGGGACTCGGACTTTCCATAGTAAAGGGCATACTTGACGCCCACAACGCTCACTACGGCGTGCGCAGCACGTTGGGCGAGGGCAGTACGTTTTGGTTTGAGCTTGATGCAGTCGCCGTCAAAAAATCAGACAGAAACAAAAACAAAGGCAAAGATAAAGACGAATAAAAATACAACGAAAAGGCCGCTTCACTCGCCCGGTGAAGCGGCCTTAAAACTTGCTGCGCTCAGTCAGACAGCAAAAAGGGTGCGGACGAAATTTTCGCCCGCACCGCAGTAATTCAAAGACTGTAAGCCCGAAATAAATTTGTTTAAGCCTTGCCGACGGAACCGAAGAGCTCCATTTTTTCCTTAACCGTAGCCTTGATAGCTTCGGCGCCGGGAGCGAGAAGCTTTCTCGGGTCAAAGCCCTTGCCCTGAAGGTCCTTGCCCTCTTCGATATACTTTCTTGTAGCCTCTGCAAAAGCAAGCTGACATTCTGTGTTTACGTTGATTTTGGAAACGCCGAGTGAAATGGCTTTTTTAATCATATCAGCCGGGATTCCTGTGCCGCCGTGGAGAACAAGGGGCATTTCGCCTGTGAGCTGCTGAACGGCGTCAAGAGTTTCAAAGCTGAGACCCTGCCAGTTTTCGGGATATTTGCCGTGAATGTTGCCGATGCCTGCTGCAAGCATTGTTACACCGAGGTCTGCAATCATCTTACATTCCTTGGGGTCGGCACATTCGCCCATACCTACAACGCCGTCTTCCTCGCCGCCGATAGAGCCTACCTCCGCCTCAATGGAGAGGTTAAGCTTATTGCAGGTTTCAACAAGCCCCTTTGTCTTTTCGATGTTTTCTTCAATCGGATAATGCGAGCCGTCAAACATAATTGAGCTGAAGCCTGCTTCAATACATTTTTTTGCGCCTTCATATGAACCGTGATCCAGGTGAAGAGCAACGGGAACGGTGATGTTGAGCTCCTCGAGCATACCGTTTACCATACCTACTACGGTCTTGTAACCGCACATATATTTGCCTGCACCCTCGGATACGCCGAGGATTACGGGTGAGTTCAGCTCCTGAGCAGTTAAAAGAATTGATTTTGTCCATTCAAGGTTGTTGATGTTGAATTGGCCGACTGCATAGTGGCCTGCCTTTGCTTTTGTAAGCATTTCCTTAGCATTTACTAACGGCATTTTAATCTTCCTTTTTATAATATATTTCAGCAGAAAAACGTCTTTCACTGCCGAGTTGCCTTTATTATACAATAAAAATCTTTAAATATAAAGCCTTTTGCAAAAACTTTTTGATAAATTTTGATTTTATGCGCTGCTCAAGTAACTAAAATCAGGCATCCTATGATGTATTATCACCGAATTTTCAGAATAAACTCACACGGCTGTAACACAATTCGGTTGCTTTTAAATTGCCGAGGTTGTATAATATTAGCGGGCAAATCTGCTTTGCCCTGCTTGCAAAAGCAAAATATTACACGGGAGGCAGGAACATAATTTATGGATAATAATGATTTTAACAACGGTTATAACGGTACTGACGGTTTTGAACCGCAGAAACCCTTTAACGATAAAAGCGATGCTTCGCAGGAAGCGGGTACGGAAAACATACAGCAAAACACCCAAAGCACGGGGACTCCCGATACAGCTCAAGGCGTTTGCAAAGCCGATAATACGGAAGGCTCCGAAAATTTTGCAGCTTCGGAAAACGCAGAGCAGGCTTTTGCGGATAACGCCGATAGCAGCGCAGGCTTTGATGCGCCGACGGAGAGCTTTGAAAAAAACGATGCGCAGAATGTACGGGAAGCAGCCGGCGGCAGTAATGCAGACGGCGCCGATGCTCCGCAGCAGGGCACGGATTATTCTCAGCCGCTTTATTCGCAGAATTACACGGGAGCCTCGGATAATTGTTACGATAACGGCGGATATAACGGTACGGCGCCTTACAATAACGGGGGAAACGCTCCCTCCGACAGGCAGTACGGAGGCTATGCCGGTTATTCCTGTCCGCAGTATGACCGCAGCCGTCAGCCGTCAAATAATTACGGCGCACCGGGCGGACAGCCGGTCAATTCGGGCGGCGGTATGAACGGCGCAAATAATCAGCCGTATGCTCCTAACGGAGCGCCGACTCCGCCCTACGGTCAAATGCCGTATCCGCCGTACCCACCTCAGCCGCCCAAGCCTCCGAAGCAGAAAACAAGCAAGGGCGTCATAGCTCTTATTGCCGTGCTTTGCGTGCTTCTTGTGGGCGGAGCGGTAGGAATGAGTATATATGTTTCTTCGGTCAACAACAGCTCGGATTCGAACGCTGCGGATTCCCCCTACGAGAGCTTTACGCTTCCCAATGAAACCACCCCCGCTACCGAGGAGGCAACCACCGCTCAGAGCGAGCATGAAGAGAGTGACTACAGCGACCAAACAGATTCGGATTACAGCGGACTGAAATTAAACAGCAAGCCCAAGGATGCAGACTCAAACAGCAAATACACCGCAGAGTATGCCTATAATCAGGTGTCCGATTCGGTTGTGGGTGTTGTGTGCTACAGCGATGAAATTACCACCGTAGAGAATTGTTCTTCCCAGGGAAGCGGCATAATCATTTCATCCGACGGCTATGTCGTCACAAATTCTCACGTTGTTAACAACAGCAAAACCGCATATCTGATTCAGGTTGTGACCGCAGACGGAACGGCTTACACCGCAGGCGTAGTGGGATTTGATTCCAGAACAGACATTGCGGTTCTCAAAATGGACGATGCAAAGGATTTGCAGGCGGCTTCCTTCGGCGATTCCGATGATATTGAGCTTGCTGAGGATATTATAGCCGTGGGCAATCCGGGCGGACTTGATTATCAGAACTCCATTACAAAGGGAGTTGTTTCTGCGGTAAACAGAAGTCTTTCCTCAACAAGTCTTGTAAAATACATCCAGACCGACGCCGCAATCAATCCCGGCAACTCGGGCGGCCCTATCGTTAATATGTACGGTCAGGTTATCGGCATAGCTACATCAAAAATTGTTTCCGAGAAGTATGAGGGTATGGGCTTTGCCATTCCGTCAGCCACTGTCAAGGAAATAGTTGACGATTTGATTAAAAACGGTTATGTAAGCGGCAGAGTTAAGATAGGAGTAACCGGCAGCACCGTGTCCTCCGCTACAGCCTCCGAATACAATGTTCCGCAGGGTATTCTCGTTCAGAATATCACCGAGGACGGTCCCTGCGACGGTACCGAGCTTCAGGTAGGCGATATTATTACCGAAGCAGGCGGAGTTGAAATCACCTCGTTTGCCGATATTTACGAGGTGTTGGGCAGCTATCAGGCGGGCGATACCATCGAGCTGAAATATTACATAACAGACGACTGCACCTATGGCACGGTTGAGGGAGTTATGCAGGA
>JAJQDK010000028.1:22858-30249 GCA_021202245.1 Clostridiales bacterium
CGCTGCCCTCCCCCGCGCCACACCCTCGCGCTGAACAACACCAGCACAGCCGACCGCACCGCGGGCCCGGTCGAGGTAGTTTTGCAGGAGGATAAATAACTCGGCAAGCCTCTTATTTGAATACAAGTATCCGCGCGCTGCGGCTGCAACCGCTGCTGCGTGAAATTGAGCGGGCGTCTGCTCAGCTTTAAAGAAAAAACACTGTCTCAATTTGCAGTTGAGACAGTGTTTTGCTTTTAGAATAGCTTTTGTTCGATTTTACTCGGCGGAAGCTTCTTCGCCGGTTGAATCTGCAAGGCTGTAAATAATTTGATAAATATCTATAAAAGCGCTTGCGCTGTAGCTGTCGGCATCGCAATAGAAATATTCGTCGTCATTGTATACACGGACTTCCTTTTCATCCATATCGCCTGCGCTCAGCAGAAAGCCGTACAGCAAATCGTCGCCGCAGTAAGCCGTAATTTCATAGCTGCCGCCGGAAATATCTTTGAGCTTTTCGGGAAGCTCGGCGTCATTGTTGGGAGTGAGAGTTTTTATAATTTCACAAAAATCCGTCACGGTGTTTTCGTCGTTGGTAAAGATTTCTTCGCCGGAAATATTTGACGAAATTCTGTCGATTTTGTCAAGCTCAAGCTCGGTTATATCCGTTATTTCCCTATGTGATATTGCTTCCTCCTCGGCAGAGGATGAGCTTTCGGACGAATCCGATGTACAGGCGCACATGGAAGCTGTAAATAAAACAAGGATGAGCATAAGCGGTAATATTTTTTTCATAATTATACCTCCGTTTATCCGAATCTGTATTTAACTCGGAGCAAAGCCCGATGTAAGCTCGCTTAACATCGGCGAATAGATTATGACATATTATGAGTGAATTGTCAACCTAAGCTAAAATCATTGACATTTACGTGATTTTGGATTATTATTAAACTTGTATAACTGTACGGTGGCAAGGATAGCCTAAACTGCCCGGCGCAGTTAAGCGGGCTTATTCCGCCCGGCTTCGGTTTAAAGCATTGTAAGCAAAGGGGGCAAAGGTGTGTTTGATTTTTCCGTTATTTTTGATATAGGCGTTGTAGGGCTCAGAATACTTATGCCGTTTTATGCGATAGTAATTGTCTATCAGTGCTATGCCGCAATGCGCCGCCGCAGACGACCCGAAAAGCCTCTTGTAACGCTGTATAATATTCAGACAGGCTCAAAGCTCCCCGTGATTTTTTGGGAAAATTCAATCGGCAGAAGCAAGTCAAACGATATTGTGGTTGAGGACCCGGCTGTTTCACGAAACCACTGTGTGCTTTTAAGGCGCAAGGAGGGCTGGTTTGTTAACGATACCGGCTCAAAGGGCGGCACCTATGTCAACGGCGTTGAAGCAAACGGCAGAACTCAGGTGCTGATTGACGATGTAATCACGGTGGGAAACTGTGAATTTCAGTTTAAACGCGGAGAGGATTACAACGAGGAGCTTCACTCAAGCTGGTTTTTCTCAAAGGTAAGCAACAAGCCGGCAATTAAATCGTGGAAGCTTATGCTGTTGATAACGATTTTCCATTTGTTTATGTGTGTTGAAGCTATGTTCTGGAACGACGGAACCGATACGCTTGCTCCGTTGGAGCTGTTCGGAATTTTGGCTGCGGTTGAATGGGGATTTTTCTTTATTTCAACCTTTGTTTTACGCAGAGTGAACTTTGAGCTTGAATCCCTTGCCCTGTTTTTGACGGGCATAGGAGTAATGCTGCTTGTGCGGCAGGAGGAGTGCTCGGCGTATGTGCAGCTTATTGCGGCGGCAATCGGAATGATTGTTTTTTGCATAATCATCAAGTTTATAGAAAACCCCGACAAGGCGGAAAAGCTCAGAATCCCAATGATGGTTGTTGCGCTGGGGCTTTTGCTGACAAGTATTGTGTTCGGCGGGGTTACAAGCGGTGCGGCAAACTGGATTTATATAGGCTCGATTTCCGTTCAGCCGTCGGAGCTTGTTAAAATAATTTACATATTTATCAGCGCAAGCGCGCTTGACAGACTGCAAACCAATAAAAACCTCATTGTGTTTATTGTGTTTTCCGCTTTATGCGTAGGTCTGCTTGCCCTTATGGGCGACTTCGGTACGGCACTGATATTCTTCCTTACGTTTTTGCTTGTTGCGTTTATGCGTTCGGGAGATTTCAAGACAATAATCCTTGCAGTTGCGGCGGCGGTGTTCGGCGTAACGATTGTAATAAAATTTAAGTCCTACGTTGCGGACAGATTCTCCGCTTGGAGGCACGTTTGGGAGCATACGCAGGATTCATACGGCTATCAGCAGGTGCGTGTGCTGACCTATATCGCAAGCGGCGGACTTTTCGGAGTTGGAATAGGCAACGGCTATTTAAAGCAGGTTGCAGCCTCGGAAAGCGACCTTGTTTTCGGTCTTGTGGCTGAAGAAATGGGTGTTATTGTCGCAATAACACTGGCGATTGCGGTGGCATCCCTTGTAATTTACGCAAGGGCCATCACAACTCGCAGCAGAAGCACATTTTATTCAATTTCGGCTTGCTGTGCGGCAGGTATGCTTGTAATACAGCTTGCGCTCAATATATTCGGCGCAACAGATATTCTTCCGCTCACGGGAGTTACCTTTCCCTTTATCAGCAGCGGCGGCTCAAGCATAATTTCCTGTTGGGGCTTGATTGCGTTTATCAAGGCAGCTGACGAAAGAACCTATGCGGTAAAAAGATAAAATATCAGCTTTAGCTTTTCACTTTCGTCAAAAGCGTTTTAACAAAAGGGCGATGAGCTGTTACCGGCAGGGAGGCGTTTATAATGAAAAGAATACTTCGCAGAAGCGTAATGATTTTTGTCGTTACTCTTGCATTCCTCGGAGGAATGGGATTTTTTGTATATGAATTGGTTACGGACGCCGACGATTGGGTCGATCAGGCCTACAACGCCCACATTTCCGGCAGCGGAGGACTTGAACAGGCGGGAATAATCTATGACAGAAACGGCAATATTTTGGCTCAGACCGTTGACGGCGAGCGTGTTTACAATGACGATGAAAGCGTCAGAACCTCACTTTTGCATGTTGTCGGCGATGAAAGCCTCAATATTTCAACTGCCGTTCAAAGTATGTACCGTTCGGAGCTTACCGGCTACAGCCTGATTTGGGGGCTGAATATGCCGCAGTCGCTGCGTACAAGCAATGATATAACTCTTACGGTTGGCGCCGATACCTGCGCTGCGGCTTACGATGCGCTTAACAGCTACGGCAAAAGCGGCGCCTGTGTGGTTTATAACTACGAAACGGGAGAGATAATCTGCTCGGTCAGCACCCTAAGCTACGACCCCGAAGATCCTCCCGAAATTACAGAGGATAACGAGGATGAATACGAGGGCGTTTACCTTGATAACGTGCTTTCCTCGTCATATACGCCCGGCTCAACCTTCAAAATCGTTACGGCTGCGGCGGCAATTGAAAATATACCCGATATATATGAAAGAACCTGGACCTGCACTGGCAGTGAGGAAATCGGAGGCAGCGACATTACCTGCGTAAGCTCTCACGGAACTATAAATTTTGAAGAGGCAATGGCGCATTCCTGCAATGTGGTGTTTGCTGAGCTTGCCGTTGAAATCGGCGCCGAAAAAATGACCGAAACAGCTGAAAAAATCGGAATAAATCTGTCGTTTGACGTTGACGGCGTGGGAACCGCCGCAGGAAATTATGATGTTTCCGAGGCAGGCACGAACGAGCTTGCGTGGTCCGGTGTGGGGCAATATACCGACGAGGTCAATCCCATGCAAATGGCTGTTATCTGCGGCGCAATCGCAAACGGCGGAACCTCAACCTCGCCCCACCTCATCAAGGACGGCACGTCGTCGTTTTTGGAGTCGATAGGGCTCGGCTCCGACAGCGGCAGTCGGGAAATGTTCAGCGAGGACACGGCTGAAAAGCTTGACGAGATTATGCGGTATACCGTGACCGATTATTACGGCGATAATTTATTCGGTGGACTTTCCGTATGCGCAAAAACCGGTACCGGCGAGGTGGACGGCAAGGAGCCCAATGCGTGGGTTGTGGGTTACTCTCAGGACGAGGACTGCCCTCTTGCCTTTGCCTGTGTGGTAGAGGATGCGGGCTACGGCTCTCAATATGCAATGCCTGTTGCAGAGGCGGCGATGATTCAGGTGGCAAAAAGCCTCGGAGCCTCGGCAGTTGAATAGCAAAACCTATACTTTTCAGTATTTTCAGTATACAAGTAAGATTCAAGACAGAAAGGAATATACATTATGAATTTTTTGAAGGCAATGTTCGGCAATTACAGCAAGCGTGAGGTCAAGCGTGTGCAGCCGATATGCGATAAAGTGCTTGCGCTTGACGAAAAATATGCGGCTATGAGCGAAAGCGAGCTTAAAAATCAAACCGCAATCCTAAAGGAACGCCTTTCTAACGGCGAAACCACCGATGATATTTTACCCGAAGCGTTTGCCGCCTGCCGTGAGGCAAGTATGCGTGTGCTGGGTATGAAGCATTTTCCCGTTCAGGTAATAGGCGGTATTGTTTTGCATCAGGGCAGAATTGCCGAGATGAAAACCGGCGAGGGAAAAACCCTTGTGGCAACTCTTCCGGCTTATCTCAATGCGCTTACCGGAAACGGCGTTCACATTGTAACGGTCAACGATTACCTTGCGCGCCGTGACTCAGAGTGGATGGGCAAGCTCTACAGGTATCTCGGCCTTACGGTAGGACTTATCACGCACGACCTTGACAGCGAGGGCAGAAAGCAAGCCTATGCCGCAGATATTACCTACGGCACCAATAACGAGCTGGGTTTTGACTATCTGCGTGACAATATGGTTGTTTATAAAGAGAAAAAGGTTCAGCGCTCACACGCCTTTGCCATTGTCGATGAGGTTGACTCAATCCTCATAGACGAGGCGAGAACTCCGCTCATCATTTCGGGCAAGGGTGACAAGTCCACCGACCTCTATCAAAAAGCCGATCAGCTTGCAAAGACTTTGAAGGTTCAGCGCTTTGCCGAGCTTGACTCCAAGGAGGATATGGAGGATTATTACAAGGAAAACGGCATTGATTATGTGGTTGACGAAAAGCAAAAAACCGCCACGCTCACACAGAGCGGCGTAAAAAAGGCTGAGGAATTTTTTAATCTTGAAAATCTTACCGACCCCGAAAACCTTACAATTCAGCACCACGTTAATCAGGCAATCAAAGCCAACGGCGTAATGAAAAACGACGTTGATTATGTTATAAAGGACGGCGAAATCATCATAGTTGATGAGTTTACGGGCCGTTTGATGTACGGCAGGCGCTTTAACGAGGGTCTGCACCAGGCAATTGAAGCAAAAGAGGGCGTAAAGGTTCAGAGCGAAAGCAAAACCCTTGCCACAATCACCTTCCAGAACTATTTCCGACTTTACAAAAAGCTCTCCGGTATGACCGGTACGGCGCAGACGGAGTCCGAGGAATTTCAGGAAATCTACAAGCTTGACGTTGTTGAGGTTCCTACCAACAAGCCGATTATGCGTCAGGATTTACCCGACTCAATCTACAAAACCGAAAAGGGCAAGTTTAATGCCGTCATTGACCAAATCTGCGAGGCTCACGAAAAGGGTCAGCCCGTGCTTGTCGGTACAATTTCAATAGAAAAATCCGAGCTGCTCTCAAGAATGCTCAAAAAGCGCGGCATCAAGCACAACGTGTTAAACGCTAAGCAGCACGATAAAGAGGCTGAGATCGTCGCTCAGGCAGGTAAGCTCGGCGCAGTAACCATTGCAACCAATATGGCAGGCCGCGGCACCGATATTACCCTCGGCGGCAACGCCGAATATATGGCGAAGGCTTCAATGCGCAAGCAGGGAATTCCCGAGGAGCTTATCGAGGAGGCCACGGGCTACGCTGAAACCGATGATGAGGAAATCATCAGCGCCAGAAAGACATTCAGAGAGCTTAACGAAAAATACAGCGAAGAAATCAAGGACGAGGCGGACAAGGTTCGTGAAGCGGGCGGTCTGTTCATAATCGGCACCGAGCGCCACGAGTCACGCCGTATTGACAATCAGCTCAGAGGCCGTGCGGGCCGTCAGGGCGATCCGGGTATGAGCCGCTTTTTCCTCTCAACCGAGGACGACCTTATGCGTCTGTTCGGCGGCGACAGAATGAAAACAATGATGGAAAGGCTGAATGTTGAAGAGGATATGCCCATTGAAAACAAAATGCTCTCCAACATAATCGAAAACTCTCAGGAAAAGGTTGAACTGCGAAACTTCGGCATACGTAAGGATGTATTGCAGTACGACGACGTACTTAACCGTCAGCGTGAAATCATTTACGGTCAGCGTGACCAGGTGCTTAACGGCGAGGATTTGCACGAAACCGTACTTAAAATGGTTGACGACACTGTGGACACCTCCGTCAAGCATTATCTGCCCGAGGGTCCGCGTGAAAATTGGAATTTCCAGAGTCTTAAGGACTACTACAAGGGTTGGATGATTAAGGACGAAGAAAAGTACGACCTCAGTCTTGACGACCTTGAGGACTGCGAGCCTGAAGAAATCAAGGAAATGATTGTGGGCGATGCGCTCGAAATCTTCAAACAAAACGAGGAGCTTCTTCCCGAGGAAACTATCCGTGAAATGGAGCGTGTTTATTTGCTCAAGAGCGTTGACACGCATTGGATGGACCATATAGATAATATGGAACAGCTCAAGTCAGGCATCAGACTGCGTTCATACGGTCAGCACGACCCGGTTGTTGAATACCGCATCGAGGGCTTTGATATGTTTGACGAGATGATTGAAAACATCCGTGAAGATACCGTAAAGCTTATGCTTGTAATGCCCAAGCGTGTTTATGACATTCAAAAACGCCAGGAGGCAATAGAGGCTGCTCGCAAGGCTGCCGAAAAGCAGGCGGCGGCAGCTCATCAGGTAATGCTTAATAACGGCGATAAGGATAAGCCGAAGCCCAACGCCGTTGAAGCGGCTCTCCGCCGTGAACAGGTTGCTCAGCCGACAACAACCTCATCCGACGGCACTGATAATGCCAACAAAACCGTGCGCAAGGGCAAAAAGATTGGCAGAAACGACCCCTGCCCCTGCGGAAGCGGTAAAAAATATAAAAAATGCTGCGGCAGAGATGCGTAAACCAAGCTGCTGTTTTGTGCCTCCCTTTGATTGGGGGGCACATTTGCTTTTGCGGTAATGATACACAAATTTACCGCGCGGCGCAGCCGTCTGTAAATATATTTTTATAATGTTTACGGAGCTGAAGCTCCTACACCTCATCCGTCGGTAAAGCAAGCTTTACCGCCACCTTCCCCTCAAGGGGAAGGCTTGGGGGATATTGTCAATAATTTGAACGTACAAAGAGGGGATTTTACAAAACAGAGAGT
>JAJQDK010000144.1 GCA_021202245.1 Clostridiales bacterium
AATTCTATCGGTGTTTATGATAATTATATTGCTTGCCTTTTTCATTTTTGAACGAAAGCACAGCTTTGCAGAATAGGGGGGTGATAAAGTGAAAAAATCAGTAAAAATTATTAAATACATTTTTTTGATTTTGATTACGGCGGTTTTTCTTTTTCCTGTTGTGTATATGATTGCCTGCTCGTTTATGCCGAATTCACAGGTTAGCTCTATGCTTGATTTTACAAACGGAGAATATAAAAGCATTAACCTTATTCCCGATATGTTCTCGTTTGAACAGTATTATCAGGTGTTTTTCAGACGACCCGAATATCTGCTGAAATTCTGGAACTCGGTGATTATTACATTCCCGACGGTAATAGGTCAGGTTGCAGTGTCTGCACTTGCGGCATTTGCTTTTGCAAAGCTGAAATTTCCATTTAGAGATAAGCTGTTTTTTGTTTACATAGTGCTTTTAATTTTACCTTTACAGGTAACTCTTGTGCCAAACTATATTGTGCTTGACAATCTTGATTTGCTAAACAATTTTCTTGCAGTAATATTGCCCGGCACATTCTCTGCATTCGGAATTTGCCTTTTAAGGCAGAGCATAAAGTATATTCCCGAGTCATCCATCGAAGCCGCACGAATTGACGGCGCGTCATATTTTAAGATTTTTACAAACATTATTTTACCGCAGATAAAGGGAGGGCTGATAACCCTTACTCTGCTTTGCTTTATAGATAATTGGAATGTTGTGGAACAACCGCTTATCTATTTTGACGATGAGGCGATGTATCCGCTTTCAATCGGCTTGTCAGATATAAGCAACTCTGACTATGGGATTGTTTTTGCATGCGGAGTAATGTTTATGATAATTCCGTTACTCATCTATACCTACGGGCAGAGAGATGTCGATTCACCGTTTATTCAGGTTGATAAGAGTTAGGAGAGTAAGATGAAAACAGATAAGCTAAAAAGGTATTCAATACGCATTGGAATTGCATTTTTAATTATAATAGCCTTTCTTACATATTTTTCAAGTACAATAGACAATATCCTTTTGCCGCAGGTTAAGGTAGCACAAGTATTGTACGGAACTATTGACGGAGAGCAAAGCAGCGGCGACAGGTATTTGATACCGATTTCCGCAGTAACATCTATGGGTGATACAGGCTCTTTGTTTATGACGAAAACTGACGAGAGCGGAAAAACTACCGTCAGCGAGTTGACCGTTAATATTGAGGCTCAGGACGATTTATATTATGAAGTGACCTCAAGCGATATTTACGGTGGCACAGAGGTTGTTTATTCAACATCTAAAAGTCTTTCAAACGGTGACAGAGTGCATATTGCCGAGGAGGAATAGCATATGTCAAATAAGAGAATTTTGTCTGTCTTGTTGATAACCGTACTAACTTTGGTTGCTTTTTGCAGTTGCTTTTATATCAGCGGCAACGCACTTTCTCAGCTTACAAATATAACTCAGCTGAATTACAATCTGAAGTCCGATACCTTGCCATTGACAATTAAAGATATTGAAAGCCTTTCGGAGCGAATTTCATTCAATCAGGTCAGCTTTTGCGCGGAGCTTGACGAAACGAATGTTAAAGAAGAAACAGTTACGCCTGTTCTTACAAACGAATTTTACTTTGAAATTTACGGGCAAACGCTTAATGGCAGCGGTATTACAAAAGAAAATACAGAAAACAAAAACAAGGTTGCTGTTATAGGCAGCAGCCTTGCTCTTAAATTATTTTTTAATACTGACGCTGTAGGAATGACAATAGAGTTTAATGATGAAAGCTACACGGTCTGCGGTGTTATCGAAGAAAACGAAAATATAATAAATCGTCTGTCAACTGACGGAAAACAAAGAGTTTATATTCCTTACACCTGTTACAGCGACTATGGAAACTGCAATATAGATACTATTTCATATAGTAATTCGGCAAGCTCTGCCCCATTGATTGAACAGATGGCTTTAAGCCAATATCACTCAACAAATTTTTCAGATAAAGCAAAGGTAATCAAAAGCTTTGAGCATATTTTATTTTTTATACTATTTGTTGCCTTGTGTTTTATTTCTTTTAAAATATGGTACGGAACCTGCAAAAAAGCTTGTAATAGATATAAAAGAAAATCTGAAAGAAAATTACTTTTTTAAATCATTAAAATCAATACCGTACAAATATATCCTGCTGATTATAACGATGCTTGGGTTGCCTGCAATACTAATCATAATATTCTTTATTTCTGATTTTAGTATTTATATAATCCCCAAATATATACCTTACGACAATATTTTTGATATATCATATTACATCACGGCGATTGCCGAAAATTCAAATCTTGCAAACAGCCTTGCACTGACGGGCGATACCTATCTTGTTAATCTCTACTCAAATTCGTTTAATTTGCTTGTGTGGCTGATTATAATATTTGCCCTGATTTTTACTGTAACCGTGATATATATTAAGAATGTTATAAAGAAATTATATCTGACCCGAAAAGGAGTAATTTAGTAAAGCTAATATATACGTAATTGCCGGCAAGTTATAGCTTTTAATGCTATTACCTGTCGGCATTATTTTTTGCCCTATTGCGTTAGAAGCAAGGATGGTTAAATAGTTTATAGAAAAAGCCCGTGAATAAAACAGCCCGGCGGACTGGATTCATCATTTAAGGTAAATAAAGAGGGAATCAAACTTTTTGATAAATATAAAAATTCCTCTTGATATTATTTCGGTATGCCAATATAATAGATAGTGAGAGGAGTATGTTTATATGAAAAATCTCGGAACAGTAACACTTGAAACAAGAAGATTGATATTGCGCAAAACAAAAAGCAATGACGCTGAGCCGATGTTCAGAAACTGGGTGAATGATGAGAGAGTAACCAAATATATGACTTGGCCTCCATATGAAAGCGTTGAGCAATTAGAAGCTACATATCATAAATTTTTGTTGGATAATCAGGATAAGCTTGATTTTTATGACTGGAAAATAGTTCTGAAAGAAATCGGAGAGCCTATAGGCGCAATCAGCGTGGTACAGCTCAGAGAAGATATCGAATCCGCTGAAATCGGATATTGTCTTGGATATAATTGGTGGCACAAAGGGATAATGAGCGAAGCATTTAGAGAAATAATAAGATTTCTATTTGAAGAAGTAGGCTTAAATCGTATTGAAGCTAGTTATGATCCTCGCAATCCTCACTCGGGAGATGTTATGAAGAAATGCGGATTAGTATATGAAGGAACCTCAAGACAGTCGGATAAAAATATGCAGGGTATTTGTGACAGTGCGCATTACGCGATATTGAAAGAAGATTATTTTGCAGTGAGCAACACCGGCAGCAGGTAATAAACAGAAAAGAGGAAAATAAAATGCTTTTATATATTGACGGAGCTGTCAGAGCTGAATCAAGAACAAGAGAACTTGCAGATTATCTTGCCGGGAAAATTAACTGTAATGTTGAATATGTACGGCTTTCGGAAGAAAATATTTTTCCGATGAAATTAAAAACTCTTTCTATGAGAGATGAAGCTTGTCAAAAAAGAGATTTCAGCAATCCTTATTTTAAGTATGCCAAGCAGTTTGCAAAGGCAGACGAAATAATTTTAGTTGCACCCTATTGGGATTTATCATTTCCATCAGTTGTAAAAGCATATCTCGAAAGTATCTGTGTTGTCGGTCTTACTTTTTCTTATTCAGATGAAGGCGCACCCGTAAGTATGTGCAAAGCTAAAAAACTGTATTATGTTACAACGGCAGGCGGAACGATTGCAGATGATGCCTACGGATATGGTTATGTCAAAGCTTTGGCACAGGGTACGCTTGGAATAGATGAGGTTTTACTTGTAAAGGCAGAAAATCTTGATATATATGGTAGCGATATGTATAAGATAATGTCTGAAGCAAAAAGAGAAATAGATAAGTTGTTCACATGAATTCTTTAGTACAAATATGAGAAATCCGATTGATTTTCTTAAGTGAATTTCAATCGGATTTTTTCGTTCAGGAGGTAATATATATGAGCGCTACCATAGGTGCGGCGCTGAAGAAAATAGCAGTTGCTCTGCTCACAGATAAAAAGCTACAGCAGAAGATAAATGATAAAAAGCAAGCACGGGAGTTACATTAAATCTGATGTTTAATTATCCATTCAGTTAATTCATCGCATGAGAGTTCGCCTGATGCAACAGATAGAATTGTTTTAAATAACTCTTCTTGGGTGTATTCAAGCTCAATTCCGTTCAATGCTAAAAAAGTGAGCATTGAATGTGTTCCTATGCGCTTGTTGCCGTCAATGAAGGCATGATTTTTAATTAATCCATAACCAAGCCTTGCTGCTTTTTGCTGAATCGTAGGAAATAAATCGGCTCCGTCAAACCGTTGAAACGGTGCGTTAACAGCTGAGTCCAACAGTCCGTCATCACGAATGCCTGAAGTTCCGCCGAATGCTTTAATAAGTTCGTTATGAAGTAGTATTACCTGATTTTTTGAAAGGATAATCATTTAGCAAGAACCTCATATGCAGCTTTGTTTTTAGCGATTAAGCGTTTTGAAATTTCCAAAACATCTTCATTACTTGCAGTTTGTTCCTCTTCAGCCTGACTGAATTCAACTATAAGGTAACGGGGGACATTATTTTTGAGAATAACTGCCGAGCCGTTTTCGTCAACTAATCTTGCAACCTTTGAGAAATTTTGATTTGCTTCCGTGATTGAAACAAGAGCTTTAGTGTTTACGTTCATAAAAGCACCTCCAAATTTATTATGTGTAAAATAGGATGAATATGTCCTAATATTATTA
>JAJQDK010000032.1 GCA_021202245.1 Clostridiales bacterium
TATTTATACAACTTTTATCAAAGAACAAATCATCTACTTCTTCGCCTGATTGTTTTAATATATCTTTTGCTTCAATAGTATTATATAACACTTCTAACGGTTTTTCAAAATTTAATGTGTTTTTAAAAAATCTCTTTACTAAACGGGAAACACAAACTGTATTATCAAATCTATCGTAACACTTTTTCGCTTCATTAAAATTCCTAAAGCTTGCAGACGCCACTTTCGCATTGTCAATTTTACTGTGTATCCAGCTCACAAGCTTGGTATCCTTATCGGTACATCCGCTGATTATTCTTGCAGTGGGACCCTCAAGATATGAAACAATTATATCATAATGCTCCTTTATGTACTTTTTATAAAGCGTCTGCGGAGAAAACAGCTGCAAAATTTTGCTGTTGCCTTTAAATGTTTTTTGTAGCAATATTTGCACTTTATGTCTTTCTTCAAAAATTGCTCGTTTACACCGCCTGCAAATAAGGTCTGAACTGTAATATCGAACTTATTCCTGTCCATATTGTTCACAAGATTTACAAGCACTTTCTCCGCTCCGCTGTGAGAAAGATTTGGAATCATAAATAATATTTTTGTCATTTTCTAATTTACCTTATTTTTTATTTATAATTTTTTTAAATATTTTCTTAACAAAATAAAGCGGTCCGTATTCAAGAAAATCATATACTAAAAAAATATAAAGCTCTATTCCTTTTTTCCGAAATGCTTTTGTACAAAAGTGAATTTTTTCTCTTTTCTTAAAAACCGCTTAAGCTTTGTATCTTTATACGGCTGTTTAGATTCATTATATGCTCCCTCCTGCCAAGTTGTAGTTGCGTGATGAACGGCAACGCTTGCATAGTCAGCACAGGAAACAATGAGTATATTATTCAAAATTTGTGTCTGCCCGTTTCGCGTGAAATTTTTCAGAGTTTTTTCCAGACAATCAGTGTTAGCCTTTGGGCAAAGCTCCATATCGAATTTGCCGTCAATAACATATTTCCTTTTAACGTAATAGACGAGCATCTCTTTAAGAACCGGGGAATTTGCTTTCGCTCCGAAACCGAGACCTGAATTTATTTGATATTCAGTTTCAAAAACGAACCAAGCGGAATAATCCAAAAAGTGATTTATCGGTGACAGCAATGATTTCAAAATTATCATAGGTTTGATTGCATATGCTTTCCACACACATTTTAATTGTCTTTTCCGCGTTATACGCAGGAATAATAATTGAAATCTTAGGTCTCATTTTTTCTCACTTTAATATCGTAATAATCTATATAAATTTTGAATCGAACGTTTAAACACGCTTGTGTATACATATCCGTTTACCGTAAAACGCTAACTTCCGTAGCTACTTGCCAGCTTCCACAAATTCATATCATTATTTTCAAATGCCTTTTCCGTTTGTATTAGCTAAAATATATAACTGTATGCTCTATTCTATTTTAATTTTAAAAATTTATAAAACAGTCTTATAAATGATCTCTTATAATACTTTAAATCAATTACTTCAAATTTGTCGCTGAAATTATATGTATGTATACCTTTTGCAGTTTTATTTTTAGAAATTTTTACTTCATTGGGACTTATTTTCTTAATAATTTTTTCTTCATATTTAGACTCAAGCTCTTTTTTCACTTCAATTATATTTAGAGCCGCACCGTATCCGCTTTTACAATCCTGAGATACTCTAAAAAGCTTATCTTCAATATAAAAGAATTTTCCGCCCGGTCTTGCCACGCTTATATCTGTTGAAATAACGCCTTGCGTTGATAGTCTAAACTGTTCTCCGTCAAACTCTAATAAAATCAACTCATCTTTGAGCTTTTTTGACTCATTTAACTTATATGTAAGAGCAAATATTCTATCATTAACCATAAAAGGTGTTGTATCAACCAACCTGATATTGTCAAGCATCGGAGGGCATTTTACCCATTTATAAGGAAAAGAAACAGCCTTATAAACATACAATGTTTTTTGATTCATTAGCTTCCGGCATCATATAAATTTCGTCATTATATTTAAAGACAAAAGGATAAGATAAGTGATATGCTTCAGAAATAATTTCTTTGTATTTATCAAATTTATCTTTTAATTTATCATATTTGCTGCACACTATAATACCTCTTCTTAATTTATAAGAAAAATATTCGGCAAAAAGATAGGTGTCGTCTTCATATTCAAATAAAAACGGATCAGCATACCACCCCTTACGACCATTTTTGATGATCGTAAAATCGTTTAGGTCTTTCAAAATTAATCCTTGCTTTTTGGCACGATACGCAATCGTCCATGTTTCAATTTTTAATCCCAATATAAAAAACTCCTTTATCTCTTGATTTATTGAAAAGAGCTTGCCAGCGTCTGCGGAGAAAACAGCTGCAAAATTTTGCTGTTGCCTTTAAATGTTTTTTGTAGCAATATTTGCACTTTATGTCTTTCTTCAAAAATTGCTCGTTTACACCGCCTGCAAATAAGGTCTGAACTGTAATATCGAACTTATTCCTGTCCATATTGTTCACGAGATTTACAAGCACTTTCTCCGCTCCGCCGTGAGAAAGATTTGGAATCATAAATAATATTTTTGTCATTTTCTTAACCTTACCTTATGTAAAATTACGTATATCGGTGTAGGTATTAATCCCAATATTATCGGACGTAAAGCTTTAATATTATAGACGAAAGAAAGGTTAAACACTTTAACAATACGGAGCCTTAATTTATATTCAGTTAATCTGTATTTAAATTTTTGGCGTTTTATCGCATTTCTGTCATCTCGCATAGAATACATTGATTCCTGAAAATTATAGCCCTTGTAACCGGCTTCATATAATCTAAGCCAAAGATCATAATCCTCTATTCTTTCAACATCTTTATTTTCCGAATATCCATTTACTTTTTTTAGAATATCTGTTCTAATCATACAACAAGCATGGCAAAAAGGCGTATGTGAAACAAAATCTGTTGGGGTCGGATTTTCGGGAAAAACCGACTTACCGTACTTTCCGTTTTCGTCAAAATGATCCATAGATGCGCTAACTAAAGCAAAATCAGAATTGCTTTCAAGAAAATCTACTTCTTTTTGGAATCTTTCCGGAATACAAACATCATCGCCATCCATTCTTGCACAATATTTTCCTTTTGCGTACTTTAGGCAATGATTTAAAGTAGGCGCAAGTGTACGGTTTACTTCATTTTTTATAACTTTTATTCTATTATCTTTTTGCGCGAGCTTACATGCCAATTTGTACGTATCATCTGTAGAACAATCATCGCACATAATCAATTCCCAATCTTCAAATGTCTGATTAATTATACAATCAACAGCTGTTTCCAAAGTAGCGGAACAGTTATAAATTCCCATTAAAACTGATATGCAGGGATGCTCCATAAAATAATATTCCTTCCTCACTTAGTTGAAAAATCTGTAACTAAATTGTTTAAAATCCTTAGATATTCTGCCCGGACGTTTTCTATGCTGAATTTCTCGAGCTTTTTCCTGTTATGCTTTACCATATTACTGCGCAGCTGTTCATCATTTGCCAGCTTATCAATACCCTGCGCAAAGCCGTCGGAATCAAACTTATTATATGTATATCCGCCTTTGCCGTTTTCAATAAGGTCAACGTTCCCTCTGATATCGGAACACAAAACAGGCAAACCGCTTGCCATTGCTTCCATCAAAGCAACAGGCAGTCCCTCCTGCAAGGTTGGAAAAATAAAAATATCCGCAGCGCTGCACATTTCGGATATATCTTTTCCGTAGCCGAGAAAAAAATCTTGTCTTCAACTCCAAGCTCTTTTGTAAGAGACACAAGATATTCCTTAAGAATGCCCTCACCACGCACAAAATATTTAACATTTTTACTCTTTATCTTTGCCATAGCTTTAACGGCAACCTCAAGGTTTTTCCTCTTCGTAAGCTCAGCAACGGAAAAAAGCATTATATCATCATCAGACAATCCGAGCTCTGCACGCTTTTTTGCTCTTGCACTTTCATCTCTCGAATAACACGAAACATCTATTCCTATTCCGGGAATGTAAAAAACATCTCTTGCGTTGAACTTACGCTTTGCTCTGTCGTAGTCTTCTGTGTTTATTGTAACAAGAGCATCGGTATATTTTGCAAGCCATTTTTCAATAGGATAAAATATCATCCAATTCAGCTTGGGAGCACCTGTAAAAAAGTGGAACCCGTGCGCCGTATACAGCACCTTTGTTCCGTACTTTCGATATTTTTTTGCTGCCAGCCGAGTAAAAACTCCCATTACAGGCTCATTAGTCATTATTATATCATAATGACGCTCAGCAAGCATTTTTTTAATCTGCCTATATCCGTTAAAATTTGATATTCTGAACGGAGATCTTGCCAAATCAACAACATCTATCGATACAGGTAAATCTCCTAATTTATTTTTTAATATATCAAGTTTATTTGAAACATTTGAGCAAACTATATCAACTGAATACCCGTTGTCAATGAAATTTTTAATATGTGGTGCCCAAAACTGCGACAAATGAAGCTCGGTTGCAGTCAGCAGAATTTTCTTACTCACGCAACAACTTCCTTTATCTTTTTAGTAATGCCTTCCGCGTTAATGCCTACCTGTTCACGCAGATAAGCCTGACTTCCCACTTCAACGCAGTAGAAATCATCAATGCCTATTCTGCGGAGCTTAGCTTTTCCGCCACATTCAGCCATAACCTCCGCAACTGCGCTGCCGAAGCCTGCGACAATATTATGCTCCTCTATTGTGAAAATGTAATCAAATCTGTCTGCACAGTCCCTGATTACCTCTTTATCTATCGGCTTAACCGTAGGAAAGCTGTACTGCTCAACACCTATTCCGCTTTCTTCAAGCATATCACAGGCCTTTTGAGTTTCCTCTAAAATTGCGCCGGTTGAAAATACCGCAGTCTTTACGGGCAAATTTTTAGCGTCTCTCAGCTTGTATGCCTTTCCGATTGTAAATTCTTTGAGATTGGCATTTATGGTTTTTTCGCCGCCTCTGCCGAGCCTTAAATAGCAGGTTCCGTCGGTGTCGGCAATTTTCTTTACTGCAAGCTCAGCCTCTTTCGGATCTCCCGGGCAAATAACCGTAACTCCGGGCAATGCGCGCAGAACGGCTATATCCTCAGTAGCGTGATGGCTCATACCCAACGAGCCGTATACATAACCTCCGCCTACGCAAATTATATTAACATTGGCGTTATGATAAGCGCAGTCATTTCTTATCTGCTCCAAACAGCGCAGAGTAGGGAAATTGCCTATTGAATATGTAAACACCTTTTTGCCTTCAAGCGCCATACCGGCTGCCATACCTGTCATATTTTGCTCTGCAATTCCCGCATTCACAAATTGGTCGGGGAGCGTTTCCCAAAAATTTTTCAGAACACCGAATCCCAAATCGCCCGTTACAAGCTCAATATTCCTGTCCTTTTTGCCAAGCTCGGTCAGCGTGCGGATTACCGTATCTCTCATCTGTCCTCAACCTCCCTTGTGTAGAATGTGGGATGATATGTTTCCGAAACCGTATGTCTGCAATTCTCCGGTTCTGGAGCAATTTCCGGGCAGCCGTCGGGAGTATACGGGTCAACAACTGTATCGGGTTTTGTCTTGTGCAGTTCATTGACCGCACAGTTGTATTCCCATCCGTCATGTGGAAATCTGTAATGCCAAAGGATGTCCATTTCCATAAACGAAACGCCCTTTCCCTTTACTGTGTTTGCAATTACCACAGTCGGCTTGTTTTCGGGGTTTGACGTATCTGTCATAGCATTTCTGAGCTCATCATGGTTGTGCCCGTCAACAACAATTACATTCCAGCCGAAGCCTGTCCAGCGCTTAATCATATCAACCTCAAGCGTGTTGTTGCAATAATCAAGGCTCTGCATATGATTGTGGTCGACAGCAGCGACAAGATTGTCTAATTTATAATGATTTGCAAATTCTGCCGCTTCCCAAACAGAACCCTCGTTACATTCGCCGTCACCCATAACCACAAAGGAGCGGAAGCCTTTTCCGTCTTGCTTAGCGGCAAGCGCCCGTCCTGCGGCAACGGGAAGTCCGTGCCCGAGGGAGCCGGTTGAAAAGTCAATTCCGGGAAGATGATGAGAAACATGCCCCGAAAGCCTGCTTCCGTCGGAATAATGAGTTTTCAGCTCCTCTATAGGGAAAAAGCCGTTTTCTGCAATTGCAGCATACACGGCTGCGCCTGCATGTCCTTTACTGAGGATAAAACGGTCTCTTTCGTCCCATTCGGGATTATTTTTGTCAAATTTCAGTATGTCGGTATACAGAACACCCATAATATCGGCAACCGACAAAATTGCTCCTATATGGCTGCCGCCCGACAGATGAGTCATTTCTATTCCGTGGCGGCGTATAAGCCACGCAAGCTCCTTACTTGTCATAAATCCCTATCCTCTCTTTTAAACCATTGCATTTAGGTTTGATTTTACAACTAATCGGCAATTAATAATACATAATACTGCTTAACTTATAGTTCCTGTTAAATCGCTGACATAATATGAAAATTCTTGTGAATAAAAATATAAAACTAAAATACATATATAAACCGGCATAACTATTTTTCTGTCGTTCGGCGTAAACGAAACTCTCAATAAATACGGAATTAATATTAAATCATATACTTCACAATATATCGGTATCCTGCCGATTAAAATACCGCTCGTAAACATACCTACCAAATAAAATAATGCGGTAGTGAGCGACATATTTATACAAATCGGTAACATTGTGTTTTTTTCGTAATACTCTTTAAGAATATCTCTTTTCCAAAATGCAACAGCCGGAGGAATTGCATAGAAAAGAACTCTGAGCGGATTCACGCCGTCGTCCTCGTCAAACTGCGAGGTTGAACCGGAATAAACTGTACCTCCTAAAGCACTGTCAACTCCATCAAAAAACGGTTCGGCAAAGATGCAAATTAAAATTATTGCAATAATAAACAGCCCTATTCTTCTGCTCCAAGGCCTGCATCGCACTACAAAATAAACCGGTATCATCAGCAGTGCCGTCATATGGAAGGTAGACATAAGCAAAACAACAATTGTAAACCTGACAAACTTACCGTCTCTAATCCAATCACAGCATAAAAACAGCACGGCGACGCAGATAAACTGGCGCATACCGTTCATCATCCATGTAAAAGTCAGCATTGAAATAAAAAGAAAGGCGCTGAAGAAAAAATTAACAGAATATTTTCTGAGAACTATCATTATGCAGGCACCGGAAACAATTGCAATAGTCATCAGCCACCATTGAAAATCGTCAGAAATAAAGCATTTAAAAAACAAATTAAAAATATCAAATCCGGGATTTTTACCGTCCCAATTTATCTCGCTCCATCCTGTTGAAAAATCAGAGCTTATGCTGTTAAATGATCCGATATAAGTAGACGTATCAGCAATGTAGGTTCTCATTCCAATCCAAAAGATAAAATATCCGAACACAACTATTGCGTAACCGAGGGGTATTTTTTTGAATTCCCTGCTGAATATTATAATCCGTGAGCAAAATTTCTTCCTTGTGACCTAAGGAATATATAAAATAAATCAAGGGTGCCCACAGCAGCATTGACCAATAAATTATCATTAACTAAAAACCCTCACAAGCTAAAATAAGCTCCGCTTTGTATTCAACCGACCAACCTTGAGAAAAACATCTGCCTGCATAAAGCTCATGCAGTCTGAATCTGCACTGCTTCACTCGTTCCGTTACGCTCGCTTATCTGCTCCACGTAAAGCTGATGTTCCTCAATAATCGGAATAATCTCTTTCGGCACCTTGTCGGAGTGTGTAATAACCTTGTAAATCGTCCAAAATATTAAACGAATATCACCGAAAAAGGTGTGATTTTCTCTATAATACAATTGAAGCTTTAATTTCAGCGGTCTGATATATTTTAAATACGCTTCATCCGGATCCTCTGCTTTAGTAAAGGTTTCAAACTGAGCAATATTTGCCATACTTGCGTAATCGGTAATTCCGGGCTTTAAATCAAGAATTCTTTTCTCGGATTCCGTGTACATATCAACATAAACCTTCAGCTCAGGTCTGGGTCCTACAAAGCTCATATCGCCTTTAAATACATTTATAAGCTGGGGAAGCTCGTCAAGCTTGGTTTTTCGCAAAAAATGACCTGTCCTCGTAATTCTGTCATCATTATCGCCGACATCCCATTTCCCTTTTCCTTCGCAGTCCTTAACCATCGAACGAAATTTAAAAATTCTGAAGGTTTTTCCGTTTTTTTCTATACGAGGACCTCTGAAAAACACTCCGCCGGGGCTGTCAAAAACAATCATCAAAGATAAGACTAAAAGGACAGGAGAAAGTATAATCAGTCCTATGCCGCTTGCCGCAATATCAAAAGCTCTTTTCATAGCAAATACCCCGCCTATTATTACATATTCGCTCCGTCTACCGGAACAATAGCCGAAGGCATAAATGAAGCCTGTTCACTTGCCATAAAAAGGACAACATCGGCAATTTCTTTCGGAGTGCCGAAACGGTTGATTGCCTGATGATGTCTGAGAAAATCTTCACATCTTGCCGTGTCGGTTCTGGTATAATTATCCCAATAACTTCCGGGGAATGCAACTGCACCTGGCTGCACCGAGCTCATTACTACACCCCTAGGGGCAAGCGAACGTCCGACCGTTGTAACATAGGCGTCAAGAAACGCCTTTGCCGAAGCATACAAAGGATTGCCTCTCAGCATTTTTGCAGAAATAGAAGAAATCTGTATAACTCTGCCCCAACCCTTTTCTATCATAGGCGGGATAAGAACGCTGTTCATGTCAATAGATGCAACTGCATTAAATTTAAGCGCATAATTCCATTCCTCGGCGCCTCCGAGAGGATTTCTGCTTATAAGAGAACCGCCGACATTATGTACCACTATATCAAATACGCCGTATTCGTCAATCAACGCTTGCGCGAACTGCTTGGTGTCGCAGGTCATAATATCCTCAATGACATAATTAAACGAAGGACAGCCCAGGTCCAGCGCTTCCTTTTTGACCTCTTTCATAAGCTCTTCGGTTCTCGCCACGGCAACTATGTTTGCACCCTCTTGCGCAAACGCAAGCGCTATACCCTTGCCTATGCCTTTGCTCGCTCCTACAATCAAAACATTTTTATTTTTTATTTTGAGTTCCATATGTCCTCTCTCCAAAGCTAATTTTAGACAGCAAATATATGTATATGTTAACACAAAAATCGGTCAAAAGTAAGCCGAACACGCATTTGCAATTATATGTGCCATTTTTAATGATAAATTTGTCAAATAATTGCCATTTTGCTTGAAGTGTATCGGTTTTTCGTGTCTGTAATTTCACCCGATTTCGGCGTTGACAAAGCCGAATTAAAGAAATAAAATACTGTTATCGGTCAATCCATCGCAATGCCGCTGTGAAAGGAGCAAATAAATGCGTAAAAAAATCAAAATTCTTTTATCCGTCGTCTTAATTATAGTTGCTGTGACAATCGCAGACGGAATATACTGCACCAATGTTATACATACAACGTACTATAGCTTTACAAACGATAAGAATGACGCCGCCATGCATTTTGTGCTCATATCTGATTTGCACAACAAGGAATTCGGCGAAGATAACGTCCGGCTCGTAAACAAAATCAAAGAGCAAAATCCCGATTTTATCGCCGTGGACGGAGATATGGTTACACGTTATTTTGAGGATGACAGCGTAATGAAGGAGCTGCTGTCACAGCTCACCGAAATTGCCCCAGTTTACTGCTGCCTCGGCAACCACGAAAGAGATTTGGCGGATAAAATCGACTTTGAGAGCGAGATAAACAGCACCGGAGCCCTGCTTCTCGACAACGAATATATTGAATTTGACACGGGGAACGGAACCGTACTTATCGGAGGAATGTCCGACTATCCATATTATGAATATGATGCCCCGGATTATGATAACGACGAGCGGTATTTTTGGGACGACTTCAAGGAAGCCTCTGAAAATCAGTATTCAATTCTGCTTCATCACCAGCCCGAATACATCGGAAATATAGTAACCGACAGCAATGTGGATTTAGTCCTTTGCGGTCATACTCACGGCGGACTTATACGTCTGCCGTTTATAGGAGGGCTGTTTGCGCCGAATCAGGGCTTCTTTCCCGAATATGACACAGGTCAGTTTGACTTCGGAACCACCCATATGGTCATTACATCGGGACTCGGCAACTCCAATCCGCTTTTCCGCATAAATAACTGCGCTGAAATCTGCGTTATCGATATAAATTGATTTTCGATAGATTATTGCAGCGAAAAACTATATATGCAGTAATGGCTAACGCTCTGATACTCTAAACATTCTACAGTCTCACCTTCCGAATAATATTTTTGCAAATACTTCCGCATCATATCGACCTGCGAATTGTCGTTGTCATCAACAAAATAAACACCATCATTCAAAAGGTTTGCATACATATTGTCCGTTCCGAAATTTTTCATTTCTTCTTTATAGTTCGGATGCCCGTAATATGTGCAGCTAAATGTTTCACAGATACCGTATATATCTTTATCTTCTACGGAATATACAGAATCGTCTGATATCGAGATATTTACACATCTTGCGATTTCGAATTTTTTGTCTGAATTATCTTCAATATACTGTTCCAACTCCAAAATTTCCTCACCGGCTTGATAACGTTTCAGAGAATCGTTAGCTACATTGCTCACATACAATCCGAAAAGTGAAGTAATCACCAGTAGAATAGATGTCAGCGACAAAAATAATTTTTTCTTGCTTCTGAAAAATTTTTGTACCCACTCTCTGCATTCGTCAAATGAAAATGAATAAAATAAATATATAATTGCAGAAACCCATAAAACATATACTGCTCTGAAGGGGGCTCTGCCAAAAAAACCAAAGGTACAAATAAAAGCAAAAAGCGACAACCATTAAGAAAATCGGTATAAAACAATTCCTTTTTTTGCACACTATGATAAACGGTATTAAAACAAAAACAAAAGCAAGACAAACCATACCTTTATCGCCTAAAGCTATTATAAATCCGATTTCTGTTTCAAACATTTCTTTTATAGTACTTACAATATATTGCGTTTCTAAAATATTATTAGGCTGAATATCCTTTATTTGCTGTAACTTTTCAAGTGTAAATGCACCTTCATCGTCCATATATCCGGCTCGCAACATTGCAATATCATTCTCATCTATGCCGATTTTATCATATTCCTCTTCATAGCTATCACAATCAACAATAGTGTGGTCCCAAACCACTGAACGTGCAGTAGTATACTGCTTATAGTACGACAATTCATCAGTTGAGGTGTTTATAGCATCCGAGACGTAATATACCGAAAAACAAACAGCAACCGTAATAATGCATACAATAAGTCGTTTTGGCGCAAAAATGATTTTAAACATATTCGATATTTTCCTTTGCGGCTTGCCTATTGAAAAATATTGAGATATTGACTTAGCAATTACAAAGCAAACAGCCATAACCAAAGCAACTTCAAAAATTTTAAATCTGTAGGTTGAACCGATCAAAATAAATACTGCACCGATTATTGTTCCCAATTTCCACTTAGAGCGATTTATGTAATGGATAATGCAAAGAAATCCTGCAACACATATCAAAGCAGGTGCCCTTGTAAACGATATTGTCAAATAATGATTAACAGCAAAAAATCCGTTCAAAAACAAAGTTATGCAAAGCGCTGTTATCGTATTAAATTTATCGAGAAATACTCGTGTTATTGCCGTAAAAGCGCAAAAGCAGAAAAATAAATGTACAGTCACAAAAGCATTTAGCGGATAGATTATATTTTGAATAAAACCGCAGAATAAACACAAAAAATAATTTGTAAAAACTATTTTATAATCTCCATCAGCAATAAATAATGAATATGTTTGATTATCTGCAATTTCATAATATGTTTCGCCAATTATTAAAAACAGTATTGCTATTATAAGATTTATAAAAAGTGCAAGCAAAAACTTATAACAGCTTTTTTTCTTTAAATTTTTTCAACGTCATTATAAACTTTCTCCTCTCTAACCTAACACCTTTTTTGCTGCATCAACGCTTTCCTTTGCATCTCTGCAATAGTAATCGGCGCCGATTTTCATAGCGTATTCCTTTGTGAGAACCGCACCGCCGACAAATACAACGCATTTGCTTGAGCCGTCCTCATTCTGAAGCTCTTTTCTTTCTCTTATCAGCTTGATTGTATCCTCCATACTCTTGAGGGTTGTTGTCATAAGTGCTGAAAGCCCGATCATTTTTATATTCTGCTCGACCGCCGTATCAACAATCAGCTGAGGATCGCCGTCCCTGCCCAGGTCGACAACCGTCTAACCGTAGGTGTCGCGCAAAGCCGTAACGATATTTTTACCTATATCGTGGATGTCGCCCTTAACCGTGGCAAGAATAATCTTTCCCTTGCTGACAGGCGAACCGCTTGTCCTTGAGATGTGTCTTTTTATTACCTCAAAACATTCCTGAGCCGTGTTTGCGCTCTGAATAAGCTGCGGCAAAAATATTTTGTTCTTTTCAAAATCATCACCGACTCTGTCAAGCGCCGGGATGAGCATTTCATTAACAATTTGCATAGCATCCGTCGTTTCAAGGAGCTTTTCCGTAACAGAAGCTCCTTCTTTTTTCAGTCCGCTGTAAACTGCGGTAAAAATATCCATATCCGACGACTGCCGGGGCGCGCTCGCCTGAGGCGCCGCATCGTTGTAGTGATTTATAAAATCCACGGAATTTTTGTCAATGCCCGTGAGTACCCTGTAGGCGCGAACCGCTCCCGTTATCGACTCGACATTAGGATTGACAATGGGCAAATCAAGTCCCTCTTCAAGAGCCATTGTGAGAAAGGTTCTTGTAACAAGCTCTCTGTTGGGAAGTCCGAATGAAATATTTGAAACGCCCAAGCACGTTTTACAGCCCAGCTCGGTCTTAACCCTGTGCAAAGCCCTAAGCGTTTCAACGCAGGCGTCCTGCTCAGCGGAAACCGTCAGCGTCAGGCAATCAATATAAACATCTTTTCTGTCAATGCCTACAGCCTGCGCACGCTCAACAATACGTTTTGCAATTTCAAATCTGTCCTCTGCGGTTTTGGGGATACCGCCCTCGTCAAGGGTAAGGCCCACAACCGACGCGCCGTATTTTTTAACAAGCGGCAAAACCGAGCGCAGACTTTTTTCCTCACCGTTTACGGAATTTACTATCGGCTTTCCGTTATAGTACCTCAGTCCTGCGGCAAGCACATCGGGCTTGGTCGAGTCAATCTGCAAAGGTGCGTCGCAAACGCTTTGTATTGCCTTAACTACACGCACCATCATTTCCTTTTCATCAATTTCGGGGTGTCCGACATTTACGTCAAGAATTTCCGCTCCGCCGCTGACCTGATTTAAAGCCTGCGTAAGAATATAATCAATATTATTGTCAACAAGTGCCTGTTTAAATACCTTTTTGCCCGTAGGATTTATTCGTTCGCCGATAATCCTCGGACAGTTAATTTCAACAGCCGTGCTTGCGCTGCAAACAACGGTGTCAACGCATTTCCTCTGCGGCTGATATTTTTTATCCGCAAGCGCTTTGTTCAGCCTCGCAATATACTCCGGAGTTGTGCCGCAGCAGCCGCCTACGATTTTTACGCCGTATTTCAAAAGCGAGATAACGCTCTTTGCAAAGTCATCCGGCATAACATTGTATTCGTTGCTGTTAGGGTCGGGCAACCCGGCGTTCGGCTTGATAACAAGCGGTAAATTCGTATATCTTGAAATTTCCGATACAATCGGTTCAAGTTCATCGGGACCGAGCGAACAGTTCACTCCGAAAGCGTCTATTCCGAGTCCCTCAAGCGTAACCGCAGCAGATGCGGGAGAAACGCCCGTGAAGGTTCTTCCGTTGCGTTCAAACGTCATAGTCGCAATTATCGGCTTGTCGCTGTTCTCCTTTGCGGCAAGCACCGCCGCCTTCAGCTCATACAAATCGGTCATTGTTTCAAAGACGATAATATCCGCCTCTCTGCCGGCAAGTATCTGCTCCTTATAGTATTCGTAAGCCTCATCAAACGACAGAGCGCCGGCAGGCTCAAGCAGCTGGCCTATGGGACCCACATCAAGCGCAACAAGCGCCTGAGTGCCCTCTACGGCTTTTTTTGCATTTTTTACAGCCGAAGAAATAATCTCATCCACGCCGAAGCCGCTTTCTTTCAGCTTATAGGCGTTTGCGCCGAATGTATTTGCATACACAATATCCGCTCCGCTCTCAACATATTTCTTGTGGAACGAAGCAATAAGCTCCGGAGCGGTAATATTCAGCGTTTCGGGAACGGAATTATACTCCGCTCCGCTTTTTTGTATCATTGTTCCCATTGCTCCGTCGAGCAAAATAAATTCCTTTTCGTCAAGAAGTTGTTTAAAATCCACAGTGTTCTCCTCTGCTTCTGAATTGACATTCATCACGCATATTACAAACCGCGCAGCCGCGCTTACGGCGTTCAATCGGCGAGCTTGAAATACCCAAAACCGCCGTAACCGATTTTGTAGGCACAAGCAGACAGCTTTCGTTTGTGGTAAGTCCGATTTTGCGTGGAGCGTCAAGCATGGTCAAAAAGCTCTTTTGCAGTTCAATCGGATAATCTCCGTAGCCGGGGCTGAATCTGAACGTCATAAAATATCCGTCGTATTTTTCGGCAAGCAATTCATCAACCCTGCCGCACACCTGCTCAACGGCAACGCTTGCAAAGCTGTCAAGCACAACCGCCCTCGCCATATCGGACACCTGATTAACCCTTATCAGCCTGTCAATCTCCGCACCCAGGGTTGCGCACATCAGCACTGCTTTTTCACAGCCGGAAAGATGATTTTTTATATCATTGCCGTACAAAATTTCCTCACACGGCAAATCCTTTTCAATATACAGATATTTTGGGGCTGCATTGGACAGAATGTCCTTTTCACATTCATCCATCAGCGCCTCCATATCGGCATTAAGCTTTATACCCGCTCCGCCGAGGTAGCGTATCGCCTCCCGGCGGTTTAATTTTTTAAGGCTAATCATAAAAGATTTCCCACAGCATCCGTGATTTTGCGCGCCACATACGGATTGTTCATCGTGTAAAGATGAATTCCGTCAACACCGTTGGCGATTAAATCTACAATTTGCTCAACTGCATACGCTATTCCGGCATCTCTGAGCGCCTCGGGCTTGTTCTCGTATTTCTGCATAATTTTTGAAAATTTGGCAGGCAGGCTCGCACCGCACATTGAAGTCATACGTTCAATCTGACTTTTGTTGGTAACAGGCATTATTCCCGCTTCAATCGGCACATTTATCCCTGCAATTTTGGTGCGCTCCAAAAATCTGTAAAACGCCGAGTTATCAAAGAAAAGCTGGCTGATGAGATGCTCCGCTCCCGAATCAACCTTCTTTTTCAGGTTCAGCACATCATCCACCTCGTCCCTTGCTTCGGCATGAACCTCCGGATAGCAGGCGCCGCCTATGTCAAAGTCACCGTGAGCCTTAATATATGCGCACAAATCACCTGCGTATTTAAATTCCTTTTTAGGCTCTACGCCCTCAACATAATCGCCTCTCAGGGCAAGAATATTCTCAATTCCGTGCGCCTTTAAATCGTCAAGATTTGAATCAATATCGCTTTTTGTGCTGTTTACACAGGTCAGATGAGCAACCGACTCAACACCGAAGCTGTGCTTGATTTTTGAGGCTATTTCGCACGTGCGGCTGTGACCGACCGTGCCGCCTGCGCCGTAGGTAACGCTGATAAAATCGGGCTTGAGCGCGCAAATTTCCTCAAGCTTGCTGTAAATCGACTCTATGGGAGAGGTTTTTTTAGGAGGAAAAACCTCAAAGGAGTAAATCGTCCTCTGCTTATTATTAAAAATTTCGGTTATTTTCACTTTTTACCACCCGTAATCACACATAAAGCTCAAATAGAAAAGCCTGCTCTGAGCTGTGTTTGAATTTTGCTTACTATATTATCATATTCTATCATATAATGCCGACAAACGCAAACGGAATTGCAGGAAAATCGGAATTCAAAAATGAAGCTGTCCGCACAATTTGCAATTATCTTACTTATTTGCTTGCTTATTATCTTGCTTATTTTATCAATCGGCTTTCTTTTCTGACGAGCGGCAAGCTGCAAAAAAGCAAAAAATTTGAAAAATCACATATGAATACACCCGAAGGCGCCTGCATATAAGTTAAATAAGTGCTGTTTAAACCGGAGCTAAGCAAATTTGCGGCTTAGGTTACAATCAAGACTGTCGGGAGGGCTTTTATGTGAAAGGAATAGTTGAGGAACGGGCAGCAATGCTGGGTCGGTACATAATTGAAAACAAAGCAACCGTGCGCAAAACGGCAAAGAAATTCGGAGTAAGCAAAAGCACCGTACATAAAGACGTCAGCCAGCGGCTCAAGGTGCTTAATCCGGCGCTTTATCGGGAGGTGCGTATAGTTCTTGATACAAATAAAAGCGAACGCCACATAAGAGGCGGAATGGCAACTAAAAACAAATATTTGAAGCAGAAGCAATTAAATAATATTGATAAGTGATAAATAAAACTGACTTGTGTAAAATCTTTTTACTAAATCTTTACTTTTATCTCGGTTTGATGTATAATTTAATGCGACATTATGCAACGATTGTACGTCAAAAGTGCGGTGTGCCGCTTTAATTTATTCGTTATGGCAGCCCGCGTTTACACATGGAGATTTTAATATGAGAAAAATTCCCTTTTCACCGCCTGACATTTCTCAAGCGGAAATTGACGAGGTTATAAAGGTTGTAAAATCGGGCTGGATTACCACAGGTCCCGAAACAAAGCTTTTTGAAAGCCAAATTGCCGACTACTGCAATGTCAACAGAGCGGTATGCCTTTCCTCTCAAACCTCCTGCGCCGAGCTTACTCTGCGTATTCTCGGGATCGGGCCGGGCGACGAGGTTATTATCCCCGCATACACCTACACCGCCACCGCCTCAATAGTTTATCACGTAGGCGCAAAGCCGGTTATGATTGACTGTAAATGCGGCAGCTATGAAATGGATTACGACAAAATGGAGGCGGCTATAAACCACAACACCAAGGCAATCATTCCCGTTGACCTTGCCGGCGTTATCTGTGATTATGACAAAATTTTTGAAGCCGTTGAACGTCAAAAGGGAGCTTTCCGCCCCAAAAATGAAATTCAGGAAAAATTCGGCAGAGTTTTTGTTATAGCCGACGGAGCCCATGCTTTCGGTGCCAAACGGCACGGCAAAATGTGCGGTGAGATTGCGGATTTTACAAACTTCAGCTTTCACGCAGTTAAAAATATGACTACCGCCGAGGGCGGCGCTGCCGTTCACAGACCTCATGACGGAATTGACGAGGACGATATGTACAGGCAGTATATGCTCCTCTCTCTTCACGGTCAAACCAAGGACGCTTGCCAAAAGGATAAGGTTGCCGCTTGGGAATATGACGTTGTAGATACTCAGTACAAGTGCAATATGCCCGATGTGCTTGCAGCTCTCGGAGTTGCTCAGCTCTCGAGATACGAAAAAATACTTGAGCGCAGGCATCAGCTCATCAGGCTTTACAACGAGGAATTTAAGGATTTGCCGATTCAAGCACTCAATCATTGCGACGAAAACCACCGCAGCAGCGGGCACCTTTACTTTGTGAGATTTATCGGCAAGGATGCGGAATACCGCAATAAATTTTACAATTTAATGGCTGAACACGGAATAATGTGCAATGTCCACTTCAAACCTCTGCCGATGCTCTCGGCTTACAGCAAAAGAGGATTTGACATTTCAAATTATCCTAACGCATATAATATGCACAAAAACCAGCTCACTCTGCCGCTGAACACAACTCTCAGCGATGACGACGCTTGGTATGTTATCGAAACCTTTAAGCAGTGTATTGATACATTAAAATAAAATCACAAGATTAAAAGCGCTCCTTCGGGGCGTTTTTATTTTCGGCAGGGGCAGAATATTCTTGATATCGCCTGATTCGTGTGGTATTATTTTCATAAACCGAAATAAACTATTTACAACAAATATTCAAACAAGGGGCTTGCCCTAAGTTATAAAATGTGGTGATAATTATGGAGCTAAGCTATACAAAACAGCGCAGCGAGTGCGCAAAAGGTGTTCAAAAATCCGAGCTTGTTATCAAAAACGGCTCGGTAGTCAATGTATTTACCAATGAAATTATCAGAACGGATATTGCAGTCGAGGACGGCATCATTGTAGGCTTGGGCAGCTACGAGGGAAAAACGGAAATTGATGCCGACGGCAAAATCATTTGCCCCGGGTTTATCGACCCTCATCTTCACCTTGAATCCACCCTTGTTCTGCCCTCCGAGCTGATAGACTGCGCAGCCGAAAACGGAACGACAACCTTTATTGTCGATCCCCATGAAGCCGCCAATGTTTCCGGCGCAAAGGGAATTGACTATATTCTGAGTCAGACCGAAAACGTGCCTGCAAACGTATATGTTATGATGCCCTCCTGCGTTCCCGCAACCTCTGTTGAGGACAACGGCGCAGTGATTGATGCCGAAACAATGAAAGGATATATTGACAATCCGAGGATACTCGGACTCGGCGAGGTTATGGACTGCCACGCAGTGCTTGACGGCGATAAAAATATGACCGACAAGCTCAAAGTGTTCCGAAACAAGGTAATTGACGGTCATTCGGGATATTTGCACGGCAAGGATTTGATGTGCTACAAGCTCGCCGGAGTTGACACCGACCACGAGTGCTGTGACTTTGAAACCGCGCTTGAAGAGGTAAGAGCGGGATTTCAGGTTCATATACGCGAGGGCTCGGCTGCAAAAAATCTTGACGCCATTGTCAGCGGTATTGTAAAAAATAAAATTCCCACGCAAAGCTTTTCATTCTGCACGGATGACAAGCATATAACCGAAATTCGTGAAAAGGGTCATATAAGCTACAATGTACGCCGTTCGGTTGAGCTTGGAATTGACCCTATAGAGGCAATCAAAATGGCTACAATCAACCCTGCCAAAGCCTACGGACTGCCACGGACAGGCGCAGTTGCCCCCGGCTACCGTGCCGATTTGATTATTATGTCAAATCTAAAGGATATGGAAATTGAAGAGGTATTATACAACGGCAAGCCCGTCAAAGAGCAGCAAAACGGCAAAAAGCCCGAAATTGATAAGGCGCTGTTCAACACAGTGAAAATCAAAGACCTGTCGTCGGAATCCTTTAAGCTTCCCGTTAAAGCTCCCGAATGTACTGTGATTGAAGTTATTAAAAACCAGATTTTAACCTCGATGAAAACGGAAGCCGTACCGGTAAAGAACGGAGAATTTGCGCCTAACGAAACCTACAGCAAAATTGCCGTATTTGAGCGTCACAGAGCAACCGGCAAAAAATATGTCGGAATAGCCAAGAATTACGGCATAAGGAACGGCGCAATAGCTTCAACATTCAGCCATGATTCGCACAATTTGATTGTTATAGGCGACAACGATGAAGATATGCTCGCCGCATGCAGGGCGCTTGCAGAATGCGGCGGAGGATATGCAATCTCAAACGGCGGAGAAGTTACTGTCCTTGAACTGCCCGTGATGGGGTTAATCAGCAACCGCCCTTATGACGAAGTAAAGCAGCGGCTTGCTCAGATGATTGAAACGGCGCATAATATGGGCGTGCCCGACGGAATAGACCCGTTTGTAGTGCTGTCGTTCCTATCGCTGACCGTAATCCCCGAGGTAAGAATTACTCCGAGAGGCATCTTTGACGTAATAAAAAATGATTTTTTAAATCAGAGCTAAGATTATCTGCCTGCCCGATTCCGCGCTGCGACAACCCCTCATCGGCTGCCGGAAGCTGTTTTTGCTTTTTGATTTTTTAGACTCAAATGCCGCATTCGCTCTGCTTTTTCTGTATCTATTGAGTGTTTGAGTTAATTTTACCATTAACCGCTAAAAGATAAATTTAAAAATTTGCAAAAAAGTGTTGACAAAATATTTTGATTGTGATATAGTATATAGGCACTCGAAAATAGTCAGCATTTGCTGGTGTAGCTCAGTTGGTAGAGCAGCTGATTTGTAATCAGCAGGTCGGGGGTTCAAGTCCGTCCACCAGCTCCACAAAGCCTACTGTTTAGGCAGTAGGCTTTGCCTTTAAAAATCCTATAGATACGGGAGAATTCCCGAGTGGCCAAAGGGGGCAGACTGTAAATCTGTTGTCTTCGACTTCGATGGTTCGAATCCATCTTCTCCCACCAAAGCACATCCGAATGGATGTGCTTTTTTGTATGTTATGTTTCAAAAGAATACTTGACAGGCACGAACAAATGTTCCGTAATATAAGTGTAAAATAATTTATTGAGATTATTCTTGTAGCGTCAAGTTGATTTTAGTATAAAAACATACAAAAAGGAAATTTTTATTTGCATGAAACAAATTATAAGAAAAACACACATTAATGATTTTAATATTCTAATAACGGTCTGTTTTTTGTAACATACGATCACTATATGACTTTTGTGCATATTCAACATGAGTGATAATTAAGCATAGTAAACACAGATCATTTATAGAGAGAATATTGGATTTTTCCGACTGCGAGTATTTAGGAGAAGTTCACCAAATAATACAGGAAAAATTAGAATTACCCGAGTGGTATGGAAAAAACTTGGATGCACTTTGGGATGCGATAACAGGCATTATGTATGTTCCTGCAAGCATAAAAATTATTTATAAACCTAAAAATAAAGCTTCATCAGAATTAAAAAACGAAATTTGTAAAATTATTGAAGTGTTAAAAGAGGCTGTTCAGGAGTACAATGAATTTACACTTTCTGTTGATATATAGTTAATGCAAATGGTATATCAGTTTTCAGCGGAAATCAGCAGAAATCTTGAGTTGTAGTTCCCTAATTTTTCTTGGTATGATATAATTGCAAGAAGTTTTTGTACGCTTTGCGTTGTGTTGTAGTTCCCTAATTTTTTTGGTATGATATAATTACAATGCCTGCGATAATCTGGTCTATGTTGTTGTAGTTCCCTAATTTTTCTTGGTATGATATAATTGCAAGAAGATAAATAGCATCTTTAAATTAGTTTTAGTTAAGTAATTTTTCTTGGTATGATATAATCCGGAACAATTCAAAGTTATAGTTGCTGTAGTTGTAGTTCCCTAATTTTTCTTGGTATGATATAATGAAGATGTGGCAGAAATGGAGAGACGGTTTGTTGTAGTTCCCTAATTTTTCTTGGTATGATATAATAGGGACGCAAAAACTCCCGATAAATTCTAAGTTTATCGGGAGTTTTTGTTCTGCAAATTTAAAATTTCAACTTGTAAAAATGCCTTTTTTACAAATTCAAAAAATACTCAGCTGTTCAAAGCTTGCCTGTTCTTCTTCGTTAACCAGGTTCCCGATAATCAGCTCCATTTTTTTCATATTGCTTTTCGGTTATCACCAAAAGCCTAACGGAACCGTTATCGGGTTTATTGTTTCTTATGCGTATTTTATGTTTTTCAACGTCATCGTATCCGTTGCATACCCTGCAACAAACAGAAAATTTACCATAAAATAGCCATCCTTAAGGAGAAAATTCCTAAACCGGGTAGCCGTTTTTCTTTGTGTTTTCGTCTTTACCGGCAAATCAAAAAATACTATCATTCTCATAAATTTATTCATATTGATGCTGCTCAAGGTCAATCAGTTGGGGCAAAATAAGATTTTCTGTTTTTTCAGTCAAAACGCTTGTAAGACTTTGAACCGTATTGTCAACAGCCTTTGCACAAGCAAAAATCTTATTGTTTGAAATCACATCCATAGTCAGCAAATTAACCAATTGTGCTTTTCGGGCAGTAGTAAGCTCTTCATCCTGCATAGCGTATTTTCTTACGAAAAGGTCAACAAGAGGACGGTAAGGCTCAATTAAATCATCAGCAAGATTAAAGTTGTTAAGCGTACTTTTGTGAAACAGTCCCAAAGACGGTTCATAACCATATACCACAAGATATTTCGCAATGGTGCTTCTGATTATGGCATAACCGTAATTCAAACAAGAATTTATCGCATTATCACCTGATCTTGTAAAGCCGTTGCCGAATAACAGCTTAAAATATTGAGATGCCGCTACGGCCTCCATATTTTCACTGTCGCCGTGCTTTACTTTTTTCTTAAGAGTGTCTATACTTTCCCACTGCTCAACACCGCAAAGCTTCAAAACCGTTGCCTGATTTTCTATTTTTTGAACAACAATCTGCTTCCACATCTGCTTACGCAGATGCTGCGGCATATTTATTTGGCTGTTAAGTACAGATAAATGGCGTGAATGTCTGTTCAAAGGAAGAAACACTCCGCAGGGATGATGAGCTTTGTTTGTTGCATATAAGGTTATGGCATATTCAGAAATTTTAGAAAGAAGATAGGAATTAAAAGCTACCTGCATACTGTCAACCGCTATACACTCTATATCTTCCAAAGGGATTTTTGTAACATCTCCGTTGTCAATCACAAGCTGTTCATTTTTTACGCTCAGCTTCATAGAATTGGCAAGGAATAAAACTCTGTAACCCATTTATTTAAAGCCCCTCCGCTTTTCTTTGCCGACCTTAGTGATATTGCCCAACGCGTCCACATTATATTTTTCAATAGATAAAAGTCCTTTAACACCTAAACTCGGAATCGTATAAGTATTATCATGGTTAATAACAGTGATTGTTGCACTGGATATACCGGTTTTTTTAAAGCACAAGTATTCTTCTCTTGTAATATAATTTGGGGGCAAAGTGCTGTCCTTATTTACAAGTGAAAATTGCATATCCTTTTTAGATGTAATTTTTATCAAATCATTGGAATAAAGTGAGAATATAAAGTCTTTATCGTCCATTTCTATCCAATTTTCATAAGGCTTGTGCGCTGCAATAGCTTTATTGGGCAGTTCATCTTTAATTGTGTCCGATACATAAATCGGCACAAGATAATAACCCTTACCTTCAACATAAAAACATCGGTTCTTACCGTTGAGCCGTTTGCCGCAACTGCGGTTTTATTATGCACATTAACGCTGAGAGTTGCTTTTTCACGAATTTTCACTTTTTTTACAAGCGGACCCAATGTACCATCGTTTTTCGGCTTGTAAAAAGGCTCGGCAAACGCAGCATCGGCTTTTCCCCCGAATTGTATAAGGCGTTCTTTAAGTGCATTATAAAGCAGCATATCGCTTGAAGGATTAAAATAGTCTTTAATCTCACCATTTTCAAGCTTCAGCGAAGTAAGAGGCACCTTGGATACGGTGTATTTTACCCCATCCTCAATAATTTGAGCTCTTATGGTGTCCTGATGAGCGGAACCGGTAACTTTTCGATTTGGCATTCTTGAAACGAATATAGGCTTTAACTCTTCATCTGTTGAGTAATTAACCAACGGACAATTATGCAAAATATGAGACGGATTATCTGAGCAAAGCATTTCAATTTCTTGCCTGAAATCGGGATACGGTAGAGGGAAACGGTCGATTACTTCACCGGTTTTTCTATCTACATCAAAATATCTTCCCGTTCCTTCGTCAAAAAATTCCGTTTCACGATATTTTGAATATTCGGAAATTCTTTTTATCATACCCGGCGTTATGCAGGCAATTACAACAGCGTCTATCGCGTGATGCACATCACCGTTTTCCCTGATTTTGTGAATTCCCCAGCGTTTACGGACATATGCGGTAGCGGCACCGTTTACCGATGATACAGTGTTCTTAATTCCCGTGTTATTGGGTGCAGTTTCAAGATATTTCTTGATAAATTTCAGCATAAATCTTGATATATATTGAGTATCGTTAAGATTTCTTTCCTTAAACCCTTTGGTATCTTCTTCGGTAAGCTTCTCTTTGAGCAGATTCTTTTTCTTTTTATAACCGAGATTGGATGAGTCTACCCAAATGTAGAAATCATCCCGCCTTTTGCCGGTAAGATACTGCATTGGAATACGATTTCCTTTTTGTCTGTTTTCAGAAGACATAACAAGCACCTTATTGCTGTATGAATCGTCAAAAGAAATACTGTAAGGAATAATGTGGTCTATATCGGTGTAGCCGATTTCAAACAAACGCTCTATTTTTATAGGCTGCAGAGAGTAGGGACAAATGCCATCCTGTTCTTTCCAAAGCTTATATTTTATCAAATCCTGTCCGGTCGGACGAAGCAGACCGTATTTGCTTTTAAGCTCCTCCATTATGCGTTCGTTTTCTGCGTGGTTTTCTTTCTGAAATTTTTCCAGAGATTTTCTGTCTTTAAAATTTTTTGAAAGCTCTCGTGCAAGCTCAATTTTAACAAAGGCAGGACTTTCACCCATTTCTCTGATGATAGCATTAATGACTTTTATCGACTGCGAAACGGCTCTGCGTACAACCGGATTATTTATATCCGCAAGTTCCGGCGCATCCTTTGGATTGGCAGGCAAAAACCTGCGCTGATCCTTTTCTGTTTTTTTAAAGTCGTATCCTGCCGCTTCACAGGCATCGTTGTATAACATACCTTGCTCAAGATAAGGATTGATTTTATCAAGTGCTTTAAGTGAAAGATTGGCGGTTTTGCTAAACGACGGCAATGTGAGCGCAATATCAATTTCAGCATCGGTAAATCCATTTTCCCGAAGATTACAAATAATTTTTTCATCGTTTTTGTAAACGCTCAACGCATATGCAAGGTTGTTTCTTTTTTCTGTACTCCATAGCAGGAAAGAATCTCCATATGCTTTTTTAAAAGTATGAAAAGCCGTAAGATAAGTAAATTTAGTCTTTTTCTCGGTTTTTTCAAAATCACTGTCATTGTATGAAATATTGAAAAGATCGTTATCGGGCAATTTCAATGCTTTTCTGATCGAAGCATATGTAATTGAATTTTTATCAAAGGCTAACTTTATAACAATGTCGCGTTCTTCCTTTGACAGAGGGCGTTTATCGCTGCCGCTCACAATTTTTACGGCGTTGACTTTTGATAGCAAATTAAAATACTCAAAGGAAAAAGAAGCTTTAACCGCACGAAGCTCGTTTTCTTCAAATCTGCATTTGCCAAGCATTTTTTCTATTTGATTTCCGGCATATGGGCTGTTGCCCCCGGGACCGTCGTCAAAGCTGCGCTGGCCAAGATAGATTTTTAAATAACATTTCTCAAGCTCGGCAGTTGCAAATTCATTTTTTAGATTTCGCTGTGACTCAAATATAAGCTTTACCTCATCTTCGTACTGTTTCCTTGAGAATGTGTTGGAATAGCTTTCACTTTTATTTCTTTTGCATACCGCAAATTTTTCATCCTTATACAACATTTCGCCGATAGTTCTGTAATGTTTTTCCTCTAAAAGGCGTGTGTTAGATTCAACTGCGGACAGCAACGCTCCGGCTTCCGATTTTTTATCTTGTGAATCGGCTTTTCTGTTCGATTTAAAACCTCTGCGCTGGCTTAAATGGATAAGCAATCTGATAAAATCATCACGATTCAGCTTCTTATCAAGAGCCTGCGAACGCACTTGATAAATATCTGTCATTGTTGAACTGTTTTCGCATAGTTCTAAAATACACTCTCTCGATACCCCCATTGATTTTTCGATAAGCAGTTTAATGTTTTCTTTGCGATGCCTTTTTCTTCTTAATCTTCTTCTGCTGCCTCTGAATTCCCTGCGAGGAGCGGCGAGAGATGATCCATCCTTAGGATTTTCGGCTTTTTCGAAAACTCGTGAAGCCATTTTGTAAATTCTAAACGGTTCATCTTTTTCATCAAGGAGAACCACCGCACTTCCTACAGAAGCAATTCCAATATCAAGCCCTATTGAATAGCTCATAATATTAACCTCCTATGTAATTTAGAACATATACGTTTTTTGAATACGAAACATTTGTAATTTAGCTTAACTCGGAGCGACGCCAGATGTAAGCTCGCTTAAGATAGGCAAATAGGTATACATATTTATCATTTTTATTTAAACAGTGGGATTACTGATTACAATACTGCTGTTGTAAAAGATGAAGGTCCTATTATTATGAATAGGACCTTCAGAGCTTTGCGGTTAACTACCTTATCATAGTAACCTAATTGTTCTTGGTATGATACAATTTAATTATATTATACACCTATATTATTAAATGTCAATAGATAAATTAAATATTTTTGTAAAAAATTGCAGAAATTAACTTTTGCAATTCGCTGAAATAATTTTTGCTCCTTAAAATCAGATAAATTGCTCAACAGCTATTGACAAAAAGATTTTTTGATGATAAAATTAGACTTACGTTGACTGTGAGGGTACATTGCAATATTGCAAGGAAGAACCTAATCCCAAAAGGATGCGCTGTTTAAATTGAACACTAATAAATATTTAGGGGTATAGCTCAGTTGGTAGAGCAGCGGTCTCCAAAACCGCGTGCCGAGGGTTCAAGTCCTTCTGCCCCTGCCAACAATCAAGGTCATTGCAATGCAGTGACCTTTTGTTTTTATAAAAGCTAAAATTACAACACAGAAGGACTTGAAGCCGACCATTAAGAAAATGCTCCGGCGGAGCATTTTTAGGGAGGAGCGTTTATGAAGCCTTTTCTCTCGCAACACACCGCAACAAACGAGCGCAAAGTTTTGATAAGATGATACCCTTACGAAAACGGCTTAAACACTACGTTTAAGCCGTTTTTTTGATATATTTTTATATACGGAGCACGGTCTGATTTTTCTGTTTTGCTGCTTGTTTCAGGCATCAAAATGTTCAACGGTTGCTAATAATTCCAGCCTTTCCGTCTGTTACATCATCAATATAGCATCAAAAAATTTTATAACTTTACAGTTTTTGAGTTAAGTTAAAAATAATCTCTAAATCTTTTCTTTGTTTATTGCATCGCAAAAATTCACCCACTCAGTTAACACCGAGTGGGTATTCTTATACTATTAGGTTATCTTATATTTCAAATCCATCGGTAATCCCGTTCAGTCGGCTTGTATCTTTTTTCACATAGTAAAGCTCTGTAATTTGCGAGGTTGAGTGTCCGAGCAAGTCTGCAACCTGTCGTGGTGTTAGAGATTTGATTGTTCCGTCATATTGCCTTATTCCGTTTACAAGATTGGTTGCAAATGTGTGTCGTAAGCTGTGCAAACCTTTTGTTTCTATGCCTGTGGCTTTAAGAATTCTATAAAATCTTTTTCGTAGGTTCACCGGCTTTGTATAGTTGCCGTTCTCGTCGCATACAAGGGGTGTATTTTTGCCGAAATAGAATTCTTTGCGGTAAGTTCCTCGATTGCAGATAAATCAGCTGAATTCAGCGGTATTGTGCGGTTACTCGTTGCACTTTTAGGTTTGCCGATTTTAATATCACGACCTGACTTAGGTTTTACTCCGTCTCGGTTCTTAATTTCCTTTACTCCCTGTCTGATAGTTAGCGTTTGGTTCTCCAAGTCAACATCGCTGTTAAGCAGACCTAGCACTTCGCCTGTTCGAAGTCCTGTATTAAGCATCAGCGTGTAAACTGCCGACTGCTGATATTTTCGTTTTCCGTTTGAGAATACGCTGAATGCTTCTTTCTTAAACTTTTCTATCTCTTCATTTGTGAACACAGTAACGGTTTCGCATTCGGGGAGATTTTCTTTATTCTGTGATGACAGGAAGTTTGATTTCTTAATCATACAGACATTTGCCATTGGATTTTTGCTTATCAGTTCCTCGCTATATAAGTATCTAAAATATTCATTAAGCTCAACATACGCTTTCTTAACTGTCGTATAAGCATAACCCTTATTCATCCAATAATTAAGACTTTCTTAATATCGGCCGCAGTAATATCACCAACCACTTTTTCGCCAAGCAGAGGATAGATTTGGTGTTCGGCTACACACTCACACCTATCGTATGTCGTTTGTTCAACTGACGGAAATTTAAATACCTGCAACCAGTTTTGCATACTGTCTTTCAGCTTTAATCTTGACTCTTGCGAATTATCTTTCCTCCTTTCAAACTCAGCTATATATTCGGTCATCTTTTTGTTGACCTCATTTTTTGTTGTACCTGAAAAGCTTTTTCGCTTTCTTTCTCCGTACTCGTCCATATACCAAACCACACCGCACCAACGATTATCCGTCCTCTTGAATGCGTTACCGTTTGTCAATAGTTTTCGTTGCATTGTATCACATCCTTTCAAGTCAAATACAATACCACAAGCAGTCGTATTTATCCAGCAAATAATAATTTTTTCTAATTATTCTTAACCCACAACTGCGACCCCAACAAAATTTCGTGTTAATGGGATATTCAGTGATTTCAACCCATAAGTACAACCCCAAGGCTGAAATTTGACCCCTATGAATTTTTGAGGCTGAAGCTCTCAAAAAACGCATTGCAGTCGGCTTTGCCGTCTGCTGTGAGCAGACACGAGGGTGCTTTGCAACCCCGTGTCTTTCTCCTGCTTGAAAATAAACCGTAAATATTTGCAAGAATTCTTATACTGCTATTCTAATTCATTTCATTGGAATCTCAAATTTCGTGTTAAACAGCATGTTCTATAAACTGCTGTTCGTGAAAATAATCTATGGCATCCTGTATTGGCAAGATTGTAAACTATAAGTTCCCATTTCTTTTTATACCGTTTTTAGTGATAATTGAAGTAGGCTCGGTTGTAATTAAACTCTTTACTTCAAGGCTTTTTACATATTTTCTAACCGTATTCTTGTTCATATTAATGGCTCGTCCTATTGTTTTGTAACTTGGATAACACTTAAAAGTTTTTCTGTTTTCACAAAGCATCAGGTAAGCATACACGGAAATTTCACCGCTGTTTAGTCCTAAACTAAAAATTTCATTCGGTAACTTAAAGTAATGATTTTGTATTCTTTGGCTGTTGTAATAATTAAGATTCAAAGATTACCTCCCGAATTTTTCACAACCCATTCTCTAAATTTATCTTTCGGTACAACAATTCGACTGCCTATTTTTAGAGCAGGGAAATCTTTTTCGTTCATTATCACATATCCGGTCGACTTTGACATTCCCAGCACATCGGCAATCATTTCCGCATTCAAGAATAACGGCAGTTCATCATAGCTCTTGTAGATACATTTTTTCATTAAAAATCCTCCGTCTTTTGTTTATCGATATTTTAACATTTCACTTGAAAAAGAGCAATAGATATTGTATAACTATATTATATTCTCTATTTTTAACTTACATTATCTATTTTTCGGAGGATTTTTATGTTTTCTTTTTCTGCTTGCTTTTGGAGTAACTATGTTTACATCGGTAAAAAGAAATACGCTGCCAACGAAATTCTGACAGCGTATCTCAATACAAATCATCTCTCTTCTGCCGAAATTTTTCTAGACGATTTAAAAGATTTGAAGACAAGGCTTATTTTGACTGATGATATGTCATATGATAATTTAAAAAATTACAATAAGAATGTATATTTAGCAATAGCTATTTTTCAGAAGATAGACAGTTGGATGCGTAATCTTCCGCCGTATAAGCACCTGCTATCACGAAACGCATTTGGCTTTGACGATTTGTTAAACCATCATTCTTTTTTCTTTGATGACGGACAAAACGAATTTGACGAACCGATTACTTGGGATACCGTTAGCGAATTCGGTTGTGGTGAACAGAATGAATTTGGAAATTGGCAAATCCGTATTCACAAGTTTTCACCCATAGGCTATGAAGAAAATGAACTTACCGATGAAAATATGCGAGAAGCATTACGGGAAACCAATCGTGATATTTCCAATTACTTTAATCAACATATCGAATTTCTAAAATCTTATATTACAATTCATCAGGTATTTAAACCGTTTATAAAAGATTATCTGCATCACAAAGAAACATCCATTAATGCAAATGAGATGGCACAAATCTGTCTCGTATACACTTCTGACGCTGCCGACGAAGTGTTAGGTGTAGATCTCGGTGGTGGCGG
>JAJQDK010000054.1 GCA_021202245.1 Clostridiales bacterium
TAGACGGTTCCGATGACACTGCACACAGCTACTACAAAGTTTCCTGTGATACGCCGAGTATTTTGTGTTTGATCTCGTTTGAATAAGAGCATATATCGCAGTCAAATACCTCGCTTGCGCCGCTGACGGCGGTTATTCTTTCGCTGAGCAGTCCTCCGGTGCAGCTTTCTGCCGTTGATATTTTCAGATTTTTCCGCATAAGCTTTTCTACGACCCTTTCCTGAAGGGTATCTGCGTCAAGGTTATTTTTTCTCAAAAGTCGGATTATATCAATATCCGTAAGAGCTGTCATACCATCATCTCCTGAATTTCGGAATATTTTACTTCAAATACCATTTTATCACTGACTTTTATTTATTGCAATTACATTTATTTTTTGGTATAGTATTAGATAAATATACTGCCAATGAAAAAGAGGAAATTATTATGGCTTGGTTTTTTACGGAAAACAATATCAATTCAGATCAATATATCCTGTCGGGCGAAAACGCAAAGCATATCTCAAAGGTTCTGCGTATGCAGCCGGGAGAGGCGCTCACGCTGATAACGCCCGACCGAACGGAATGCAGCTGCGAGGTTTTCAGCATTAAAAGCGACAGCGTGACTGTTGAGGTAATCTCAAAAAAGCCCTGCGAAAACGAACCTAATGTTTTTGTCACCCTGTATCAGGCTCTGCCCAAAAGCGACAAAATGGAGTACATAATTCAAAAATCCGTTGAGCTGGGCGTAAGCAGGATTGTCCCGATGCTTTCGGCTCGCTGCGTTTCACGCCCCGACGCCCGGGCGCTTGCACGCAAAAAGGACAGATGGCAAAAAATTTCAATGCAGGCGGCTATGCAGAGCAGACGCGCAATTATTCCGGAGGTCTGTTCCTGCGTTTCGTTTCAAAACGCAGCCGAACAGACAAAACAGAACGGCAAAACAATAATTTTTTATGAAATGGGCGGAAAGCCCGTAAATGAAATACTCGGCGGCGGGGATGAAAGCGTAGGAATATTTATCGGCAGCGAGGGCGGTTTTGAGCAGAGCGAGGTTGATCTCATCACCAAAAACGGCGGTTCGGCGGCTACATTGGGCAAGCGTATTCTGCGCGCAGAAACAGCTCCTCTCGCAGCCCTGTCGGTAATTATGTACCAAACAGGAAATTTTGAATAAAATCAGATTGAAAATAACGGGGGATGCTTTTATGATTGGAATAATTTGTGCAATGCAGATTGAGGCGGACGGAATCACAGCGCTTATGAAAAGCCCCGAAACCGAAGCCTTTGCCGGAATGAAATTCACCTCGGGCATTATACACGATAAAAAAGTCGTTGTTGTTGTCTGCGGAGTAGGCAAGGTCAACGCCGCAATGTGCACCCTTATGCTGATTGAAAAATACCGTCCCGACGCCGTAATCAACAGCGGGGTGGCAGGCTCTCTGTCGGCAAAGGTGAGTATCGGCGACATTGTGGTTGCGACAAATTCCGTAGAACACGATATGAACACCACTGCGCTCGGCGACAGACAGGGAGAGGTATCCTTCCCCGACGGCGCCGTGACTTATTTTGAATGTGACAAAAAAATCAGCGATGCGCTTTGCAACGCCTGCAAAGTGATACCCGGCACAAGGGTAGAAAAGGGCACCGTGGCAAGCGGCGATATTTTTGTTTCCGACAGAAAAAAACGACTTCATATTGCAGATGAATTTAACGCCCTTGCCTGCGAAATGGAGGGCGCCGCCGTCGGCCATGTTTGCTTTTCCTGCAAAGTGCCCTACGGTATTATCCGTGCAATTTCGGATGACCTTGACGAAAACAAGGGAATGGATTTTGTAAAATTCTGCGAGATGGCAAGCCGAAAAACCGTTTGCGCTGCGGATAATTTTATTAAATCGCTCTGATTTTTTCAAAATTACCCGAAAATACCGCAAAATGCCGAAAATTATCATAATTCTCTATTGACAATTTTCGCATTATTAAGTAAAATAAAAGATAATAGTTTTAACTTAATTTTGCAGCTTCGGTAAAATTTAAAATTTAAATGCTGTGATTGGGACAAGGGTTCGGTCTTTCTCTTGACAGAGAGCCGTCGGTCGGTGCAAGGCGGCAGGAGATTTCCGAAAATATCACCCATAAGCTGAACCGTTAAAAGCGTTGCGAGTAAACGGTTTCGGGTTTCACCGTTACATGAAGCCGTATTCGGATTTTTCCCGATACGGGCAAAGGCTTTTTTCAGGCGAAAAAGAGTGGTACCGCGAAGACAACTTCGTCTCTTTACGAGACGGAGTTTTTTTACGGTTAAGCAACATATTTTAAAAAGGATTATAGGAGAGATTTTAAATGCTTCTTACAGGTGCAGAAATCATTTGTGAATGTTTACTTGAACAAGGGGTTGACACCGTGTTCGGTTATCCGGGCGGGGCGGCGCTCAATACCTACGACGCTCTGTATGAATACAGAGATAAAATCAAACACGTTCTGACGGCTCACGAGCAGGGAGCTTCTCACGCAGCCGACGGCTACGCGCGCTCAACCGGCAGGGTGGGCGTTGTTATGACGACCTCCGGCCCCGGCGCCACCAACATAGTCACGGGCATCGCAACCGCCAACATCGACAGTATTCCCGTTGTGGCAATCACGGGCAACGTCACTACCGACCAGCTCGGACGTGACAGCTTTCAGGAGGTTGACATTGTTGACATTGTTAAGCCCATTACAAAGGCAAGCTACCTTGTTGAAAGGGTTGAGGACCTTGCGCCGACAATCCGCAAGGCTTTTGCACTTGCTCAGGAGGGCAGAAAGGGGCCTGTTCTTGTTGACGTGCCGAAGGATGTCACCGCAAATAAAACCGAGTTTACTCCGGCTGAGCCTGAACAGCCGCCTGTATTTGCCGTTAAAAATCCCGAAAGCGTAAGAGTTATTCAGGATATGATACGAAAATCAAAGCGCCCGATGATTTACGCCGGCGGCGGAATTTTGAGCGGCAACGCAAGCCCCGAATTTAAGGCGTTTGCGGAGCTTATTGATGCGCCGGTGTGCGGTTCGCTTATGGGACTCGGCTGTATTCCCGCAAGCCATCCTCTGTGTATGGGCAACATAGGCATGCACGGCGGCTATGAAACAAGTATGGCAACCGCAGAATGTGACCTTATGATTGCGTGCGGCGCAAGATTTTCCGACCGTGTGGCGGGCGACCGTGAAAAATTCGGAGAGCAGGCAACGATTATTCAGCTTGAAATTGACGAAAAGGAAATCAACAAAAACGTATGTGTTGACGAATACCTGCTCGGCGACGTAAAGGAATCGCTTATCGCCTTGACCGTGGGGCTTGAACAGCAAAGCCACACCGACTGGATTAAACAAATCGGCGAATGGAAGCATCATTTTGACAACAAAAAGCTTCCGGAGAGCGAATATCCGCTTCCGAAGGATATTTTGGACGCCGTAAACGAAATCAAGTCGGACGACGATATAATTGCAACCGACGTGGGACAGCATCAGATGTGGGTTGCTCAATACAGCAAAATTGAAAAGAACAAAACTCTGCTCACCTCGGGCGGAATGGGCACAATGGGCTACGGTATGGGCGCCGCCATAGGTGCGCAGACGGCAAATCCCGACAAGCGTGTTTTCCTCATTACGGGCGACGGAAGCTTCCATATGAATTTAAACGAGCTTGTAACAATGAAGTCCTATGACCTGCCCGTAATTATACTTGTTATGAACAACACGGTACTCGGAATGGTTCGTCAATGGCAAAAGCTGTTTTACGGAAGCCGTTTTTCACAGACCGACCCTCACCGTGCAACAGATTTTACGGCGCTTGCAAATGCTTTCGGCGTTGAGGGAATGCGCATTAACACCAAGGAGGACATAAAGCCGGTGCTGAAAAAGGCGTTTGACCTGAAAAAGACCGTTGTTATCGACTGCCGCATCAGCCCCGACCAAAATGTTCTGCCGATGATTCCCCCGGGAAAAACCGTAAACGAAATCATAACCGAAATGTAACGGTGAGGCAAAGGGCCTGCCGTTTTCGCAGAAAACCGGCTAAAGGTTAAATTTTTAAATCGGAGCAACGCTCTCTCAAGCTCACTTGAAACAGAGCTTGCGATAGATTGCAGCTTGCAAAGGGGGAGCGTTAGCTCCTCAGTGTTTCAGTGGGAGATTACAGCTCCCTCTGAAATGATGAATGGCACCCGCCGCCTTAGAGGCGGGGGGGACATCTTTGCATAAGTTATCATACAAATGCGGGTGAATACTATGGGCAAAAAAATTACAATTTTTGATTCCACCCTGCGTGACGGAGCGCAGGGCGAAGGAATTTCTTTTTCGGTTGAGGACAAGCTCGCCATTGTGGGTGCGCTTGACGAGCTCGGAGTTGACTACATCGAAGCGGGCAACCCGTTTTCAAATCCTAAGGACATCGAATTTTTTGAGCATTTTTCAAAGGCACCGCTTAAAAATTCCAAGCTCGTAGCTTTCGGAAGCACACGCCGCAAGGACTGCACCGCCGCCGAGGACAAAAATCTTGCGGCCTTGCTGTCGGCAAACACGCCTGCCGTCGCTATTTTCGGTAAGTGCTGGTATCTGCACGTCACCGAGATTCTCGGCACGGACGGTCAGACAAACAACGATATGATTTCCGACACCGTGACTTATCTGAAGAGCAAGGGAAAGACTGTTTTCTTTGATGCCGAGCATTTTTTTGACGGTTACAAGGACAACCGTGAATATGCAATGGGCGCGCTCAGGGCGGCAAGCGAAGCC
>JAJQDK010000005.1:0-6783 GCA_021202245.1 Clostridiales bacterium
GCTGAACACATCGCCCCAGACGGTAACCTTGCCCGAATCACCTGCAATTTCCTTAATCGGTATAATTTTGCCTCTGATAGAGCGGCCGTAGAGCGGACGAATTGACGACTGAATAATCTGCGGTGATGCATATTTGCCCTCACGCAGCTCAACCTCGGTTGTGGCATTATCAGTCTGCTTTTCACGCACACCCTCGGAAACCTCTTCGTTTTCCTTATAAAATTCAGCCGCTTTGGCAAGCTGTTCACGCTGAATTTTTTTCTCTGCATTTTTAATGGAGTCCCTATACTCGTCGCTGTCTGCATCGGCTTCAAGGGTTCCCGTATATTGAATCTCAACGTGAAGATTAAATTCATCTGCAATCAACTTTTTGAGATGCTTATCAAAGCCCTTTGAGTCAAGCAGAGATTTTCCGCCGTTCAAAAGGCTTATGGTAAGAACATTTTCCCCGAAAGTCACCTCGGAAGTGTTGAGCGTACCATTAATGCTGGGAATATCACGCTTAACTGCGGAATAGAGCTGCGAAAAATAATCCGCCGAAAATAGCTCGGACGGAAAATGAGGCTTGATAACAGCAGATGAAATATGCAAAACCTCGGCAATTTTTCGTTCCGTACCAAAGAGTATATTACGCTCAACAAGCCCGTCGAAATTGACATCCAATGAAATCGAACGGGCTTTGTTGTTTATATTAAGCTTTGTCACAATGCCGCCGGAAACCTTTTGGTCAAAGGACACGGCTTCGGGCAGCGAGCTAAAGACATCTTTAAGTGTTTTCATAAAATTCCTTCTGTTCAATTAAGAAGACTGTTTTTACCAAATGAGAATATTCGGGAAAGCCGAATCGGATTTCAAAGCTTATCAACCTCTTCTACAAGAGCGTCAACAAGCCCATCCTCCGGCACCTTATAAAGAATTTCTCCCTTTTTAAATACAAGTCCGCATCCTTCTCCGCCGGCAATGCCGATGTCCGCTTCTCTTGCTTCTCCGGGTCCGTTCACGGCACAGCCCATTACCGCCACTTTAATATTTTTCTTGCAGTCTTTAAGGCGCTGTTCAGCCTCTCCGGCAATCTTCACAAGGTCAATCCTCGTTCTTCCGCAGGTTGGACAGGATACAAACTGAACTCCGCTTTTTTCAAAGTCAAGCGCCTTTAAAATATCGTGAGCCGCATAAACCTCTTTGACGGGGTCGGCAGTGAGAGATACTCTGATTGTATCGCCGATGCCGTGCAGCAGCAAGGAACCGATTCCCGCCGAGGATTTTATAATGCCCATACGCTCGGTGCCTGCCTCGGTAACTCCGAGATGAAGAGGATAATCGCACTGACGGGATGCAAGCTCATATGCCTTAACCATGGTGGAAACATCGGAGCTTTTCATTGAAAGCACAATATCGTAAAAATCAAATTTTTCAAGCAGTGAAGCGTGATACAGGGCGCTGTCGCAGAGAGCCTGCGGAGTGGGATGACCGTATTTTGCTAAAATTTCCTTTTCAAGCGAACCCGAATTTACGCCGATTCTGATAGGAATATTTGTGTCTCTGCAGGCGTCAGACACCGCCTTTACCCTATCGTCCGAGCCGATATTGCCCGGGTTAATGCGCACCTTATCAACACCTGCGGCGCAGGCTTCTATTGCAAGCCGATAGTCAAAATGAATATCTGCAACTATGGGAACGCTCACTGCTTCCTTCAGCGCAGGAATAAGCCTGATTGCTTCTTTATTCGGGATTGCCGCGCGGATGATACCGCATCCGGCTTTTTCAAGGGCAACAGCCTGGTTTACCGAGCCCTCTATATCGGTTGACGGAACATTGAGCATTGACTGAACTGATACGCTTGCCCCTCCGCCGATTTTTACGTTACCTGCGGTAACCTGGATTTTACTTGACATATTTATCCTCCGAAAGCTATGACAAATTTTGAGTTATCAGCTGCCATATATCCTTAACGGAAATTATCAGCATAAACAGCAGCAGCAATCCGAGACCTGCGCTGTTTACAATTTGCTCAACCCTGCGGGGAATCGGCTTCCTGAATATCCACTCGATGAGCAGGAACAGAAAGCGTCCGCCGTCAAGCGCCGGAAACGGCAGCATATTGACAATTCCGAGATTGACGGTAATTAAAATCATTACGAACAATATATTATTTACGGCATTGGCAAAGCTTACCTCAAGTCCCTGAGAGGCAACCTGAGTAACCGCCGAGGCTATGCCCACGGGACCCGAAAGGTCGGTAAACGAAAACTTGCCCTGAACCATCCAAACAAGCGAGGTCCATACCATTTTTGCCATTGAACCGGTTTCGGATACTGTTTCGCTGAGCACCGAGCCGGCATTTTTTTCTATTGCATCCACATAAAAGTCAATTGCTATTGATTTATTATCATTTTCCCTATCCTCATCATTTGCGTAATATGTGAAAAACTGCACGTCGTCAAGGTCAACCTTTTCGCCGTCACGAATAACGGTAATATCCGCAGAATAGCGGTAGCGCTGTTCCTGTTCCTCGATTTCGGGCAGCTCAAAATCGGCTATACCCATATAATTATTAAGAGAAGCGTATACCTCATCGAGATATTGCTTTGCAGAAGCCTTGCTTTCGGCGGAATTTATTTTTGAGCAGCCATCGCAAAGAATAGCGTACAAATCCTCAATCTGTTCATCGGTAATGTCATCGTTATTTTTGACAAGCGAAGAATAAAGGCTTACAGCTTCACCTGTGCAGTCCTCCTTATACACGGTTACCGAGGTGCCGTCAAAGGCGGTGCAGTCAAGAGTGGCAAGCGCAAACTGCAAATCTCGTGAATTCCAAATTGAATATCCGTTCACTTCGACGATTTCGTCGCCCTCCTGCAATCCGCTGTTGGCTGAAAAGGAATTGGGAACAAACTGAGATACCGTGGTTGAAGAGTAGCTGTCAGCCTGGACGGTGTAGCAAAACATCAAAAGGAAGCCGAGAATAATGTTCATTGCAGCGCCTGCAATTATGATAATCATTCGCTTCCATATCTTTGCATTGTTAAAAGCACGGGGCTCCTCGCTGTCTTCGTCCTCACCCTCCATAGCGCAGTATCCGCCGATGGGAAACAGCCTGAAGGAGTATTGAGTTTCACCTTTGGTATAGCCGAAAAGCTTGGGACCCATACCGAGAGAAAATTCATTGACCTTGACACCAGAGAGCTTTGCAGTAAAGAAATGCCCGAACTCGTGAGAAAATATTATAAGCTCAAACAAAAGTACTCCGATTATAATTAAAGCAATTACCACTAAAACCTGCATTTAAAAGTATTCATCTCCATAATAAATTACCGCAATCAACAACTGTAAGCTGTAAGAGGGCTTTGATTACATCAAGCGCCCTTTAAGCTTTTTCTCTGACATACTGCCGAGCAAGAGAATTGGCATTTAACACATCCTCAACATTTTTCGGTTCATAATTATTTATATTTTCTATTGCGCCCGTGACAAGCTCACCTATATCAAGAAACGATATTTTGCCGTCACGAAACAGCTTATTTGCTTCCTCATTGGCGCCGTTGGCAACGGCGGTTGCCGCACCGCCCATGGAAAGGGCCTTTTTACAGGCGGCAAGGCATTTAAACGTGGTGTAATCAGGCTCATAAAATGTGAGCCTGCCAATCTGCGACAAATCAAGCTCGCCCACGGGTGACTCGTATCTTTCGGGATAGGTTACGGCGTACTGAATCGGTATGCGCATATCGGGCAAGCCGAGCTGAGCAATCACAGAATTATCTGCATATTCAATCATTGAATGTATTACGCTTTCACGATGCACCAAAACGTCGATATTATCGGGCTGAACATCAAACAGCCACCTTGCTTCAATGATTTCAAGACCCTTGTTCATCATTGTGGCAGAGTCAACGGTTATTTTTGCGCCCATACTCCAGTTGGGATGATTGAGCGCCTGTTCAAGCGTAACCGACTTAAGCTCGTCATGGGACTTACCGAAAAACGGCCCTCCCGAAGCTGTTAAACTCAGCTTTTTGAGCGCTTTTTTGGGCGGAGCGCCCTGCAAGCACTGAAAAATTGCGGAATGCTCGCTGTCAACAGGCAAAAGCCTTACGTTATTTGCCTTGACCGCATCGGTCACCAATTTGCCGCCCGCAACCAAGGTTTCCTTGTTGGCAAGAGCGATATTCTTTTTGGCATCAGCCGCAGCAAGCGTGGGTCTGAGCCCCACCATTCCGACAACAGAATTAAGCACAAGCTCAGCCGAGGGCAGTACGGCGGCTTCAATCAGTCCGTCTGTTTTGCAGGATACACGGGTGCTTAAATCCTTAATATTCTGTTTAAAAATTTTATATTTACTCTCGTCGTAAACCACAGCAAGCTCCGGCTTGTATTTCCGCACCTGCTCTTCAAGCTTTTTTATATTTGTTGAAGCGGTTAATGCGCATACATTTAAGCCGAGCTTATCAGCTACATCAAGAGTCTGAGTTCCGATTGAACCCGTTGAACCTAAAATTGAAATATTTTTAATCATCATTTACCCCAAAGTTATAAACGGCAGAAATTGATTGATGACCACCATAACGGGAGCGGTGAAAATTATGCTGTCAAATCTGTCGAGCATACCGCCGTGACCGGGAAAAACAGAGCCGTAATCCTTGATGTTAAGGCTTCTTTTCAAGAGAGAAAAGCTCAAATCACCGAGTATAGATACGAGAGCATCAACGGCTCCCAAAAGAATCAGAGCCCAAATGCTTACGGTTACGTCGGGATATATGAGGAGCTGAAAAACAAGCCAAACCAAAACAGCTGCCGCTATGCAGAAGGCAACGCCTCCGACTGCGCCCTCAACTGTCTTTTTGGGACTGATGTTGGGGCAAAGCCTATGCCTGCCGACTGCGCCGCCGATAAAAAAGCCGCCTGCGTCAGCCATCCAAGGCAATGCGAATATTGAAACAAAGTAGAACGGAAGCCCTATTTCAGAGCTGCAGAGCATCGACACGGCGCTCATTCCGAATGAAATGAGCAAAGTGCCCGTGACAGAATATGCTAAATCAATAAATGAAATAACCTTGTGCTTGAGTATCATCACAGAAAATGCAACAATCACAAAAGCAAATATCAACAGATAGAGATAAGAGCTTAGTATCAAAAATGACATTGCAAACGAAAACAGCATACAGGGAACAGACAAGGAATAAATTTTAAGCATATTTCGGACGTGCAGATATTCGCCTACCATAAATGCAGACGCAAAGCCTACAAACAGGTATATAACAGGCGTCCAAAGCTCGCCTAAAAAAATTACGAGTATTAAAAAGGCTATTCCGATGACTGCTGTTAACAATCTGGGTTTTAATGAAGATTTCATGGCGTTTTCACTTTCTGTAGATATAGTTTGCGTTGTTGATTTTCGGGAAAATATAAGCTATCCACTGATGTCACAGCCTCTTAGGCGGCGATTCAGACTGACAATTTGAGCTTAAACAGAGGCTTGACTAAGCTATACTCCGCCGTAACGTCTGTTTCTGCCGGCATAAATTTGTATTGCCTCGTCAAGGTCTGATTTTTCAAAATCGGGCCACAGCTTATTCATAATAACAAACTCGGTATATGCCGACTGCCATAACAGAAAATTTGAAATTCTGTATTCACCGCTGGGTCTTATAATTAAATCGGGGTCGGGCTGACCGGCTGTATAGAGATAATCGGACACAAGCTGTTCATCAATTTCATTTTCGGAAAGCCTTCCGTTTTTGACATCCGAGCTGATATTTTTTACCGCCCGAACAATCTCGTCACGACTGCCGTAATTCATTGCGATATTAAGCACCATTCCGTCACGGTCTGCGGAGCTTTTCTCGTTTTCAATCATAAGCTTTTTCAGGTCGTCGCTGAATGGAGCCTTATCGCCGATAAATTTGACAACAATGCTGTCGTCCTTAAAATCCGCAAGAGCCTCCTCAAGGTAGGGCTTGAATAGATTCATTAGGGAATTCACCTCGTCCTCGGGGCGCTTCCAATTTTCGGTGGAAAAGGCATATACCGTAAGATATTTAATGCCGATATCCGAACAATATCTGGTGATTTTGCGAAAGGTTTTAGCGCCGGCAGAGTGACCCGCCTTGCGGGGAAGCCCGCGCTTTTTTGCCCATCTGCCGTTGCCGTCCATAATAATTCCGATGTGGACGGGCAGAGCTTCGCTTACAGCTGCGGCTTTTTCATTCTTTTTAAAAAAAGGCATCTTACATCTCCAGAATTTCTTTTTGCTTATCGGCGGAAATAGTGTCAATTTTTTTGACGAATTTATCGGTCAAATCCTGAGTTTTCTTTTCGCCCTGCTTGAGGTCGTCCTCGGTAAGCTCGCCGTTCTTTTTCATTACTTTGAGCTTGTCAATGGTTTCACGTCGGACATTTCTGACCTGAACCTTGGTTTCCTCGGCGATTTTTTGAACATCCTTAACAATTTCCTTTCTTCTGTCCTCGGTAAGCGGCGGAAAAGTCAAACGTATGAGCTTGCCGTCGTTCTGGGGGTTTATGCCGATATCAGAGGTTTGAATTGCTTTTTCAATCTGCTTTAAAACAGAAATATCCCAAGGCTGAATCGTAAGCGTGCGTGCCTCTGTTACCGAAACTGCTGCAAGCTGATTTACGGGAGTGGGAGCGCCGTAATAATCAACCTTTACCTTGTCAAGAACAGCCGGGTTGGCTCTTCCGGCTCTGATTTCCGAAAACTCCGTACACATATGGTCAACTCTTATCCCCATACTTTCTTCTGAATTTATTACCCAAGTCTGCATAAAT
>JAJQDK010000005.1:6793-29916 GCA_021202245.1 Clostridiales bacterium
CCTCCTAAAAATAATTTTTATCGGCGTTAATTTCATTATCTGAGCAGTAAAGCGAGATTGAGCGGGCAAAGCGGCTCAGCTTCGCTTCACCCGATTTAAATTTAATCGTTTCCGTTTACGATTGTGCCGATATTTTCGCCGCATACGGCTTTGTAAATATTGTCCGGGTCCTCAATGCTGAAAACCAGTATCGGTATGCTGTTGTCCTTGCAAAGCGAGGCGGCGGTGCTGTCCATTACGGCAAGGTCCTTGTTGAGAACCTCGTGATAGGAAACCGTGTCATATTTTACGGCGTCGGGATTCGTTTTGGGGTCACTGTCATAAACTCCGTCAACCATAGTGGCTTTCATAATAATATCCGCTTCTATCTCAGCCGCTCTCAGGGCTGCCGCCGTATCTGTGCTGAAAAAGGGATTGCCCGTGCCGCAGCCGAAAATAACAACCCGTCCGGCTTCAAGATGACACACAGCCTTGTTGCGGATATAGGGTTCGGCGATTTGATGCATAGCAATTGCGGTTTGAACTCTTACAACCACACCGAGCTGCTCCAAAGCATCGCAGACGCCGAGAGCGTTAATTGTGGTTGCGAGCATACCCATATGGTCTGCTCTTGTCCTGTCCATTTTTCCGGAGCTTCTGCCGCGCCAGAAATTTCCGCCGCCGACAACTATGCCGACCTCTACTCCTGCATCAACGCATTTTTTAATCGGCTCACAAATTCTCAGCACCGTATCAAAATCAATTCCGTGCTTTTCATCGCCTGCGAGCGATTCGCCCGAAAGCTTTAACAAAATTCTTTTGTATTTCGGTTGCATATACAACACCCCACTGTAATATTTTATAATTACTAATATAATACAATAAAAGCTCTGTTTTGTAAAGGCAATATAACCAACATTTTACTAAAAGGTGTATATAAAAATAATTTATGAATTGACATAATTATAGTTTTATTATAAGATTGTATATGTAATAAATTTAGATAACGGATAAAAAATAACGCCGAATCACAGCGATTCAGCGTTGCGTTATGGCGGAGAGAAGGGGATTCGAACCCCTGATACGATGATTACCGTATACATGATTTCCAATCATGCTCCTTCGGCCGGCTCGGACACCTCTCCGTACACCGCTGACTATTATAGCAAACATTTTAAGAAAAATCAAGGGGTGAATTATGAAAAAATTATTTTTATACGTTGCTTGCTTGATTTTAATAATGCTCTCGGTGTTTTCGGTATCCGCCGGAGAAGCTGTCAGCTTTGAATGTGAGGACACAAGCTGTGACAACAACAGGCTTGTAACCGTAAATGTCAGGGCGGAATCCGACAAAAAGCTCAGCGCCGCAACCTTTGAATTCACCTTTGACGGAGAAATGTTTGAATACAGAAAGGTTAAGTCCGACGACAGCGGTACGATAGTTAAAGCAAATGATACCGATAATACGGTGTTGGTGGAATATTTGAACACCTACGGCAAGGATATATCGGACGGCGAGGTTATATTTACCGTAACACTCAAGGCGATAAATTCGGGTACCGGTTATCTTGATTTTACCGTGAGCAACTGCGTAGACGGAGATGTGAATTATATTGATGTCGGCGACTGCGTTTCGGCAAAGATAACGGTAAACGGCAGCGGCAGCAACAACGACTCCGGCTCGGATTCGGGCTCGGGAAGCAGCAGCGGCAGGAGCAAATCGAGCGGCAGCAGTTCATCGGGCGGCAGGAGCAGCAGCGGCTCAAGCGGCAAAAGCTCACGCAACAGTGACAGTGAGGATGAAGAAACAACCTACGGCTCAACATACGACGAGCTCGGCGTACTGAATCCTGTTGACGACACAACAAAGCCCTTGATTGCCGGTATAATTATCGGCGCCGTAATTGCCGCAGCTCTTGTTCTTGTCTTTTTGGCGGGGAAACGCTCGGCAGTCAGGAAAAATAACGGCAATAACGATGAAGGTAATAATGACGAAGGCGGAGCATCCGATTAAGACCGGAAACCCCGCTTTTTTATTTTTCAAAAACAATTTCTTTAAATATTTTTATTATTTCTTTGCTGTCGTTTTTGAATAAGGAGTTAGACATAAGTTGAATTTTACGTCTTACTTCCCTGAATGATATTTTTCTCTTTAAAGGTTTTGTTAACTGTGTTCAGCACACGTTTTTTATCCGCGCTCCACAACGGCGAGAGCAGCAGCCTTTTGTCGCCGTCGCCGGTAAGGCGATGAATTACAACATTTTCGGGCAAAGCCTCGACACAATCGCAGAGCAGGTCACCGTATTCATCGAGCGAAAGCCGTTTTGAATTTTCCTTTTTGAAAATCAATCGCCAAATCGGTATCCTTTAAGACGTGCAAAAGCTGGAGCTTAATTCCGTTTGACCTCTCCCCTGCGTACCTCACGGTTTCAAGCATCATTTCCCTTGTTTCGCCCGGAAGTCCCAAAATGACGTGAGTTATTACGTTAATATTGATTGAATGAAGCCTTGATACAGCGGTATCGTACACTTCAAGGTCATACATCCGTCTGATGTAATCGGCGGTGGATTTATGAATTGTTTGCAGTCCGAGCTCAACCCAAACGGGCTTTATCCTGTTGAGCCTGTCAAGGAGGAAAATAACCTCGTCGGGCAAACAATCGGGACGGGTGGCAACGGATAAAGCGACGATTTCATCGTTATTTATTGCTTCAGAAAAGATTTTTTTGAGGTAATCAATTTTTGCATACGTATTGGTAAAGGGCTGAAAATAAGCGATAAATTTCTTACAGTCGGTTTTGGATTTTATCCTTTGCTTTGCCTGTTCAATCTGCGCAGAAATGCCGAGCTGCGAGCTTGCGGAAAACTCGCCCGAACCGCCTCTGCTGCAAAAGATGCAGCCCTTATCGCTTAATGTGCCGTCACGGTTTGGGCAGGTCATACCGCCGTTTAAAGAGATTTTGTAGACCTTTTCGCCGAACGTGCTTTTTAAATATTCGTTTAAAGAATAATAATACATATTTCACCTATAACTCAGCTCAAGCCTTTATCCATACAAATAAAGACCGACTTGCGCAGCTGGCCTTTTTTGATGTCTTACGACAAGATTAGAGAGGAAAATCTATGAAAAAAATCTTGTTAGCTTGTTTAAAATGTTTTTTTGTTTACAAGTATATATTAAAGGCTCAGTGTGACAGCAAATTGAAATTTAAAACAAATTACAGTGAATTTTAAAAGAAGATTAAGAAAATTTTTTTACATATTCCAGGAATTTAGAATACATATCGTCCTCAATATCCTCAAGCTCGTTATCCATTCCGCCGTTAAAGAACATTTTGGTGTGAATTTGCAGGGAAAGATAAGCGCCCACAAGATTTTTTCTGACCTCGTTTTGCATTTCATCACTAAGCCTGTCGCCGCAGGACAAGCCGAGATAAAGGTTGTTGTCCACAATTTGAGAGGATATTGCGGAGTTTTTAAGCTCAAAGGTGTTGAACATATGGAGTCCGTTAGAAAATTCTCTTAAAGAAAATTCTTCCTTGTCGGAGTCGTACTTTTTTTGCGACTCAAGGAACCGATTCTCACATTCATCGAGCGAAAAATCAGCCTTTGTAATGTAATCGTGCATAAATTCGGGGTTGGTTGAAAGCACCTTGTAAAGGCGCATAGAATTTACCGCCGCTTCAAGGCAGGGAAAGGCGGAAAACTGCATATTGCTGTCATTCAGCTTTAAAAAACTGTAGAGATTCTGAAATACAGCCTTGTTGATAACAACCAAAATCAGCCTTTCGTTTTCTCTGTAATCAGCCAAAATCGGATTGGTGATAAACTTCATGGTAAAGGCGTACGCCTTGTTCACATAAGCTTTAAAGCTGTCCTTAAAATCATTGAGAAATTCATATTCCTTAATAGTAAAACTAAACATAATCAAGCCTCATCTAAATAAATTCATTTCCGAGTCATAAAGCTCGTTTCTGGTAATATCAGCGTCGTATGCTTTGCCGAAATATTTTTCAAGCGCGGTGATAATAAGGTTTGGATTGACATTATCACTGCTTCCGGCAGCAAGGATGACATTAAGCTCTGCAAAATCAAATTTTTCTTCAAGCGACCACGACTTGATTCCGGGCTTAATATCCGCCGTCTTTATTCCCTTTTTGGTATGCTTTTCAATCTCAATTTTATCAAATGAAAGCAATTTATTAAGCTGTTCGCAGACAATGCGGGAGCTTGTGGCTTCATCGCCGAGCCTGATTGTAAAATCGGCATACGCAACCTTTCCGGCTTTCATCACAGGCTCCGTAACCCCGAACACACAGATTCCTCGGGGCAGACATTCGTTGAGCTTGGATATTATTTCTTCAAAAGAATAATTTTCATCCTCAAGCCTGATATCCATACACTCGTTTAACCCTCTGAAGCCGAGTGAAAGCGGCAGAGGAAAGGTGGCAAACGGATGAGGATTGAAGCCCTCGGTGTGCCATATCGGGAGCTTGCTTTTATGAAGCGCTCTGAGCATACAGCGGTTAAGATCAAGGTGAGATATATAACGGCACTCGTAATCCTTTTTAAACCATACTCTTACGTTTTTCAAAGCAAACACCCTCCCCGTACCTTGCAGCTCCGCAATTATTGCATTTTAATCTGCAATGCGGAGTTGTGGTATTTTCATAAGCCTTTTTACATTCCTTAATAAGATAGTCCTTTGTTACGCCGTAGTCAATGTGATCCCAAGGCAAAACCTCATCAAAGGAGCGTCTGCGGTTTGCATAGAACGCAGGGTCTATTCCGCACTCGTCAAAGATTTCAAGCCACTTGTCAAGACTGAAGCAGTCGTTCCAACCGTCAAAATGGAAGCCTCTTTCGCAGGCAAGCTCCATAGCCCGGCAAAGCTTTCTGTCGCCTCTGGCAAAAACGGCTTCAAGATAACTTGTGTCGGCGTCGTGATAATTAAACTGAATTTTACGGGTTTTTATGCTTTCCTTAATGTGCTGCTGTTTTTCGTGAAGCCGGGGAATTGTATCCTGCGGTTCCCATTGGAACGGAGTAAAGGGCTTGGGCACAAAGGATGAAGCGGAAACCGTAACCCTCACCGACTTGCCCTTGGGCTTATTCGGACATTTGTAATAGGTATCCACAACAGCCTGTCCGAGGTTGGCAATATCCGCAACATCGTCAAGCGTTTCGGTGGGCAAGCCTATCATAAAGTAGAGCTTTACGGTTGTCCATCCGCCCTCAAAGGCGGTGGCGCAGGTCTGCAAAAGCTCGTCCTCTCTTACGTTTTTGTTTATTACATCTCGCATACGCTGATTTCCCGCTTCAGGAGCAAAGGTCAGTCCACTTTTACGGACGGTTTTAATTTTGTTCATTATATCATCGGTAAATCCGTCAACTCTGAGCGACGGCAGAGAAATGCTGGCCCTCTCATCTTTGCTCCACTCGTTGAGCTTATCAAGAAGCGGTACAATCTGACTGTAGTCGCTTGAGCTGAGCGACGAGAGCGACACCTCGTCATATCCGGTGTTTTCGCAAAGCGCTTTACACTGGGCATTGATAACATCGGGTGATTTTTCACGCACCGGTCTGTAGATAAAGCCTGCCTGACAAAAGCGGCAGCCTCTGATGCAGCCCCTGAAAATTTCCTGAACCGCTCTGTCGTGGACAATTTCAACAAGCGGAACAACAAAATTATCGGGATAATACGAGGTATTCATATCCTTAATAAGCCTTTTGTGTATAACGGCGGGAGCGCCGTTTTTGGGAGTATAGCCGCTGATTGTGCCGTCGTCGTTATATTCAACATCATAGAGAGAGGGCACATATACGCCTTCTATCCTTGCGCACAGGGTCAAAAACTCTTCCTTAGTTTTGTTTTGTTCACGGCATTTTCTGAAAAGCTCGATGACCTCAAGGTCAACCTCCTCTCCCTCACCGATAAAGAATAAATCGACAAAATCGGCTATAGGCTCGGGATTGCAGGCGCACGGACCGCCTGCCGCCACAATCTGCCTGAGCTCACGGCGGTCGCAGCTTTTTATCGGCACATTTGAAAGCTTGAGCATATTAAGCATATTGGTGTAGCTAAGCTCATACTGCAAGGTAAAACCGATAAAATCAAAATCGGAAACGGGGTCGCCGCTTTCAAGCGCATAAAGCGGAATATTATGCCTGCGCATTTCCTCCTCCATATCAATCCACGGGGCAAACACACGCTCACACCATATGTAGGGAACCTCGTTAAATTGACTGTAGAGTATTTTCATACCGAGGTGCGACATTCCGACCTCATAGGTATCGGGAAAGCAAAAAGCAAACCGAACGTCCACATCCTTTTTATCCTTGATAACTTCATTAAGCTCACCGCCGACATATCTGCCGGGCTTTTGAACCTTTAAAAGCAATTTTTCGACTTCTTTGCTGACCATATTTTAACCTCCGTCAGTAATATCTGTTATTTTTCATAATAAGGGAAAGTATAAGATAAATACAAATCAGGAGCAGCGAAAAGTTGTATCGGGAATTGAACAAAAGCAAAAATCCGAGAGCTGCAAGCGGAAATATAAAAATAAAGGTTATTATATTTACAGCTTTCTCCGAAGCTGCGTCCGAAAATCTGCGGCTGAGAAGCAAATACAGCATCTGTCCTCCGTCAAGGGACAATACCGGCAATAAATTAAAAAGACAAACCGATATATTTGCAAAAGCGAGACTTAAGAATATTTCACTGCTGAATATTAAGTATAACAGATATAGGAAAATAAAACAAATAAAATTAGCAAAGGGGCCGAAAAAAATTATTAAAAAGTTTTGAAAAACACTTCTCTGCTGACGTCGGCTGTCACTGACAGTAATTTCAAAAAGCGATATTTTTATTTTATCGGGAGGTCCGCCGAGCAGACATATTAAAATGAGATGACCTGTTTCGTGTAAAATCACGGCAAGCAAACAATATAAATAATTTTGAAAAGCGCCGAGTATGATACACAAGGCGGTAAGGCAAATGAACAGATAGGAAATTGTGACCTCGGCAGAGCGCAGCTTAAGCTTCATCTTGAGTTGAGCCGCCGAATAAGCTGTTCAGGCTGTAGCCGTCATTATCCGTGCCGCTGTCAAAGATAACCGAGCTGTTAAGCTGTGAATAATACCAATCCCGCACATTTGAATAGACATCGCTTCCGATGCTTTTCAGTACAAAAGCCGCAAGCGCAATCAGGATGCACAAAACGAGCTGAATTGTAATAAGATACTGCTTAGGAGAGCTTTTTTTCTTTTTCGGAATTTTATTTTTGCTTTCCGTATTATCATCGCCGTATGTATCGGCATCAAACTCATTCACACGGGCAGGGTATTCCGAGCGAGATACCGACTGCCAGTCCTCGTCATATGTAATCTGATTTTTGTTTTCTTCGCTCAAAAAACATCACCTCAATGCAATATATGCACTGAGGCGGACAAATTTAACCGAGTTTTTTAAAATCACCTTTAACGAGATTGAGGAACAGCGCAGAAGCCAGCACAAGTGAAAACAGCTCTGCAATCGGGAAGGAATACCAAACGTACGTAATGCCAATGTCCTTGCCAAAACAAACGCTACAGGCAAAAGCACAACAAGCTGACGGCAGAAGGAGATTATAAGACTGCGGATTCCCTTTCCCACAGCCTGAAACAGCGCTGTGAGCAAAATGCCGGCAGCCGCAGGGATAAAGCAAAGACTGATAATCTTAAATGCAGGCACGCCCATTTTCATTAGCTCACCTGTTCCGCCGAACATAGAAATGAGCGTATCGGGAATAATCCACATAAGAGCCGTGCCGATTGCCATTATTGCTACGGCAACAACAATTCCTCTCTTAAGACAGGAATACATACGCTTTCTGTTGCGCGCGCCGTAATTATATCCGATAATCGGCATAACGCCCTGATTAAGTTCGAAGCACGGCATAAATACAAAGCTCTGGAGCTTGTAATAGATGCCCAGCACCTTAATTGCGGTTTCGGAGGAAGCAAGAATTGCGTTTAGCCCGATAATCATAACGGAGCCCACCGACTGCATAATAATTGAGGGGAAGCCGACGGCATAGATATTTTTGAGTGAAGTTGTATTAAGCTTGAAGCTTTTAAACGAAATTTTAACCTCATGCTTTTTGCAAAACATAATGATAAGGGCAAAGGTCATTCCGCAAAACTGACCGAACACCGTCGCTATGGCGGCGCCGAGAACGCCGAGCTGAGGAAACGGTCCCAAACCGAAGATAAGAAGAGGGTCGAAGATTAAATTCACAACAGTGCCCGTAAGCTGAAAAAGCATGGGAAAAATCATATTTCCGGTAGCCTGCAGGGTCTTTTCAATCATAACCTGAACAATACTGAAAGCAGAAAAGCACAGCACAACTCTGAGATATTGCACGCCGTAATCTATAACCTCTTGGTTTTGAGTGTACGCCTCCATAAACGGGCGCACGGCAAATAAACCGAGAATGAGAAAAACAAGGTAGCTGAAAATACAGGTCAGCAAACCGTGCGTAGCGGCATCGTCAGCCTCCTTAAAGCTGCGCTCTCCGAGCTTTCGTGATACAAGGGAGTTTACGCCGACAGCCGTACCTACGGCAACGGCAACCATAAGCAGCTGCATCGGATAAGCAAGAGAGGTAGCGGTCAAGCCGTTTTGGCTGTATCTGCCGATGAACATACTGTCTACTATGTTATACATTGCCTGAATAGTCATTGAGAAAATGGCAGGCACCGACATAGAAAAAATAAGCTTTGTCATAGGCATTGTGCCCAGCTTATTTTCAGGCTTTACATTTTCGGTATTCGTTTCAATATTTATTTCCGTACTCAAAATTTTCAATTCCTTTCAATTTTTATCGGAGCCAAGCAGAATTGCCTCGCTCATCCCCCTGCTGCGATTGCAGCCGATGACGGAGCGAACGCTATCGAAGCTTTCTCGCTTTGCGGTAGACTGCAAAAATTATGTACATTAAAATTGCGCCGAAAAGCACTCCGGAGAAATCAAGAAGCACATCGCTTATTTGCCCCGATCTGCCCATTACGTTAAGCTGAATGGTTTCATCAACCACAGCGGAGGCAAGCCCGGCAAAAAGTACCTGAAAGCTGTACTTATGGGGACGGTATCTGTTAAACGAGTATGCACAGGTCATAAGCAAACCGCCTATGACTGCATATTCGATAAAATGAGCCGATTTTCTGACTATGTGGTCGGTAAGCTCTGCATTCAAGCCGAAATAGTTGAACAGAGTCTGCAAAAAAGACAGCACGCTGCCGCTTTCGTCCTCAGACACATCGGCGGGCATAGCCGAATGAATAAAGGCAAACAAAAGCATACAGACGGTCAGGGTAAAAGCTATTATCTTAAAAGCTCTTGAGCATGATGACGACTGCTTTTTCATAAAATCACTTCCTAAAAACCTTTTTCGATAATATCGCAGAAAAACATTCCTTAATAATTTTACTGATAAATTACGCAATGTCAATACGTGAAACGTTTATTTATAGGAATGTATAAAATTTTTATCGGCAAAGGAAGGCAAAATTAAGTTAAAATGTTTAATTATGTGCAACAGAGGATGAATATATTGAAATATTAAGCTCTTTATGATAAAATGAATTGATATGATGAAAAAGATAGCTCAGGGCAAGTCCCTCATTTGAAGGTGTTAATATGTTGAATTATTTAATTGTTTTTTTGATTTCAATGGTACCCATTGTTGAGCTTAGAGGCGCCATGCCCATTGCTATAGGAATGGGACTTGACCCGTTATGGTCATATGTGATATGTATTATCGGCAATATGATTCCCGTGCCGTTTATTTATTTGTTTGCAAGAAAAATTCTTGTTTGGGGAAGCGACAAAAAGTACATAGGCAAATTCTTTAAATTTTGTCTTGAAAAGGGCGAAAAGGGCGGTAAAAAGCTTCAGGCAAAAGCCGGAAGAGGATTGTTTGCCGCACTGCTGCTGTTCGTTGCAATCCCCGTTCCCGGAACGGGCGCCTGGACAGGTACGCTCGCTGCAAGCCTGCTGGATATGGGATTTAAAAAGAGTGTAGTCGCAGTTCTGTGCGGCGTGCTTATCGCAGGAGTAATTATGGGACTTGCAAGTATGGGAGTATTCGGAGGAATAAGCGCTTTGATCGCTCCCAATTCATAAGCAACAGGCTTGTTCCGTTTTTCAGTGAACCGGAGAGCTTCGGGGCGGCGGCTGCCGCCCTGTTTTTGCAAAAAATAATTCAAAACGATTTTGAGGTTATTATGATGACACAAAACAAATACGGCGCAGTAATTATCGGCGGCGGCGCATCCGGACTGATGTGTGCTGCGGCGGCAAAGAGCAAAAACAAAAATCTTTCAGTCGCAATTATTGAAAAAAATGACAGAACAGGCAAAAAGCTGCTGTCAACGGGCAACGGCAGATGCAACCTTACAAACAAGGAAATTTCATCCGAGAAATACCGCGGTACCTTCTGCAAAGGAGCGGATAAAATTTTTTCAAAATACACAGCCGACTGCATTACGGAAATTTTTAAAAATCTCGGCTTGCTCACATATTCCGACAGCGAAGGACGGTATTATCCCGTGTGCAAGCAGGCAAGCGCAGTGCTTGATGTGCTGAGATTTGCCTGTGAAAGACTCGGCGTTGATATTTTTTGCGGAGAATGCGTTAAAAGTGTCGGCAGGAAAAACGGCAAATTTTATGTAAATACCGAAAATATGAAATTATCCTCCGATAAGCTTGTGATAGCGTGCGGTTCAAAATCGGCGCCGAAGCTCGGAGGCACCGCAGCCGCCGTTGATTATCTTAAAAATTTCGGTCACAGCGTTATCCCCTTTTCCCCGGCTCTGTGCCCTGTTAAGGTAAGCTCCGATTTGCTTAAATCATTAAAGGGCATAAGAATTACGGGAAAGGCGACTCTGCTGGACAAAAACGGAAGCGCCGTAAAATCCGAAAGTGGAGAAATTCAATTTACCGATACTTCACTTTCGGGCATATGTATTTTTAATCTTTCTCTTTACAATCAAAAAGACTGTACAATTTCGCTTAACCTTTTGCCAGATTATTCTTATAAAGAATTATTTTCGCTGATTAGCCGCCAACGACTGTTGTTCGGCGACTTTACCGCCGACAATTTATTTACCGGAATTTTCCAAAAAAGAATCGGACAGGCTCTGTTCAAGCTGTGCGGCATAAGGGATTTTTCGAAAAAATGCAGTTCGCTTTCGGACGGAGAGATTAAAGCTCTCTGCTCTGCCGTGCAAAATATGAATTTTAAAACGGACGAAAACAGTGATTTCAGCCGTTCGCAGTGCTTGCTCGGAGGAGCTGCTGGAAATCAAATTGACGAAAACACAATGGAAAGCAAAATTGTCAAGGGCTTGTACATCTGCGGTGAGGCGGTTGACATCTGCGGTGAATGCGGCGGCTACAATCTGCACTTTGCGTTTTCAAGCGGACATCTTGCAGGAGAAAAATTATGATTAGAATTAACAATGTCCGACTGCCGTTGAATTATGACGACAGTCTGATACGAAAAAAGGTTTCAAAGCAGCTCGGCATAGAGCCAAAAGCGATAAAATGCTGTTCCCTGTTTCGCCGCTCGGTTGACGCAAGGAAAAAGGACAATATATTTTTCCTCGCTGCCGTGGACGCAGAGCTCAGCATAAACGAGGAAAAGGTTTGCAGACGGGCAAAAAACGCTGTAATCTGCGAGAAATACTCATATAGTACCGCTGAATGGAAGGGCGGAGTGTCGCCTGTTGTGGTCGGAACAGGACCTGCCGGTCTTTTTGCCGCCTTAATCCTTGCTCAGAGCGGAGCAAATCCGATTGTAATTGAACGCGGCCGCGATATAGACAGCAGAACAAGGGACGTGTATAGCTTTTGGATGAGCGGCAAGCTTGATGAAACATCTAACGTGCAATTCGGCGAAGGCGGCGCAGGCACATTCTCTGACGGAAAGCTCAACACCGGCACCAAGGACTCAAGACAGCGAAAGGTGCTGTTTGAATTTGTTAAGCACGGAGCGCCCGATGAAATTCTTTATAACGCTAAGCCGCACATAGGAACAGACAAGCTGAAGGGCACGGTAAAAAGTATAAGAGAGGAAATTATCTCACTCGGCGGCAGAGTATTCTTTGAAACCAAGCTGACAGGCATCAACACTGAGAACGGCAGAGTCGTTTCCGCTGCTGTTGAGCACGGAGGAAAAGCAGATATTATCGAAACCGACAGCATAATTCTTGCAATCGGTCACAGCGCAAGAGATACCTTTGAAATGCTGTATAACAAAAATATTCCTATTGAGGCCAAGGCATTCTCGGTCGGCGCGCGGATTGAGCATTTGCGCAGCAAAATTGACAGAGCGCAGTACGGCAGGTTTGCCGGAAACGAAAGGCTCGGCGCAGCAAATTATAAGATGAATGTTCATCTGCAAAACGGCAGAGGTGTGTATACCTTTTGTATGTGCCCGGGAGGCAAGGTGGTAAATGCTTCAAGTGAAAATAATATGCTTGTCACTAACGGAATGCGCGAATTTGCGAGGGATGACATAAATTCAAACTCTGCGCTGCTTGTAGGCGTAGCTCCCGATGATTTCAAAAGTGAGAGTCCGCTTGCTGGAATATATTTTCAGCGTGAGCTTGAAAGCAAGGCTTTTATTGCGGGCGGCGGCAATTATTCAGCTCCCGTGCAAAGAGTTGACGACTTTATCAACAATGTAAAGAGCAATAAATTGGGGGAAGTCACGCCGAGCATCGGTCCCGGCTGCACCCTTGCACATCTGAATGATATTCTTCCCGAATACATCTGCCAATCAATGAAGGACGGCATATTGCAGATGGACAAAAAGCTCAGAGGGTTTGCCGACGGCGACGCCGTGCTGACAGCCGTTGAAGCACGGAGCTCCTCGCCTGTGAGGATTCTGCGTGACGATACAATGCAGAGCGTGGGCATAAAGGGACTTTATCCCTGCGGTGAGGGCGCAGGCTATGCAGGCGGAATAATATCCGCAGCCGTGGACGGAATAAAATGCGCCGAGAAAATCATTGAAAAATCACACTAAAGCAATTCCCTGCCGACATAAAGATGTCAGCAGGGAATTTTTTAATAATCGTTCTGTTTTTTACGGTACAGTATGTGACCTGCTCTCGCCCTTAGCGGCGGGAGCTTTTGCGGCTTAGGTTAAAATTCTTCAAAAGCTATTGTTCTGTAAAAGAAGAATAAATATATTGACATTTCTTATACTGCGTTATTGATAAAGCAACGGGTAAGCAAACAAATATAAAAATAAGTGCGACAAAAAATAAATACATCGTAAAATTCTCATTAAATGCAAAATAAGCGCCTACTCCAAACAATACCCACAAAACAGAGCTTGCCGAAAACAGCTTTTTTTACATAATTAAACCACTGATTTTTAAATGCGGAGGTGTTTTTCGTATAACTTACTTTTACGCTGTCATCCATATTGCATTCAAAAACAGCGGGAAACCAAGTGTTTGAAATCTCATTATATTCGGCATTTTTATATTTAAAAGCTATTTCCGTGTCTTGCTTTAAATTGACCGTAAATTCTGCCCGCAAGCAATAGGGAGAAATATTTTTATACCATTTTGAATCGGTATCCGGAAGAAATATACAAAATATTCCCCTGATTACCATAGTAACGACAAAAAGCAGAATGTTAAGCAGTGTACGGTTGTTTTTGTCCGGTTGAGTGCTGATGACTACCTTATATGTATTGCCTTCGGGCAGGTCAAATGAAACGGATTTTTCAAGGTCGGCATCCATAGACTTTGTCGCCCCGTTTACCGTTACATTTATAAGCTCTCCGGAAAAATTTCCTTTAACAATTAAATTCACTGCCGCCACCCCCTCAATTTAAAATTCAACAGCATCAGTATACATTATTGTTCTGTACTTGTAAAGCAAACAGCATCAAGCGATTTGAATACATATGCGACCTGCTCCTATCGCCTGCGCTGTGCGTAAAAACGAAAGCCTTTGCGGCTTAGGTTAAAAAACGCCCCGTGAAAATCACAGGGCGCATTTGCGACTGCATCTGTAAGCCGGGTTCTGTCGTGAACAGCCATCTATCTTGGCAGCCCGTTGCCGAAGCTGCTCAATGCCACCTCCTAAGGACACGCCGAGCAAGCGTATAATGTCCTACCACGGTGTTGCTTCAAATAGGGTTTACACGGCAGGTCGGTCTCCCGACCTCCGGTGAGCTCTTACCTCGCCTTTCCATCCTTACCGAAAAATTCGGCGGTAATTTTCTGTTGCACTATCCCTGGAGTCGCCTCCGGCGGCCGTTAGCCGTTATTATTGCTCTGTGAAGCCCGGACTTTCCTCGCACAAACCCTTTCGGAATTTGCCCGCAGCTGTTCAACACACTCGCAATATTATATTAAATCAAAACAAGCCAAAAGTCAAATGAAAATGTAATAATCACTTGATATAAAAAGGATTTTGTTTTATAATGTATGAGTATGTTCCGGTGTTTACCGGCAGTTGAAAGATTTAATAAAGGAGAACGATTATGGATATAAGAGAAGAATCGCTGCAAAAGCATTATGAATGGAACGGAAAAATTGAGGTTAAATCACGTGTAAGCATTGACTCATCAAAAGCGCTCTCGCTTGCATACACCCCCGGTGTTGCTCAGCCCTGCCTTGAAATTCAGAAGGACTGCGACAAATCCTTTGAACTGACAAGAAGAAATAATCTTGTAGCAGTTGTAACCGACGGTACGGCTGTACTCGGCCTGGGCGATATAGGTCCCGAAGCAGGTATGCCGGTTATGGAGGGTAAATGCGCATTGTTTAAGGAATTCGGCGACGTGGACGCCTTTCCTATTTGCATAAAGAGTAAGGACGTTGACGAATTTGTAAGGACAGTTTATCTTATCAGCGGTTCCTTCGGCGGAATAAATCTTGAAGATATTTCTGCGCCGCGCTGTTTTGAAATTGAAAAAAAGCTCAAAGAACTGTGCGATATTCCGGTATTTCATGATGACCAGCACGGAACGGCAATCGTTGTGCTTGCGGCTCTTATAAACGCACTCAAGGTTGTAAAAAAGAATGTAGGCGACTGCAAGGTTGTAATCAGCGGTCCCGGCTCGGCGGGAATTGCAATCGGCAAGCTCTTGCTGAAATACGGCGTAAAGGACCTCACCTTCTGCGGAAGCAGAGGAATTATCAACACGCAGACAGCCAAAAATGATATGCAAAGAGAAATGTGCAAATTTACTAACCTCGACAACAAGAGCGGATCTCTTGCCGACGCAATGGTGGGAGCCGATGTGTTTATCGGCGTTTCCGCACCCGGAATTGTGACTGAGGAAATGGTTAAATCAATGGCAGAAGATGCTGTTGTTTTCCCGATGTCTAACCCTACTCCGGAGGTAATGCCCGATATAGCAAAAAAAGCCGGTGCGGCGGTTATAGGAACGGGCAGAAGCGATTTTCCGAACCAAATTAACAACGTGCTTGCATTCCCCGGAATTTTCAGAGGCGCTCTCGATTGCAGAGCTAAGGAAATTAACGAGGATATGAAGCTTGCCGCAGCTTATGCAATAGCTTCTCTTGTAAGCGATGAAAAGCTGTCGCCCGACTACATCATTCCCGAAGCATTTGACAAGAGAATCGGCAGCACGGTTGCGCAGGCTGTTAAAGAAGCCGCAATTAAATCGGGCGCTGCAAGAATTTAATTTGCGTTTTAACTTACTTAATAAATTTAAGGGACTGATTCACTTAATTGAAACAGTCCCTGTTTTATTGTTGCTTGCTTAGCTATTTGACAAACGGCTTCAACGACTTGTAAAGCTCTCTGTCGGCTCCGCTGCGGCGGTATTTTTGTAAAAGATTAAGCTTAGGGCGCTCTCCCCTGCCTCGCTGAAGCAAGTATCTTCCGAGCAGCACAAAGGGCGCTGCGGGAATCAAAACAGGATAACGCTCACAGGCAGGGTAATGCTCTCTGCAAGCCGAAATCAAAACCTTAAAAAAGCTGGTGAAACGATTTTTTGCATTAGGATTAGAAAAAAGCCTTTCACCGTATTTATCGGCTTTAACACCGAAATTACCCTCGCTTAAAATTTGCTCAATGACAAGACGGGTTGTTTGGTCGTCATAACCCGACGCCCAGGGTGCAGCTGCTTCAGGCAGACGGAGATAATCAACGCAAGCCTTTGTTACAATGCCGGTAAAGTACAGAATTCCGAACTCCGAAAGCTTTGGCTTTAATCTCTCCCACCTTGATTTGTCAAGCACACGGATTACAAACATCGCCCAATCGCACATTTGCCTCAAGCCTAATCCGCCGGTGAGAAAATGTCCGAGCTTGTGCAAAATCAAGGATATCGCCTGCCTATCATCGGATAAAACAGGCAAATTGTCAATAGTTTGTCTGCATTCCACGGCATTGTCAAAATATTCTCTGATTTTTTGAAGGCTTTCGGAATTTTCATTCAGGGAAAGTCCGTTAATTTCTTTATGAATCTCTACCGTAAACTTACCTTTACAAACGGTCATATGGCAATGGTGATTCTTGTTGATGACCTCACCGTAGCCGTATTTCTGTAAAATTTTAACGGCTTCAAGCTGATTTTCCGGCTTCACGAGGAGGTCTATATCCCCCATAAGCCTGAGAGAAGGGTTTGGATAATAAAAAGCTGAGGAGCTGCCTTTAAGCACAACGCAGGGTATATCGGCATCAGAAAAGAGCTTGATAATCCGATCCTGCTCCGTCCTTAGCTGCTCGTTGTGCATTATGCGAAGCATAACATTCTTCTTCCAACGCAGTGACAGCTCTTTAGGCAAATATGCCCTTTCCTCATCGGAAAGCACATCCCAAATTAGAATAGTCAGCGCCTGATTGCTGCTCTCTGAATAGAGAGCCATCCAATCGACATCGGCAGGGTTAAAATCAGTCTCGGCGGCAAACAAGGCACGACCTGTAAGCTGTAATAATACTTTTTCTGTTGAATTCACAGGCTATCGACTCCCTCAAAAAGCAGAATTTATTTCTGCTCGGCGTTGTTTTCATCATCTGCCGCCTTAATGTATTTTTTTAAAAATCGCTTGGATTTACTCTTGCCGCTGCGGTATACGTGCCTGAAAAAATTGGTGTAATACCAAAAATTGACGTAAAATCTGTAGCCTAAGGAATTTGTATTATATGCCTTGCCCTTGCGGTAAAACGAACAGACAACGCCTATTATGTTATCGTCGGTAATTCCGTGCTCGCTGCGGACCTGATTATCTCCTCGCAGAACATAGCTGCCGTCGGCATCAAAGCCTACAACTCGGTGCATTACATATTTTCCGTTATCACGTCTGTAAAGCGGTATATCGAACAAGTGCAGTCTGCCGTTCGGCTTTGTCAAAACAACGGCGTCCTCGCCGTCCCTGAGCATAGGAAGCATACTTGTTCCGTGGGGCGAGAGCATTACGTTGCCGCCGCTGTTGAACTTTTCAAGCGTTATATCTATGATATTGTCAAGCTCAATCTCCTTGCTCTCGGCGCTTTTGGTCAATGTTTGATTATTCAAGGATATCAGCATCCTCCGCTTTTTTTACAAAGTTTTCTATATCCGTTTTTGCTGTTTGCACGTCAACCTCATATTCATCAAGCATTTTTTGGAGCAAATCCTGCTCTGAAATTCCTTTTTGCAAATTTTCAAACAAAAAAGCGCCTGTTTCGTTGAGATTGATAATTCCGTTAAAATTTAACGTCATCTGATTCACGGGAATAACAACATATGAATCGGCAACCTTGCGCAATATAAAATCATCTTTAATCTTCATTATAACACCCGTTTCAATATTAAATCGGCAGCGCTGAGCTGCAAATCCGAAATTAATTATTTATTGAAATAATTTTAACATAAATATCAAAAGATTGCAACATAGCCCAAGCCGCAAATATATCAGGCGCAAGTGATGCTTGCGGATAGAACATATTTCTGTTGCAGAAAAATAAAAAATGTAATTTTTTCTGAAATTCTATTGACAATTCAAGTTCGCTATGATATAATAGCATTCGTTGAGTTGAGAAACCAACAGATAATTTAACATTTGCGAGTGTGCTGGAATAGGCAGACAGGCACGTTTGAGGGGCGTGTGTTTCACGACGTACGGGTTCAAGTCCCGTCACTCGCACCAAGAATACCGATACAATAAAATGTATCGGTTTTTTGTTTTCAATCAAAATTAAAATTTCAGGCGAAACAAAAAGTCCTTATAACGGCATACTGAGTCGTTCATAAGGACTTTTCGTAAAGATTGGCGTTCCCGAGGTGATTCGAACACCCGACCTACCGCTTAGGAGGCGGTCGCTCTATCCGGCTGAGCTACGGAAACAAATATGATTCAAATAAGGACGGGAAGTGCGTTATTTGAAGAGAAATGCACGCGTAATTCGGTTAAAAATGAAAATGGTGGGAACAACAGGGCTCGAACCTGTGACCCTCTGCTTGTAAGGCAGATGCTCTCCCAGCTGAGCTATGCTCCCACGTATTTTTATTCAGTGCTGTACTGAATTGAAAAAGCACTCCGTAAGATGAAGTGCTTTTTCTATGGAGGCGACACCCGGAATCGAACCGGGGAATCAGAGTTTTGCAGACTCGTGCCTTACCGCTTGGCTATGTCGCCGAATATTATACACTGATATTATATTCAATTTTACAAGAAAATTACAATTTCAAAAAGAGTAATTGCAATAAACATAAAAATTGCACTTGACAAACCGCTCATGATCCAATCAAGTGCACTTTGTGGAGCGGATGACGGGGCTCGAACCCGCTACCTCCACCTTGGCAAGGTGGCGCTCTACCAGATGAGCTACATCCGCATTTATTTGGTGCCTCCGGACGGAATCGAACCATCGACACGGGGATTTTCAGTCCCCTGCTCTACCGACTGAGCTACAGAGGCAAAAATTGGCGACCCGGAACGGGTTCGAACCGTCGACCTCTAGCGTGACAGGCTAGCGTTCTAACCAACTGAACTACCGGGCCAAATGTGGTGGGAACAACAGGGCTCGAACCTGTGACCCTCTGCTTGTAAGGCAGATGCTCTCCCAGCTGAGCTATGCTCCCACATGCCTTTGTCGCTTCGTTTCGGTAAATATCTCTTAGCGACGTCTATTATAATACTACATCTCGGTCTAAATGTCAACACTTTTTTCAAAAAAATTTTAAAAAAACTTTTCGGCCTTAATTGTAGGATGAAATTGTGCGCTCAGGGTGTGAATTTTGAAAAACAAAACTCCGAGCTATTGAGAGCATTTATGTTGGATTTACGGATATTTTCAGTTTTGACTCTGATTTTTGCCTGTCGGGATTGTAACATAAATCTGATTTCAAAATAATATGTAGTGTAAACGAAAGGAGGAAAGCATATGTGTAACTTTTTCGGTAACGGCAACAATAATTGCTGTACATGGATCATTCTTCTTATCATCCTCTTCTGCTGCTGCGGAAACAACGGCAATGATAACGGCTGCGGCTGCGGCTGCTGATAACTGACTGAATCAGCTGATGGAGCCCGCGCAGCTTTGGGCTGTATCAGCGAATATAGGACGTTTTACGATAATGCAATTATATACTTGGAATTGATGTAAAGCCGCAGCATAAGGCGTTGCAGGACCCTGCCTGATGATTGGAGCGGTTTTCATTCAAATTAGGGCTTGCCCCGTTTTAGGACGACACAATCAGCACCCCGCAGTAATTCTGCGGGGTGTGTTTTGTTGCGCTCGAAGCTTTTAACACGGCACGTAACGGCGTTTGCCTTCAGTAATCAGCAGAAAAATTACCCTGCCGATTACAATGCTTACAGTCATCTATAAAGGCAAATACATCTTGCCCTAAGCTATTAGGCAAGAGAATTAAGCTTCTCGGCTATCAGCGGACCGTAAATATTTTCGTGCGCATAACGCAGAGGGTGTATTCTGTTGCCTATGCCGGAATCCTCGCTGTATTTGAAATACTGCGTGCAAATTTCTTCATTTGAACCTGTAAAGTCAGTTTCCTTGCTTATGTCTATGTAATCTATTCCCCACTTTTCAAGCACATCTGTTATAGCCTCCCAATAGGTAGCCTGTGCCGCAATGGTTCCGGCAGAATGGCAAAGCACAAAAAGCTTTATTGAATCGGGGTAATTTTCGGTGAGCAGATAGCATATTCTTTCAAGCGCTCCCACGGTTGTATACTCGTCATAATTTCCGGATTTATCGCTTGAATCGGTAATTTCGCCTATTTCAAGGCCCTGAAACAAATCGTTAAAGCCGCCGTCGAGCAGAATTATGTCATAGTCACCGCTCATATTTTCTATTCTTTCAAGGATACATTTGTTTTTCTTTTCGGCATCGGCTTCCTTTCGTGCAATCGTGGAGCCTGCAACGGAAAGGTTTTCACTTTCCGTATTATATTTCTCAGCTATGTAATCGCAGTAGGAATAATAATCATTGCCCAAAATATTGGTTCCCGTGCCTTTGGCAACGCTGTCGCCGTCACAATACATAGTCATTCCGCTCAGGCTGTTGGTTTCGGGGGCAAGACTTTCGGCGGCGGTGAAGTCATAATATGAAATTTTATTTTGTATGTAATCTTCAATCATACTCAAGTCATCCGAATCTACCGAGCCGTCGTCCGTCACATCGCTGCTGCGCAGCTGAATGTCGGATAAATCGGCAGTGCCGTTTAAATAATCGTTTAACAATTCAATATCGGAGCTGTCAACAGAGCCGTCGGAATTTGCATCGCCAAAGGAAACAGCACCGAGGTCGGTAAATTCAAGTGAGTTATCATCTGCATATTTTTCGGCATAGGTTCCGCTGTAGCCGTTGATTTTAAAGGTGCTGTCGGTTGAATAATATTGTCGGCTGACCACGCTCTCGGAGTAATAATCATAAACTCCCGTCACCGTGCGGCAGTCAACAGCAAATGCGTCTGCTCCGATTGAGCTTATTGAGATTGGAATTGTCACAGCTTCAAGCTTGCTGCAATTCATAAAGGCTCCGTATTCTATTGTTTTGATTCCTGAGCCGAGGCTGACATTTTCGAGCTTGTCGCAGCCGTAAAACGCCCACCAGCCTATTGTCTGAACTGACGAGGGAAAGGTAACGCTCTCAACCGACGAAGCATAAAATGCCTCGCTTGCTACGGAAACAACGGTGAACGTATCAATTTTGGCAGGAATGATAATTTCGGTTTCCTCGCCGTTATAACCGGTAATTTCCGCGGTATCGTTATCGAGGAGCGCATAATCCCAGTCCTCGTCGGAAGAGCTTATTGTAATCTCCGTTTCCTGTGTGGCTTCCGCAGTATCAGCGGTTTCATCGGAGCTGCTGCTAAGCGTAGCAGAGGTATCGACAAAAACGCAGGAAGCAGATACAGAAGCAAATATAACCAACATCAATATAAATGAAACAATCTTTTTCAAAACAACACCTCCGGGGAATATATGCCTATTTTACAATATAACACGGCTGTATGTAAAGGCGAATTTTGAAAATTCATCAAATTTTCATACCGGTTTTAATCAGAGTTAAGCACAGGATAAGCCCGCTTAATCTCCCCGGCGGCGAATGCAAAGGATGAAGCATTTGCGGCTTGGATTATTAAACAAACAAAAAACGTATCCGTACATAAGGATAAAATCCAAATGCAGGATACGTAAATTTACTGAGCCTTACGGTCGAGGATAAGTGACATAGCCTTTGCGTGGTCAATGTTGAGCACGAGCGAAAATTCATCGCATACCGTTTTTTCGGCTTCCTTGAGGAATCTTTCGTCGGCAATATGGAGCTTTTTGCCCTTTTTGTTTTGCGCCGTTTCGTGTGTTTTCAGGGTTCGGATGAGCTTAACAAGCCTTTTACAATCACCGCTTGAAATAACATCCTTGCAGGCGGTAAATCTGTCGTTCTTGTTGTCAATCCACTCGTTATCATCCTCAGGCATATTTTTCAAAATTTCATAAATCTCATCGGCGCTCATTATATTGCGCATTTTACCGACAAGCTGCTCATTTTGGGTGGGCACAAAAAGAGTGGATGTATCGGAATAGACAGGCTTAAGCACATAATATTCAATAGAATTTCCGCCGACTTTTTTAGTCGTGATTTCAATAATCTTACAAACACCGTTTGAGCCGTACAGCACAATCTGATTGGTATCAAACATTACGGACACCTCTTTTGCAGTCAGCCGGATTTAACTTTGCAGTAAAATTCATACACTTCATAATATCTCTCCTATTCATTAAGCTGCGTATCATTCGTTTTGATAAGGTATATTGCAACAAGAACAAGCGTCTTTAACTGCAGCTGTTAAATAAATGCAGATTGAAGCACGCTTTCTTAAACTTTAGATTTAATTTAATTATAACATATTTTGCCAAGAATTGTCATAGGCAAAATAACTAAATATTAGCAAAATTACCGAGGAATCGCTTGACTCAGGTGTTCAAAAAAAAGCAAAGCTACGGGTGAAAAACGCCAATCGCTTTGAATGGTGCGTAGTGAAAAATTTAAATCGGAGCCGGGCAGATTTACCCGGCTTAAACTAAACCTGCGGCGATTGAAATTATCCCAAAATTTCATCTGCAAGGGACTGCATATTTGCAGCATTGTCCCCGTTCATTACAGAGCGGATTGTCACGGTGGTGGGACAGATTTCTATATTCTTCATGGCTTCAAAATACTCTTTCATAACCTTGCCCGACATAGGCGTCCACGAGCCGTTTTCAATAATGCCGACCTTTCTGTTTTTGTAGCCCTTAATTTTGAGATGATGCAAAAAGTCGTTCATAACGGGAAATACGCCGCCGTCGTAGGTGGGAGCGGCAACAATCATTTTGCTGTAGCGGAAAGCGTCCTCGACGTCCTCGGCGATATCCGACCTTGATAAATCAGCTATAGAGATTTTTTTATCGGTTTTTTCTTTCAAAATGTCATAGAGCTTTAAAGCGGCTGCCTTTGTGTTGCCGTGAATGGAAGCGTAAGCGATGAAAACGCCGTCGGTTTCAGCCTCATATTTGCTCCAAGTATCGTAAAGATTGATATAATAATCAAGATTTTCATTTAAAATCGGGCCGTGCAGAGGGCAAATTGTTTTGATGTCCATTGCGGCAGC
>JAJQDK010000058.1:0-21837 GCA_021202245.1 Clostridiales bacterium
AAGATTAAGCAGGTTTTTCTGCATAATTCCCAATTAGATTTAAATAAACTGTAATAATATATAGTTATTTCTCATTTTTTCATATAACCTTCCTTGTTGAGGCAGAAGCATCGGTTTCTGCCTCATAGCTTTATTTAAGAAAAAACAAAAAACCGAGGTGCCTATGTCCAATTCATCTAAAGCAATAGGACTGTATATTCACATTCCCTTTTGCGCAAGCAAATGCCCTTACTGCGATTTTTACAGCTTTAAATCGGACGAAAACACATTTGATGAATACACAAGCCTTTTGATTTCTAAAATTGAAATGTGGAGTAAAAAAGCAGACCACAATATATCTACGGTTTATTTCGGCGGCGGTACACCGAGCATCCTCGGCACGGAAAGGCTTTGCAGAATTTCGGATGCAATTAAAAACAGCTTTACGCTTACAGCTGACGCTGAGGTTACGCTTGAGGTTAATCCCGACAGCGGAAAAAATATTGACTTCAATAAATTACATTCCTGCGGATTTAGCAGACTCTCCGTAGGTATGCAGAGCGCTGTAAGCCGGGAGTTGAAGGCACTCGGCAGAATTCATACCTGTGAGGATGCAAAAATTACCGTGGAACGTGCCGAAAAATCAGGATTTGATAATATTTCCCTTGATTTAATGCTTGGTATTCCCCACCAAACTCTTGCAAGCCTTGAGGAGTCAATCAGATTTTGCGCTGAGCGCAGAGTGAAACATATTTCATCATATATTCTTAAAATTGAACCTGATACGGAGTTTGACAAAATAAAGAACCGACTCGATTTGCCCGATGACGACAGTCAGGCGGAATTATACCTTTATGCGGTAGATTTACTTGATAAGCTCGGTTATAAGCAATATGAAATTTCAAATTTTGCAAAGTCGGGGTACGAAAGCAAGCATAATATAAATTATTGGAAATGCGGTGAATACATCGGAATAGGGCCATCTGCCCATTCGTTTTATGAAGGAAAAAGATTTTACTGTAACCGCAGCATAGATGAATTCGGAAACGATAAAATAATTTTTGATTCCTGCGGCGGTGATGAAGAAGAGTTTATTATGCTGTCTTTACGTCTTAAAAGCGGTTTGCGATTTGATGAATACAGACAGCATTTCGGCAAAGATTTGCCCTTAGACTTAATCAATACGGCAAAAAAATATTCCCTTGCAGGATACATCGACATTGACAATGAAAAAATTTGTTTTACTCCCAAAGGCTTTCTCGTTTCTAATTCGATAATCTGCGAAATGATATAATCCAATTTAAAAAGCTCCCGCCGATTGACGGAAGCTTTTTGTTTGCATTGATTTAAAGGCGGATAACTCAATAGTAAAAACGAATGAATTTGATATTGAAGAAATCGCAGGTTGTAAGGTCGTTGGTATCAAGCTCATTGAGCAAAATATAGTTTGCAGCAACGCCGAGCAAATAGCCGGACTTGGTAACAATAGTATTTGAACCTACAAGGAAATCAATGCTGACACGCCTTCCTATCTGGGTTCTTATAAAGCCGTTTAGGTACTGTATGCTTTCGGGCGTTACGGGATAACCGCTTGTTGAATCGGTTATTGCTCCGTTCTCGCTGCCTATTCCGTTTGCTACAGTCGCACCCGGAGTCATTGTGGTTGCAGGAGTTTGCAGAGTGTCCTGCGGAAGCTGCTGCTGTGACTCAACTTGATTGACTGCCGGCAGGCTTTCAAGTGACCCGCTGTATTCGTTTGTGGGACTGCTGCCTGAAGAAAAGCCCTGATTAAAGCCCGCAATTTCCTGTAAGGACGGAATATTTGCTTTGGCGTCTTCAACGGGATTGGCGCCGCAGCTGCCCCCTATGCAGTCAAGGTTTATTGCCGGCGCCGCCCTTAAGCCGTAAAAAATCGCTTGCATTCATTGTTGCCTGATGTTGTAAATTATTGTTGTTTGAATTAGCCATAAATATCTCCTCACGTATTTGAATATGCCTGTGTAGGCGAATAAAAGCAGTGCGCGCCTACACGGTTATATATTACTCCGTTGTTTGACGGAAAATAGCTCGGGCAAACGCTTGAATAGGGATTAAAATAAAACAATGAATTTCCTACCGAGCTCGCTGTATTTCCCGCAAGCGCCCAATCGGCAATTTCATAGTGTATATCTTCAGGTACCATATTGTAGACATTCTGGGGATTGTATGCTCCGCCGACAGACGTTTTCAGACAAGTAAACTGCCCCTCCTGTTCAATAATTGCACGGATATCACCGCCGTTGCTGACTCTTGCAAATTCACCGTATCCCACATTTGCTCGATTCACAATTACCGAGGCAACGGCCCGCATACCGTCGCCACCTTCGGAATCGGCCTCACACTGAATCAGACGTGCAAGAAGCTCTCTTGTATCAAAAGCCATAATTTCACCTGCCGTTTTGTTATTCAATTTATTTTATGTAAGAAAAAGAATTTAGTTACAGCAGTGATAAATACAAAAAAAGACTTGAAATACATAATTGAATTTCAAGCCTTTTTATTACACTGAAACCGAACGCTTAACAAACATCTTATCAATCTGCGTTCAAAAGCATCCTGTCGTTATCAATTTTTGCACCGCTTACCTGTTCAAATTTACGAAGAAGCTGTTCAACGGTGAGCCTTTTCTTTTCTTCACCGGAAATATCGAGAATTATTTTTCCGTCGTTCATCATAATCAAACGGTTGCCGTGAGAGATAGCATCGTTCATATTATGAGTAACCATAAGCGCAGTGAGTTTATTTTCGGAAATAATTTTGTCGCTTAGCTCAAGCACCTTTGCGGCGGTTTTGGGGTCAAGCGCCGCAGTATGCTCGTCAAGCAAAAGCAGCTTGGGCTTATTGATAGTTGCCATCAAAAGGGTAATTGCCTGGCGCTGACCGCCCGAAAGCAAACCGATCTTGGTAGACATTCTGTCTTCAAGCCCAAGGTCAAATTCTTTGAGCATTTCACGGTATTTTTCTCTCTCTTCCCTCTTTACGCCCCAGGAGAGTCCTCTTCTCTTTCCTCTGCGTGCAGCGATTGCAAGATTTTCTATAATTTCCATATCGGCAACCGTACCGGTCATAGGGTCCTGAAATACACGTCCGAGATAATGTGCACGCCTGTGCTCTGGAAGCCCGGAAACGTCCTTTTTATCAATTAATATTGCGCCGCTGTCAACAGGCCATACTCCGGAAACAGCATTGAGCATTGTTGATTTGCCTGCGCCGTTTCCGCCGATGACGGTGCAGAAATCACCGTCATTTAAGGTGAGAGAAACACCGTTCAACGCGCGTTTTTCATTAACCGTGCCCTTGTTAAAGGTTTTATAAATATCCTTAATTTCAAGCATCCTTATCACCCTCCGCAGCGGAATTTTTGGCATTTGCCTTGGCAACCTTCTTAAATGAAGTCCTGGACTTTTCGCGCAGATAAGGCACAGCAAGGAAGATTGCAACTATTACAGCCGTAAAGAGCTTTGTATCCTCTGTGGGCATTTTGAGCCAAAGCACGATACCCATTGCAATATAATACAAAATGCCGCCTATTACAACAAATATAAGTCTGATTACAAAATTTATGCGCTTGCGGAACAAAGCCTCTCCGAACACCTGTCCGATAATTACTGCCGCAAGACCGATTACTATGGCGCCTCTGCCCATATTTATGTCTGCAAAGCCCTGATACTGAGCAAACAAAGAGCCTGAGAGAGCAACGAGAGCATTTGATAAAGCGAGCGCTATAACCTTGGAAAGTTTTATGTTAATACCCTGTGCCTTGCTCATTGCGGGATTGCTGCCGGTTGAGCGAATGGTAGCACCCTGTTCCGTGCCGAAATACCAATACATTGCGGCAATAATTACAGCTGCAAATGCAAGACCTACGATAATTGCCTTTGTAATATTGCTTGCGGAAAGCAGCAGGGTGTAATTGCGATAGCTTACCGGAAGGTTTGATTTACCCATAATGTTAAGGTTAACCGAATACAGTGCAATCTGAGTAAGAATACCTGCAAGGATGTCGGGTATGCCCAACAGGGTATGTAAAAGTCCGGTAATCAGTCCGGCAATCAAGCCGGAAATTAAAGCCATAATTACCGCAAACCACACCGGACAGCCGTTCATAAGTAATACAGCGGTAACAGCACCGCCTGTTGCAAAAGAACCGTCAACGGTAAGGTCCGCAAAATTAAGAAGCTTATATGTCATAAACACTCCGAGTCCCATCAAGCCCCAAATTATTCCCTGGGCAATATTTCCCGGTAAATTAAGAACGAGAGTTAAGGGATTAAGGGAGGAAAAATAAGATATTATTGCGTCCATTAAAACTCACCAAATTCCTGTAAAATGCAAGGGGTGTCGCAGCACACGGCACCCCTTTAAACCGTTAAAATTAAAAATCAATAAGATTATTCTTCATCAGAAGTAATAGCCTCGTAATCGTCGGGAACCTCAACACCGAGAGATTCGCATCTGTCTGCTACATATTTCTTTGTTGTGGCAGGCGCATACTGAACCTCCATAGTGGAAACGTCTTCACCGTTTACAAGGATATCATAAGCCATCTAACCTGTTTCCTCGCCGAGTTCATAGTAGCTGATTGAAAGAGTTGCAACACCGCAGCCCTCGCAAATGCCCTCTTCACCGGCAATAATGGGAACCTCAGCAGCTTCTGCAACATTGTTGATTACTTCTGCGTTAGAAGCGGCTGTGTTATCTGTGGGAATGTAGATAACATCACATTCATCGCAGGCGGTAGTTGCAACGGAAGCAACATCGTTTGAATCGGCGAATGAATATTCCTTAACCGTGTAGCCGTAATCCGTGAGATAAGGCTCAATTGTTTCATATTGATACTTTGAGTTAGCTTCAGCCGAGCAATAAAGCACGCCTACCGTTTCGGCGTCGGGGAAAAGCTCGTTGAGCATTTCAGCCTGCTGATCAAGCGGAGCAAGATCGCAGGTACCGGATACGTTAATGCCTGAAACACCCGTCCAATCGGAAATATCAAGCGCTGTGCCGTAATCGGTGATTGAAGTGCCGAGAACGGGGATTGTGTCTGTTGCAGTGTAGGCTGCCTGCAAAGCAGCAGTTGCGTTGCCGAGAATAAGATCAACGTCTGAAGATACAAACTGATTGCAGATGGTAGTGCAGCTTGCGGAATCACCCTGGGCATTTTGCTCGTCAAAGGTTACGTTGTCCTCGCCGAGAAGCTCTGTGAGCTTGTCCTTGAAGCCCTGAGTTGCAGCGTCAAGTGCATCGTGCTGAACAAGCTGGCAAATGCCGATATTATACACCTTGCCGCTTTCGGCGGAATCACTTGAAGTGTCCGAGTCTGACGAGCTGCCGCAGCCTGCAAAGCCTATTGACATTGTAAGAACCGCAAGAGCTAATGCTAAAATTCTTTTTGTCTTTTTCATTAAATTTCCTCCTTAATTACTTTTAATGATATACGCTTTAAATCATTAAAGTAAATATTTCAATTATTATTATATTACAAAAAAATCATCATTCAATAGAAATTTGAATTTTTATAGAAAGTTATAATAATCAGGCAGTATATTTGGTCATTTTGCTACTACATTTTTATCTCCGAGCTGATATTTAAGTTCTTTTATCATAATATCATTAAGAGAAACCCACATAGACGACGGTGCTTTAACCTTTCTGTTTGAGTCGGTCAGATAGAAGATGACGGGGGTATTTCCCTCAAAAATATCAAGGACGCGCTTTGCACGAAAATATTTGTCGGTATTGAGATCATCAATTCTGAGATAAAGTGCAGAAGGTGAAGAACCGTTTTGGTTATTCTGCACAGGCTGAGCTGGGTAAATATCCCGATTTGCTCGGCACTCGTCGTTAGTGCGCGCCTTTCCGATTGAATCGCAAATAATCTTGGGCTCCTCATTTTCTTTGAAATTAAGCGAACCTCGGATTACTACGGCGTTGCCGTCATTCAAAAACACAGCAAATTTTTCATAAACATTCGGAAAAACAACTGCTTCAAGAGAACCGTAACGGTCTTCAACATTTACAAACGCCATCATTTTATTGTTCTTAGTAAGCTGAGTTTTAACCTTTGATACTATACAAACAAGGGTAACCTGCTTGCCGTCAAAATACAGATTGCCGTCGTTTGAAATAATATCGCCTGTTTTATCGGATTTCATTCTGTTTGAAAATTCGGTATATTCGTCCATAGGGTGACCACTGAGATACATACCTGCAATTTCATTTTCCGTATGGAGTAATTCTTCTTTTGAAAACTCTTCCAAATCGGGAATTTGCGGCTTTGACGAAACGGGCAGCTCGGTATTTTCTAAATCGAAAAAAGAAAGCTGACCACCCATATTCCTTTTGTACTCGTACTCTACATCATCAAGTACAGTCTTGCTGACTGCCAAAAGCTGACGGCGATTGGCTCCGAGCCCGTCAAAGGCGCCGCATTTTATAAGGCTTTCAATTGCGCGGCTGTTCATATTTTTTCCGTAAAGACGTTTGCAGAAATCATAAAAAGACTCATAGCTGCCGTGAACACGCTCGGCAATTATTTCATCAATAAACTGACGTCCGAGGTTTTTGATTGCGAGCAAGCCGTAGCGAATATTGCTGCCGCTTACGGAAAAGCCGAGGTTGCTTTCATTGACATTGGGCGGCAGAACTCTGATTCCGAGCTTTTGACATTCAGTAATATACACTGCCATTTTATTTTGATTGTCAAGAACGCTTGACAAGAGCGCCGCCATATATTCCTGCGGATAATAGCATTTCAGCCAAGCCGTTTTATAGGAAATTGCAGCATACGCCGCAGCGTGAGATTTATTAAAGGCGTAGGAAGCAAAGCTTTCCATTTCATCATAGATGAGGTTAGCGGTTTTTTCATCAACACCTCTTCGCAAACATCCTTCAACTACAACGTTTCCGTTGTCGTCGCTCAGACCGTTTACAAAAATTTTGCGCTCCTTTTCCATAACGTCGTGCTTCTTTTTGCTCATTGCACGGCGAACAATATCAGCTCTGCCGAGGCTGTAACCTGCAAGCGTTCTGAAAATTTGCATTACCTGCTCCTGATAGACTATGCAGCCGTACGTTACGTTAAGTATATCCTTCAGCAAGGGGTGTTTATAGCGAATATGCGAGGGATTGTGGCGACAGTCAATATAAGTTGGTATGCTGTCCATCGGTCCGGGACGATAGAGGGACAATACGGCAATTAAATCCTCAATGGAGTCCGGTTTAAGCTGTGTCAGCACGTTGCGCATACCCTGGCTTTCAAACTGAAATACTCCCTCGGTGCTGCCGCGTGAAATCATCTCAAAAACCTTTTTATCATTTTCGTCAATTCCATCGGGGTTATATTCAGGGTGATTATGCGTAATAAGCTTTTCGGCATCGGATATAACAGTTAGATTGCGAAGCCCCAAAAAGTCCATTTTGAGCAGACCGAGCTCCTCAAGTGTGGTCATAGTAAACTGAGTTACTACATTATCATCATTTTTTGAAAGCGGAACATAATCTGAAACAGGCATGTCGGTAATTACAACACCGGCGGCATGCATTGTGGCGTGCCTGGGCATTCCCTCGATGCTCATAGCTATATCAATAAGATTTTTAATTTGCTCGTCCTCGTTATATCTTTTGCGAAGCTCCGGACTGATTTTTAAAGCCTTTTCTATGGTTATGTTAATTTCCATCGGCACAAGCTTTGCTATGGTATCGACGGTTGCATAGGGAATTGCAAGCGCTCTGCCGACATCTCGGATAGCACCCCTTGCCGCCATGGTACCGAATGAAATAATTTGCGCAACGTGGTCCTCACCGTGTTTACGCACAACATAATCAATAACCTCTCCCCTGCGTTCTTTGCAGAAGTCAATATCGAAGTCGGGCATACTGACACGTTCCGGATTGAGGAAACGTTCAAAAAGAAGATTGTATTTTATGGGGTCAATAGCTGTTATTCCTATACAGTAAGCACACAGTGAGCCTGCGCCGGAGCCTCTGCCCGGACCTACCGGAATATTTTGAGATTTTGCGTACTGAACAAAGTCGTTGACAATCAGGTAATAATCAACAAATCCCATTTTTGAAATTGTGTCAATTTCATATTCAAGACGCTCAATAAGAGATTTGTCCGGTGTTTTGCCGTAATGCTCATAAAGGCCCTTATAACAGCTGCTCCTGAAATAATCGAGATGGTTTTCGTTATTAGGGACATCAAAACGGGGAAGCTTGCGAACGCCGAACTCAAATTCCACATTACATCTGTCCGCTATGAGCTGAGTATTCTCAAGCGCCTGCGGCAAGGTCGGAAAAAGGCTGCGCATTTCATCTTCCGTTTTGAGATAAAATTCATCGGTTTGAAATTCCATTCTGTCGTTGTCGTTGACGGTGCGGTTAGTCTGAATACAAAGCAGAATACTATGCATTTGACTGTCGGACTTTTCAATGTAATGGCAGTCGTTGGTAGCAACGATTCCTACACCGATTTCATCGGCTATTTTGATTAAATTAGGAATTATTCGTTTTTGTTCCTCAATTCCGTGATCCTGAAGCTCAATAAAAAAATTATCCCTGCCAAACAAATCACGGTAATACAGCGCTTTTTTCTTTGCGCCTTCGTAATCACCGTTAAGCAATTTTTGCGGAATTTCGCCCGCAAGACAAGCAGAAAGGCAAATTAACCCCTCGTGATATTCTTCAAGAAGCTCATCATCAATTCTCGGCTTTGAATAAAACCCTTCGGTAAATCCCTTTGATACCATTTTTATAAGATTTCGGTAACCCTGATTATTTTCACAAAGCAGCACCATATGGTAATATTTATCATAAGATGATGTTTTGTCAAAACGGGATCTGGGCGCAACATACACCTCGCAGCCAATTACAGGCTTTACGCCCTCCTTTTTACAGGCTCTGTAAAAATCAATTACGCCGTACATAACGCCGTGGTCGGTAATTGCAAGCGCAGTTTGCCCCTTTTCGCGGGCGCTTCGAGCAATCCTTTTTATCCTGCAGGCACCGTCAAGCAGACTGTATTCGGTATGTACGTGTAAATGAGTAAAAGCCATTTTAATTTTCACAGCCTTTCCGCCAAAAATTAAACTGAGAGTAAAATAAAGTCACAGCCTTGCCGTGTGGCGGTAAGGCAGTAAGAGTCAATCGCCTGTTACCTTTGCATTGATTTTTCCGTCGGAAAATTCCAAGGTAAAAGAATCATCGTAATTTAGCTGAGATTTTGAAGATATTACCTTGCCGTCCTTTTCCGCAATAGAGTATCCTCTTGAGAGAACAGAGAGCGGATTTAAAGATTCAAGCTTTGCGGCAAGCTTTGAAAGAGCGGTATCCTTGTCTGAAATTTTTTCACCGATTAGCCTTTCGGTTAACTGTCTGTATTCCGTAATTTTGCTGCTGAACTCGGATATTTTAACCTGAGGTGAAACAGAGGATAATCTCATTCTTTTATCCGCAGCAAGTATTTTTGCTTTGTTAAGCTTTACGTCGGTCATTGAGGAAATGTACTGCATCTGAGATTTATAATGGAGCATTAGCTCGTTTTTATCGGGAACTGCAAGCTCGGCAGCGGCAGACGGAGTGGGCGCACGTAAATCAGAAACAAAATCGCAAATTGTATAATCTGTTTCGTGTCCCACGGCAGATATAACGGGAATTTTGCAGTCGTAAATTGCGTAGGCGAGCTCCTCACTGTTGAACGCCCAAAGATCCTCAACAGAGCCGCCTCCCCTGCCTATTATTATTACGTCACAGGCATTGTATTTATCAAGTGTTTTAACAGCCTTTACAAGCTGAGCAGGCGCACTGTCGCCCTGAACAAGAACGGGACAAAGCACAATATCGGCGCAGGGAAATCTGCGCGATAAAATATTGCGAATATCTTGCACTGTCGCTCCGGTGGGCGATGTGATAACACCGATGGTTTCGGGAAATTTAGGGAGCGTTTTTTTATGTTGGCTGTCAAAAAGTCCTTTTTCGGATAAGGAATTTTTGAGCTGTTCATACGCTAACGTAAGCGCGCCGATGCCGTCTGGCTGCATATCCTCTATATAAAGCTGATACTGACCGTTAGGCTCGTACACGGAAATTCTGCCTCTGCAAATTATCTTCATTCCGTCAGCAGGCTTAAATCGGAGATTACGCGCATTGCCTGCAAACATCACCGCACGAATAAGGGACTTGTCATCCTTGAGCGACAGATAAATATGGCCGCTGCAGTAATGGTCGGTTAAATTTGAAATTTCACCCGTTAAAAAGACGCAGTTAAGCTTTGCGTCGTTTTCAACGAGTGATTTAATATAGAAATTAAGCTGTGATACACTCAGCACTTGAGGTGCCGTAAAATCAGGTTTGTACATTTTTAAACTTCCTGCCTGCAAGATACGCAATGCCGACGGCATTATCGGTTGAATACTGCGGCTCGGCAAACACTGCGTTATATTTTTCTTCCAGCGACCTTCTGATAATTGAATTTGACATAACACCGCCAGCATAAAGCACCGGCATTTTTCCGTGAGCTTCAATAAGGCGTTCGGTCATCAAATCTATACTTTTTTCAATATATTTCAAGCAAAAGGCGGCTGTTTTTTCTTTGGTTTCTCCGTTATCGACCATTCTTTTGCAAAGATTTTCCAATCCGCTCAGGCAACAGTTACAACCCTTTAATACAGGATGAACGGTATTTTTTTCGGTATTTTTCAGAGCAAGCTTTTCAAGCTCCGCTCCGCAAGGAAATTTAAGACCGAGCATAAGCCCTACCCTGTCTATTGCCTGTCCGGCGTGCAAGTCAAGCGAGCTTCCGACAAGCTCTGTGCTAAAACCATCACCGCGACCGTGAGCAATTACCGCTTCGGTCGTTCCGCCGCTGACGTGGAATGCAATGAAATCCTTATCAAATAAATCCTCACGTCCGGCACTGTAAAGCGCAGCGGCGATGTGTCCCTCTTGATGAGAAAGCTCAGCAAGAGGTATTTTCAGTGCAGCGGAAAGAATTTTTGCCGTGTTTTCACCCACAGAAAAGCAGGGCATATAAGAGCCTTCAACAGGACGGGGACAGGTTGAAACGCCTATGGCGGCTATATTATCAAAATCAATATTACTTACAAGCTCCGAAAACAAGCCGCTGAGCTGTGATGTGTGATGAAAAACCGCATCGCTCTGACGAAGTCCGAGCTGACCTTCCTTTACGGGCAAAAGCTTCTTTTGCTGAACGGCTCTGCCGGTACGGCTGTCATAAAGCGCCGCGGAAGTTGTATAATTTGAGGTGTCTATACCGAGATAAAGGCTCATTATTCTTCCTCGGAAATATCACGAACAAAGGAACCGAGTATACCGTTGATGAATTTGCTTTCATCTATGGTATATTTTTTTGCCAATTCAACAGCTTCGTTTATGGAAACCCCCTGCGGTACGCTGCTTACATATTTGATTTCATAGAAAGCAAGGCGCAGAATAGCAAGCGACGGCTTTGATAATCTGGAAAGTGACCAGCCCTTTTTTATGTATTTTGAAATTTCCGCATCAATTTCATCAATTTTATCCTCAATTCCGCTTACAACCGACTGCGCATAACCGCATACGCCGCCCTCAAACATCTCGGCGTTATCTTCAATAGTGGCTTCAAGCGGTTCATCATCAAAGGATTTTGAAAACAAAAGCATAAAAGCCTGTTCCCTCTGCTCGCTGCGGGTTAAATTGATTGTTTCTTTATTATCCGTGCCTGATATATTATTCATTTCGATACCAACTTTTTATTAAATTTGCTAAGTCCAACTTGGAAAAATCCCTAATTGAATACTCTTTTACATCTATTTTATTATTATAACAAAGCAAGGATAATAAATCAAGCACCGACTATTGATATATCGTCATAATCAACATCGTAGTGAGAGGTTACAGCATCGTCAGTTACAAGCACCGAGGGATCGTTTCGCTCGCTGTCGGGGACAATTACAGTAACCCCCTCATCGCTTATATAACACAGGCACTCGGTAAAGCCCTTCGCTTTAATAATACTTTCTATACTGTCCTGTACCGTGAACACCTTCAGAAGCTCCTCAACACTCTCCTACGCCTCGCTGATTTCCTCATCGCTTGAGCTTTCAAGGTCAAATATCTTATTTGCCTGTTCAATTATTTCATCCTGCGTGTTGGTACGCTTGGTGCGCTCAGCGGCAAAATAATCCTCTTGGTCTTTTGAAAGAGCCACAGTCTGAACAGCTTCGTCAGAGGTTGACGCTTCTGTTTCGGATACGGTGGCGTTCACATAAGAAGCGGCTCCGAGCTCCTTTGAGGTTGTGTTTGATGAGGTATCGGAAAACTGCCAGTTTATGTACACCGCTGTTCCCAAAGCAAGCACTAATGCCGCAAGGATAAAATGTTTTTTCTGAATTTTCATAATACTCCCGACCTTTATTCTGATAATTTTGTAATACATACTTTTGCTGTTGAAATGTCAAGCGCCTTTGTTACCGCTTCGGTGACTCGCTCGACTATAACAGGGTCGTCACCGCCTTCGCATACAACAAGCACGCCTCGGATAACAGGTTCAACCTCCTTAGTCTTAGTTGTGCTGTCGTCAAGATAAACATACTCAACCGAATTTTCCATTGTCAGCAGAACCTCCGTAGCGCCTGCGCCTTCAATTTTGGAAATCACCTCTTCAAGGTCTGTTCTGATTTCCGTGCTGTAGGTGGTGACGGAAAATTCCTCCTCTGCATCAGAGCCTGATAATGAACCGAGGTCTATATATGACGAAAGGAAAATCAACGTTATTCCGATTATTCCGGATATTATAATAATCCTTTGAAGCTTTTCGCCCGAAAGCATATTTTTAATTTTGCTTACTGCTTTGTTGTCTTTCATTTTTTACTCCGTAATTACACTCGGCGAAATCCCGAAATTTTCCTTTGTTATACTGACTATTAAATCTTTGTCCGCTGTGTATTCATTGCTAATATATATGCAGACTGATGATATAATTATGCTGTTTTCATCCGTTAGAGCAAGATTTATTTCACAGCTGTTGATTTTGATATTATTTTGCAGCAGCAGGTCATTCAACGTCTGTTCAAGATTTTCTTTTGTCTGACTTAAGACTGCACGGCTGTAAGCTTCGTCATCGGTTGCGGATATATCCTCAGCCGATTCATAATCGGAAATGTCAATATTAAAGCTCTGCACAGCATTTTTGACCGGCACAATCAAACTGCATATCATAAATGCGCCGAGAACAAGATTGAGAATCTTCTTGGTGCTTCCGTCTGTTACAAATGTTGATACAAGCGTACATATAAGCGCAGAAGCGCAAATGACCGAAACTGCCGTTAATACGTCCTTCAACTGCTTGCACCGCCCGTCATAAGCACTAAAGCCGTTGAAATTATGTAAATTACCATAACACACAGCATTATGGCAAGCAGAGTTGAGAAAACTGCGGTGATGTTTTCAAGAAGCTTTTGCACCTGAGATAGGTTAAGTACCTCTGCGGTTGATTTGCCAATCCACAGCGTAATTATCCACATTAGGCATTGCAGTATCACCGGCAGGAACACTATAGATATCGATATTATTACAAAAATTCCTATACCCGATTTGAGCAGTCCTACACTGCTTTGTACGGTTTTGTAAGCGTCGGACAGGGCTGAGCCGACAATTGGTATAAAGGTATTGATAGTAAATCGCACAGCACGTGTTGAAACGCTGTCAAGCGATGTGGAAATAAGCTGTTTAAATGTCAGAAGTGAAGTAAAGACAGTCATAGCAAAGGCTAAAAGCCACTTTGTAATCTTTGAAAACAAATTGATAAATCCGTTTAAGCTTATATCGGGTGAAACGCTTCCGCTGATGCTCAGCCCTAAAAACATATCAAGCATCGGAACGATAATTCTTGACGAAAGCTGCCCTACCCCCTCTCCGAGTGCAAGCATCATTGCATAGTATGACGCTCCGCTCACGGGGCTTCCGGAGGAAACCATAACTATCAACATCACGGGAATATAGGCAAGCATAATGTCACAGGCAGAGGTTATTACGTCTGAAGTACGGTTTATTATTTCAATTGCGGGAATTGCAACGGCGCAGGTTATGCAAAGCGTTGAAGTTATGTTAAGGACCGACGACATATCAGGGCTTAACGTATTTTTGTAAGCCGAAAGCACGGAGCAGACTAAGAGCAGTGCTGTGATTGTCAGCAAACCCTTGAGAGGAGAAGATATGTTTTGAGAAGCAAGATTGGTTATTTCTGAAATTATTGACTCAAAAGTAAGCTCATTGAGCTTGTCGGTATCTATAGAATCAATTCCGATGTTTTCAAGACTTTGCTTAACCTCATCGGAAAGGCTGTCGTAAATTCCCGATGTGTCATACAGCATTGTGTTATCCGATGCAAATACCGTAATCTGCGATAAAAACAACAATGCAGCAGCGGTAAAAATTACCGAAATAATTTTTTCATTCTTTACCTCTTTAAGTTTCCAAAAGTGACAGCACGGTGTTAAGAATATCGCTGTACAGCGGAAGGGCTGTGACCGTCACCATTATCTTTCCTGCAAGCGAAACATTTCCCGCAAGCGACTGACTGCCCGAATCCTTGCAAATATTAGCCGCAAATTCTGTCAACAGACAAATTCCCGTTACCTTTATGAGTATTGTTATGTAGTCGGTGTTAATCTCAGCTGCCGCCGTTATTTGGTTAACAGTGCCGATAACAGACGATATTTGCGATAAAACGGCAAGCAGAATTATTACTCCGCAGGAAACGCCGAGCATAATTGCCGTTTCTCCGTTTTTAGGCTTTAGCATAACTGCGATTATTACCGTTACGACAGCAAGTACACAAATTGAAAAAATATTCATTTTAAAATCCAAACAACTGCTTTATTGTGTCAAACAGCTCGCTTATCTGAGTTACTATAAGCGTAAGCACTACGATAAGTCCGGCAAGAGATGTAAGCATCGCTTGTTCCTCACGTCCGCTCCTTATGAGCAGTTGCGAAAGCACAGCTACTATTATGCCGACAGCGGCAATTTTAAATATTAACTCAACGTCCATTTTTAACCTCTTTAATATGTCGGAATGTCCGCTCTTTATTCAGCCGCAGAAATTTCAAATTTTTATCCGGTTCAAATTATCATCAGGACAGTCGCTGCGCCTGCAAAGAATCCCATAGCCTTGTACAGCTTGGATTTTTGTTTTATTGCTTCCTCTGCATTTGAAAGTCGGTCTGAAAATATATTTTTGTATAGCTCTAAATGCTTTTCCTGACCCTGAACATCGGTTTTGCCTAATTCCTTACCGAAGTCGGCAAGTAATTTTTTGTCAGGCTTTTCAACGCCGAATGACATTGGCATACTTTCAAGCTTTTCATTCCACAATTCACTGAAGGAGCGATTTTCATAACTGCTGAAAACAAAATAATCTAAATCCGATTCTCTTGCAGACTGCGACACAAGAGAAAAAATATCGGACGATTCATATCTTATATGGGTTGAAAGCGAATTTAAAAACACCGTAAAGTTCTTGAGAAAATCCCGTCTGTTGTAAAGCTTTTTTGAAAAAAAGCAGCCGGCGGCAAAACAGGCTCCGACAACAAGACACGAGCCGATTATTTTAAAAATCAAAAACTTCACCGACCTTCAAAATTCTTTCAACCTGTCCGGGAGTATTTTTGCTTGATAAAAATACTATTTTTGAAAACGCTCCGGTTTGAATGATTTGTCTGATATTATTTTTTCTTCTCAGCTCATCTGCATTTGAAGAATGTACCGTCGCAATTAAAACAACACCGCTGTTTACGGAATGTTCAACCGCCTTAATATCGTCGCCTGAGCCTATTTCATCGCAAATGATAATTTCAGGCGCCATACTGCGGATGGCCTGCATCATTGCAACGCTCTTTTTATAGCAGTCAAATACATCGCACATACCTATGTCATTTTGAAATACGCCCAAAGACGTGCCCGCAAGCTCTCCGCGTTCATCTATAAGACTGACATTTTTGTTTTTTTCGGTTGAAATTATTCTTGCCAAGTCACGCAGCACCGTGGTTTTACCGCTGCAGGGCGCTCCGCAGATAAGAACTCCTCCGTCAAGCTCACCAAGCTTATTGATAAGGCTCAGCGCGCATCCCCTGTGTTCACGCGCAATGCGTATATTTATTGAAGAAATATCGCGGACATTTGTTATTTTGTCATTGTCGGCAACTGCCGTGCCGCATATTCCTGCTCTGTGACCGCCGTACACTGTAACAAATCCGTTGACAATTTCACTTTGCCTTGTATAAACGGAAAAGTTGCATATATTTTGGAAGGTATCGGCAATATCGGCTCGGGTGACGGTGAGCATCGCATTATTTAGCGGAGCGCTTGTCAGTCCTCCGTTTTCGGTTACGTAATATGTAATATCGGGGCAAACTATTGCAAGCAGTCTGTTCACCCTCAGTTTGATTTCCTGTGCCGAATCGGAAAGCTTAAAGGAAAGCGGCATAAGCTTTTTTTGAATATTCGGACAAAGACAGGCGGCAGCCTGATTAAAACGCTCCTTGTCATTAAGACTTCTCATTTTAAATTCCTCCTGAGTTAATTGTAGGTAAGCTCCGGTTTTGCGCTGATTACTTAATTACTATGTTGACAAGCATAAAAATATAACCCGTACAAGCCAAAAGCCTGTACGGGTTACAGATTTAAAGGATAACCTATTCGACGATGTCAGCGAGCTTACATCGGGTTTTGCTCCGAGTTGAAAATTCAGATTATTTAAGCATAGACAATAATTCATCCTCGGAAATTACGGTGAGACCGAGAGATTGAGCCTTTGTGAGCTTACTGCCGGCATCCTCTCCTGCAAGCACATAGCTTGTTTTTTTGGAAACCGACGAGCTTGTTTTTCCTCCGTTCTGTTCAATCAGCTTTGAGGCTTCACTCCTTGTCATAGTAGGCAGAGTGCCGGTAAGAACAAAGGTTTTGCCCTCAAAAACACCGCCGTTTGCCCTTTGAGGAGAGGGCTTCATTTTAAGACCGAGAGATTTAAGCTCGGAAATAAGCTGCTTTGTACCGTCAAGTGAGAAATATTTTTGAAGACTTTGAGCCATAATTGAGCCAAAACCGTCAATCACTTCAAAATCATCGGATGAAGCGTTAATAATATCATCAACGGTTTTAAAATTTTCGCAAATCAATTTGGCGGCCTTCAGTCCGATGTTGCGGATGCCGAGAGCAAAAATAAGCCGGTACAATTCATTTTCCTTGGATTTTTCTACGGCTGAAATCAAATTTGCAGCCGATTTTTCAGCCTTGCGGTCAAGAGCGATTATATCTTCAGGCTTTAACCTGTATAAATCGGCAGGCGATTTTACGAGGTTATTTGCGACAAGCTGTTCTAAAACAGCCGGTCCCAAACCGTCAATATCCATAGCGTCACGACTCACAAAATGGATAAGATGCCGCATAAGCTGTGCGGGGCAATCGGTGTTGGTACAGCGAATTGCCGCTTCGTTTTCATCGTTTGATACAGGGCTGCCGCACGACGGGCACACCGTCGGAAAAGCAAACGGTTCGGCATTCTGTGAATGTTCCTTAACAGAAAGCACTTCGGGAATAATCTCGCCCGCTTTGCGGATTATAACCGTATCGCCGATGCAAATTCCCTTTTCCTCAATAAAATCCTTGTTATGCAGCGTGGCACGGCTGACCGTAGTTCCGGCAAGCGTGACAGGCTCAAAATTACCGACAGGAGTAAGGATTCCGGTTCTGCCGACATTAATTTCGATACTTAAAAGCTTTGTGGTTTTTTCTTCGGGAGGGTATTTATACGCTTCAGCCCACTTAGGATATTTTGCGGTGCTTCCGAGAATTTGACGAGTGCTGAAATCATCCACCTTAACAACCGCCCCGTCAATCGGAAAATCAAATTCTCCCCTTTGATTTCCTATTCGCTCAATTTCAGTGATTACATCTTCAATATTATCAAATTCATTGTAAAAAGCGGTGTTAAATCCGAGCTTGGTAAGATAATTAAGGCTTTGAAGGTGACTTGTAAGGGTAACGCCCCTTGCCTGCTGAATGTTAAACACAAAAATATCGAGGCTTCGCTCGGCAGTAATCTTTGCATCTTTTTGCCTTAATGAGCCTGCGGCGGCATTGCGGGGATTTTTGAAGGTTTTTTCCTCTCTTTCCTCCTGCCGCTTTGTAAGCTCTTCAAAGCTTTTAAACGACATATACACCTCGCCCCTGACCTCCAAATAAGGAGGAGCATCTGGAATACGCTTAGGCAGACTTTTTACAGTCATTAAATTGTCGGTCACGTCCTCGCCGACGGTTCCGTCACCGCGTGTGGAGCCGCGGACAAAAACGCCGTTTTCGTACTCGCAGGACACGGAAAGACCGTCAAATTTAGGCTCAACCACATATTTTACATTCGGTGCGATTTCACGCACTCTGACGTCAAAATCACGAAGCTCCGAATGAGAAAAGCTGTCGTGCAGGCTCTCCATAGGCACCTCGTGCGTTACCGGAGAAAATTTTTCACCGGCATTGCCGCCCACCTTGTTTGTGGGTGAAAGCGGTGATTTTAAACTCGGGAATTCATCCTCAAGGTTTTCAAGCTCACGCATAAGCCTGTCGTATTCAAAATCGGAAATTTCGGGTTCGTCACGGTTATAGTAAAGGTTATTGTGGTATTCAAGCTGCTTTGTAAGCTCTTTTATACGGCTCTGAGCCGAAATGATGTCCATATTATCTTCCTTTAATTATTTAAGAGTAAGCTGTTAAAAAATCGGCTACTTAACCTGAGAAGTACCCTTTTCACGCAAGTAAGTAGATTCCAAGTCTGCAAGATGGAGCTTGACGGCAAGCGGATAACGGTCATAAGCCTGACTGATTGTATTGCTGTTCTTGTCGCCGAATTCTCCCATATGCCAGCGAATAGCCATAGCTTCATCAATCTTAAGATGCATTTTGCGTTCGATAAGAAAAACGGATTTTTCGCCGTGACCGTAGGGAAATTGGTCGTCTATTGCGTAATAAGGAACCTTTTCCCACTGACCGGTGGTATCGTTTTTGACATTGCGTGACGACACCTTATAAAACTGCGCCTTGCATAAATCGTGCAAAAGTCCGCAGATAGCAAAGCTTTCGATATTGTCGGATTCCTCATCAAAATGCTTTTCCATCAATGTATTGAATACGCTGACGGAGTGCATAACAAGACCGTTTTCGCAGGCACAGTGATATTTTGAGCTTGCGGGTGCAGTAAAAAAATCGGTGCGCTTGAGCCATTCAAGCAGCTCGTCCGCTCCCTGCCTTGTTATGTTTTCCCGATAGATTGAAATAAATTCTTCCTGTGCAGTCATAAAAATTCCTCCGATGAAAAAACAAAGGCACCCGTATCAGGTACCCTTGAAAAAATTTAAATTATTCAGCCGCTTCGGAATCGGTTGCTGTTTCAACAGCATCAGCTTCGGCAACAGGCTCGGAAGTAACTTCTTCAACAGCCTCTTCCGCAGTTTTTTTAACGGGGACCTGCTCGTCTTCGGGAAGAAGCGCACGCATTGAAAGGCTTACACGCTTCTTTTCAAAGTCAACAGCCGTAATCTTAACATCAACTGTATCGCCGATTGAAAGAACGTCTGCGGGCTTGTCGATTCTCTTGTTAGCAATTTGAGAAATATGGATAAGGCCGTCAATGCCGGGGATTATGTTTGCAAATGCGCCAAATGATGTAAGTCCTACGATAGTTGCCTTGACAACCGAACCCTCGGGATAATTATTCTTAAGAATCTCCCACGGATTGTCCTCGGCGTTCTTAAAGCCGAGAGAAATTTTCTTTGTTTCTTCATTGATATCCTTGATGTAAACGTCAACGGTGTCGTCAACATTAACAACCTCGCTCGGATGCTTAATATGCGTCCAAGAAAGCTCGGAAATATGAATCATACCGGATACGCCGCCGAGGTCAACAAAAGCGCCGTAGCTTGTGAGGGACTTAACAACGCCCTTGTAGCGCTTGCCGATTTCGCAGGACTTCCAGAATTCCTCACGCTGAGCAGCCATTTGCTCCTTAAGCACGCTGCGGATTGAGCCGATAGCTCTCTTTCTTCTGCCGCGCTGAGAAACCTCAATAAGTCTGAAGTCTACTTCCTGACCAACAAGGTCTTCAAGTTTTTGATCGCGGGAAACCGTTGCCTGTGAAGCGGGGATAAATACTCTTACGCCGTTGTAGATAACAATTACGCCGCCCTTGACAGCTTCGCTCACCTTACCGGAAATAATTTCCTTTGTTTCAACCTTTGCTTCAAGTTCTTCCCAACCCTTTTGCGCATCAACTCTGCGCTTGGAAAGCATAATAGTGCCCTCCTGGTCGTTAGTCTTCATAATAAGAAGCTCTACCTGATCTCCTACGCTTACAACATCCTCGGGCTTTGCATCGGGGTCATTGGAAAGCTCCGAAGCAGGGATAAAGCCGGTCTGCTTTCTGCCGACGTCAACCTGTACTTCGTTGGGCGCAATACTCAGTACTGTGCCGGTTACCCTCTCATTTGTATTAAAGTTTTTGAGGGACTCTTCAAGCATCTCCTCAAAAGATTCTTCATTCACATTTGTTTCACCGGATTTAATTTCACTCATAGTATCCAGTACCTCCTTTATTATCCTTGCAGGCGTGGACGCACCTGCAGTTACGCCTATTTTGTCAGCATTATAAATTGCCGAATGTTCAAGCTCGCAGACAGTTTCAACAAGAACCGTGTTCGGACACTGCTTTTTACAAATATCAAAAAGCTTACCTGTATTTGAACTGTGCTTGTCTCCAATTACAACCATATAGTCCGAACGAGCGGCTATCAAATCAGCTTCGTTTTGCCTAACCGACGTAGCATTACATATTGTATCAAATATTTTCGGATTTGTACATAGGTTTTTTATCTTTTTTATACATTTTTTCCACTCTTTTGTATCAAAAGTGGTTTGTGCAACAATTAAGATAGATTTATTATTCTTTTGCAGAATAATGGGCAAAATTTTATCAAGCTCTTCCTCATTATTAAAAGTATAACATTCACTTTTACAGTGACCTGTTATGCCCTTAACCTCAGGATGATTTTTGTTGCTGGCAATAAGAACAATATCTTTGTCGGAATCCGCCGAAGCGACAATCTTATGAATTTTTTTGACAAAGGGGCATGTAGCATCTTTATATTTTACACCATTTGCCTCAAGTTTGTCAATAACAGATTGTTCAACTCCGTGAGAACGAATTACAAGCGTTGAGCCTTCCGGAATATCGTCAATGCTGTCTATTGCCCTGCACCCTCGCATACTAAGCTCGTTGACGACCTCGGTATTATGAATAATGGGGCCGAGGGTACAGACCTTTATATTTTTATCAAGAAGGTCATTGACAATGTTGATTGCACGGTTTACACCGAAGCAAAATCCTGCCGACTCAGCTATTTCTATACTCACGTAAATCCTGCTCTCTGAATTTTTTGATTTCACCCATAATTTTATTTGAAGCATCTTTTAGCTCACGCCTGCCTCCGTCAACGGTAAGTCCCAGTTCCTGAGCCGTGAGCGGTTTTCCGTAATGAATGACGCGCTTTGCAAAAATATGCTTTGGGTTGCCGATTACGGTAATGCAGGCGGGTACTACCGGCAGCTGAGTTTGCTGCGCTATCAGTGCGCAGCCGCTTCTCGGGCGCATTAAGTCACCGGTTGTGGTTCTGCCGCCCTCAATGAAGATTGCCATAACCTCACCCTCGTTGCGCAGGTCCTCTCACGGTGTGATTGCTTTGCCGTCGCCTGCGGCGCGTTCGACTGGAACAGCGC
>JAJQDK010000058.1:21847-29653 GCA_021202245.1 Clostridiales bacterium
GAGCGTCCGAATTAAAGCGCCGAAAAATTTATTTTTAAACAAATCTGATTTTGCCATAAAGTACAGATGGCGCTTTTGGCAAAGACCGAGAAGCACGGGGTCGGAGTTAGACAAATGATTGCTTGCGATTATAAAAGCTCCGTCCTTGGGCAGAGAGTCCTTATTAACAGCTTTATATCTGTACAAAAGCTTAAATATAGGTGTGCAAACAACACGTCCTACTGCGTAAAGGGCTTTTGATTGTCCCATTTTACAAATTCTCCTTTATAACAGAAATAACCTTTTCTGCCGACTGTTCAAAATCAAGCTCGGTTGTATCAACCGTAATACAGCCCTCTGCAGGCTTTAAGGGTGCAGTTGTGCGGTGAGTATCGTTGTAGTCACGCTCAATTACATCGTATAAAATGTCCTCGTACTTAACGTCCATTCCCTTTTCGCAAAGCTCCTTATAGCGCCGAGTGGCACGGGCTTCTGGAGAAGCCGTAAGAAAAATTTTGACCTTGGCATCAGGCAAAACAACGGTTCCTATGTCACGCCCGTCCATAATTACGTTATGCGACTTTGCCATATCGCGCTGTAAATCAAGCAAATATGCTCTCACGGACGGTACTGCTGAAATTTTGGAAGCCATCATTGAAGCTTCGGGAGTGCGGATAAGTCCGGAAACGTCCTCTCCGTCAAGCAAAACAACCTGCTCTCCCATGTCGTTAAAGGTAAGGTCAACGGTGATTTTTGACAGCAGTTCATCAACCTCACGTGAAGGCTGAGGCTTGACACGGTTCCTTGAAGCGGCGAGACCTATTGTGCGGTACAGGGCTCCGGTATCAATATAAATAAAGTCGAGCGCTTTTGCCGCTCTTTTTGCGATTGTGGATTTGCCTGCGCCGGCAGGCCCGTCAAGTGCTATTGCAACAGACATTTATTTCATCCTTTCAAATATTATCAAATGTGGAGATGGCGGCATTTTCACCTGCGAGCTTGCCTGTGCTCCACGCTATTTGAAGATTAAAGCCGCCGGTGTAAGCATCGCAGTCAATAACCTCTCCGGCGAAATATAAGCCGGGTACAAGCTTGCTTTCCATTGTTTTGGGATTGATTTCGGCGGTTTTAACGCCGCCGGAAGTGATTATTGCCTCTTCTATCGGCCTAAAACCATTGATTTCAATTTTAAAGCATTTTAAAATTTTACAAAGTGCGCCGCGCTCTTCTTTTGTGATTGAATTGCATTTTTTATCAAAAGGAACGCCCCAGCGCTTTAAAATCGGAACAATGATTTTGCGGGGCTGAAGCTTTGAAAAAGAATTGGCAACGTCCTTGTTGGCGTTTATGTCAAACTAGTGCTGAATCCGCTTTTCAAGCTGTTCTTCGCTCAGAGCAGGCTTTAAGTCAATTTCGGCAATATATTTATCATCATTGATATTACGTATTTTAGAGCTTGCCGACAAAATCATCGGGCCGCTCATTCCGAAATGAGTAAAGAGCATTTCGCCGAAATCACTGTAGACCGTCTTGTTTGAATTTTTATCAACAATCTTCAACGATACATTTTTCAGTGAAAGTCCCTGCATTGCTTTACAGTCTGGATTTTTGCTTTCAAGAGGTACAAGCGACGGCTTTAAATCGGTTACGGTGTGTCCTGCCTGCTTTGCAAGCTTGTAGCCGTCTCCGGTTGAACCGGTTAAGGGATAGCTTTTTCCGCCGCAGCAGACAATCACGCTGTCGGCAAAATAGGTGTTATTCCCGCATTTAACGCCCGTAACCTTTCCGTTTTCAATTATGAGAGCCGAGGCTGTATCGCAAACAACCTTGCAGCCGTTGCTGAATATAAAAGAATGTAAGGTGTCTACAACGTCTGACGCCTTGTCCGATACGGGAAAAACTCGGTTCCCCCGCTCGGTTTTGATTTTTAATCCGAGGCTTTCAAAAAAATCTATTGTATCCTGCGGAGTAAAATTATTGATGGAGGAATATAAAAATTTTCCGTTCACGGGAACATTTTGAATATAAGTCTGCACATCGCAATTATTTGTAATGTTGCATCTGCCCTTACCCGTTATCATAATTTTTCTGCCGACGCGGTTATTTTTTTCAATCAGTATAACGGAAGCTCCGAGCTGAGCCGCTGTTCCCGCCGCCATAAGACCTGCCGCTCCGCCGCCGACAATTATAACCTTTTTACTTCTCATTTTCTTTTACGTTGTCGCGGTCATCATCGTGGTTTGTATATACTCCCTCACGATTCCATATAAGTTCAAGGTGGCAGAAGGTGGCGGAAACATCGTCTTTCTTTTTGAGAACGGTTGCTACAATAAGAGCGTTTATAAGGCTCAGCGGCGCAACAAGCGAATCGACAACAGAAGCCATATCACTGCGGGCAATAAGCAGTGAATCGGCGCACTGAACCAGCGGGGAGGTCGTACTGTCGGTGATTGCGATTGCATGGGCGCCCCGTGAACGTGCAAAATTCATTGCATCAACCGCCATAGAGCTGTAGCGCGGAAATGAAATTCCTATCATTACATCCTTATCGGTCATTCTGAAAATATGCTCATAGGTTGAGGTCTGACTTGAAGTGTTAATTACGCGAACATTATCAAAAATAAGCTCAAAATAATAGCCTAAAAAGCTTGCTATTGCAGCAGTGGAACGCACGCCGAAAATATAGATGCGCTCGGCATTGCAGATTTCATCAACTGCACGGTTAAAATCCTCATGAGATATTTCTTCGATTGTTCTGCGGATTTTGTCAATGTCCTGATTCAAAACATTATCAAGTACATTGTCGTCTCCGATGCGGTTGGAGGTGACCTCAATTCGCTGGACTGAGGTAAGCTTGTTCCTTATCATTTCCTGCATTGCCTTTTGAAGCTTGGGATAGCCGTCGTAGCCGAGCTCGGTAGCAAAGCGCACAACTGTACTTTCGGAAACGCCGACGGTTTCTCCGAGCTTTGAAGCAGTCATAAATGCCGCCTTTTCGTAGTGTTCTTCTATATATAAAGCGATTTTCTTTTGCCCCTTGGAAAAAGAATTCATTTTTAAATCTATACGTGTAAGTAAATGCGTAATCAATTTTATGATACTCCTGTCAATAAATTTCAAATTATTTTGCGTAAATATCATTTCATACAAATTCATTTTAACACAATAACTTGCAGAATTCAATAAGATTTGCAGTTTGTAAAATTATTTTTGCAATATTATGAAATCGAAAGCCGATTTTATTGCAAAAAATGACTGTATATGATAAAATCAAATAAGTAAGGCGTAAATTCGGATGCTGATTCAAATTAGGGGCTTGGCCCAAGTTAATCGGCTCCCGTCAGAGGTTTTTCACTCATAGAGGAGATGATTTAATGATAGCTGTTATTGATTACGGCGCAGGTAACATACAAAGCGTTAACAAAGCGTTAAAGCATATAGGCTGCGATGTCTGCGTAACGAGAGATAAGGATGTTATTTTAAAGGCAGACGGTGCGGTGCTGCCCGGTGTAGGCTCGTTCGGCGATACAATGGATACTATGAACTCATACGGTATAAAGAATACCGTTATTGAATATATAGACAGCGGTAAGCCGTTTTTGGGAATTTGCCTCGGACTGCAGCTTTTGTTTCCGAAAAGTGAGGAAAGTCCCGAAGCAAAGGGACTCGGCATTTTTGAGGGCGACATAATAAAAATTCCGTCCGATAACGGACTTAAAATTCCGCACATAGGCTGGAACAGTCTTGATATAAAAAAGAAAGACGGTATATTCAGGGGTATTGAAGATAATCCTTATGTATATTTCGTGCACTCGTATTATCTGAAAGCAAAGGACAGCGCAATCGTAGCGGCGCAAACGCAATACGGCGCAGTTGTTGATGCAGCGGTTGAAAGGGATAATATCATCGCTACCCAGTTTCATCCGGAAAAAAGCGGAGAAACCGGACTGAAAATGCTGAAAAACTTTGCAGATATTGTAAACGGAAGGTAAGGAGGATTTTTCAGATGTATGCAAAAAGAATTATTCCGTGTCTTGACGTTAAAAACGGCAGAGTGGTTAAGGGAATGAGCTTTGTAAATTTAGTGGATGCAGGCGACCCTGTGGAATGTGCAAAGCAATATGACAAGCAAGGCGCAGACGAGCTTGTATTCCTTGATATTACCGCTTCAAGCGATTCACGCAATATTACCATAGATATGGTTGAAAAGGTTGCAAACTCAATATTTATTCCGTTTACGGTAGGCGGCGGAATAAGAAGTGTTGACGACTTTAACGCACTGTTAAGAGCCGGAGCTGACAAGGTATCGGTAAATTCGGCTGCCGTCAATCGCCCGGAGCTTATAAGCGAAGCAGCATATAAATTCGGAAGTCAATGCGTAGTTGCGGCAATAGATGCAAAACGCAGCGGCGACAGCTGGGAGGTTTATGTAAACGGCGGAAGAACTCCCGTGGGACTTGATGCGCTTGAATGGGCTGTTAAATGCAACGAGCTCGGCGCAGGTGAAATATTGCTGACCAGTATGGACGAGGACGGACAGAAAAAGGGCTATGATATTGAGCTTACAAGAGCAGTGTCCGAAAAGGTAAATATTCCCGTAATAGCAAGCGGCGGCGCCGGTGCTCTTGAGCATTTTTATGACGCCTTTACATTAGGCAAGGCTGATGCAGTGCTTGCGGCTTCGCTGTTTCATTTCGGTGAAATTCCGATACCGCAGCTTAAAGAATATCTCAATGAAAAAGGAATACCCGTAAGGCTTTAAATTTCAGTTTTTAATAAAATAGGGCTGCCGTCAATGAATTTCTTATTGACGGCAGCCCTTTAGATTTTCCTCTTAGAAAGTGTTTTTCGATTTGAGTTAAATTGTCTGTTCTGTTAATTTTATTCGTCCTGCGATTTTTTATAAAACGGCTGAACCTTATTTACCGCAGTGCGTGCAAACTCCATTGAATACGGCATCATCAAAAGCTCTATATCATCATCGAGATACGGCTTTGCAACGTCGCTGATTCCGCTGAAGGTTTGCTCCATATTTCCGTAAAAATCAACGACTATTAAATAGCTCTTTTCCCCGTTCTGCTCCAAAAGTCTGAGGTATGCGGCATTGACGGTTTCCTCAGTGCTGAAATGATTGATAAGAGCAGCCATTAAATCTATAGGATACTCCTCCGGTTCTCCGAGCTGAACCTGAGAGCCGGGCTGAATTTTGCGGGTATTCATTTTGATATAATCCCTTTGCTGTTTTAGGGAAATTACCATTTGCTTAGGGAAAGTAACGCTCTTGCCGAAAGGATTGATAACAAAGCCCTGCACACCCGCCTTGGGATCCATAACCATCTGAGCAATGCTGTCAAAATCCGTTACAACCTTGTGCGAGGATTGGGTATCGTTCCATTTAAAAAGCTCATCGGTATCGGTAAAAATTCCGAAAAACTTATCCTTATTTTGATTTTCAAGCAATCTGAACTGAACCTGAGTTGACTGGCCCATCATTGTCTGATCGTTTTTTGTGCGCGCCTGAGTTACAGGAGTGACCTTGGCAGGAAGTATAAACTTTGCCTTCATAACGGCATTTACCATTGCGTCAATATTTTCCTTGCAGTTGTCCTGCTGCATATTTTCAATGGCTTCAATAAGCTCAGGGTTTTTAATTTGCTCGGCAGGTACCTTGCTGCCTTCCATTTTTACACCTTTAAAATCATTCATTATGATTCCTCCAAAATTATTCTACAGTATAGGTTTTGTCGGCAACAACCGTTAATCCCTGACCTTCGGGATACTGCACACTGTCGGCAGCATCACCGTCATTGAATATGATGTACGGAGTTGACCATACAGTATCGAAGGTATAGCTGTATAAGCCCTCCGATACAAGCTCCATTTCAACGCCGGGCCAGGAATCATTATCGCCGTAGTCGTCATACACATAAGCATATACGGTATCATCCCAACTGGAATCGGGTAATTCAAAGTAGACCGTTGTGCCTTTGGTAATTATATAATTATCTTCATGGGTAAATTCTACAACCTCATACGTCTTTATATTTTGTTCATTTTCTGCTCTCAATATAACCGTTGTAACATCCGAATCTTCGGAGGGCTCAATAGTTATTTCATCTCCGTTTGAATAAGAGATTTCCTCACCGCCGTCAATGGAATAAGTCGCATTATCGGTATTGGAGCAGGTGAGCGTAACGGTGGTTGAGCTTGTATCATAGGTGAATTCGGTATCGTCTGCCACACCAACCTCAGCCTGCTGCGCATAATTTGTATAGCCCTCGTTGTAAAGAACAACAACAGAATCCTCGGGAATAGGCGTTTCACAGGTTATTACGCCCTTTTTGACGGTGTATACCGTTTCTTTGTCAACACGGTCTGTGTAGGTTCCGTCGGCAAGGTTTGTTTCAAAATCCACGGTGAGTTCATCCGAGGTGTTTACAATAACAAGTCCCTTTTCCCCTCTTTCAATCATCAGAGCGGTTGAGTCGTTGTTAGGATTAACAAGGTTTTCATCCTCGCCGATCATAGCCGTGCGGAAGAAATTGACTGCCGATACAGCGCTGTCCTTATACATATCGTCACCCTGAGTGCCGATTCTGTTCATACCCCATTCATTGTCAAATGAACAATTATAGGGTCTGTCAAAAAACAGCGGAGTTCCGTCCTTGCGTGCGGTGATTATTGCCCAGCCGAGTATTACCTGCTCGTTTGTCATCTGCGACCAAGTACCGTCGTTAATATAGTTATCATGAGATTCCACCCAGGTAACTACATTGGGAGATGAATCTCCGAGCCAATAATCGGAAACAACAGCGGTATCAATGTTGTCGTTGGTTATACCGGAGCGAATTTTACTGCCGTAGGTGCTTGCCGTTGTTCTGCCGATTGCCTCGATATAATCGCCGATTCTGTCGTTATCACCCTGCAAAACCTCGCCGTAATTAAATATGGAATCGGCGTTGTCAATTTCTGTGGTAACACGCTCCCAGAAGTTGTTTTCAAAGCCGTCATCCTCTTTTTCATCATCGGGAAGTCCGATGTGCTTAGCGGTATCGTATCTGAAGCCGTCGGCTCCGCAGGCAATGCAGTCGTTTATGTATTCAAGGAAATAATCCTGGAACGAGGTTCTCTCGGTATTGATGTCGGGAAGTCCGCCCAGTTTGTAGGGGATGCAGGCAAGACGATTGCGGTAATCGGTTAAATCCTTGTCATTGTTCTTATGATAGAGAGTTTCAAGGCTTCCGCCGCCTGCTTCAATTAAATCCTCGCTCACGGCATCGGTTTCGGGAGTGGTGTGGTTGGCAATAACGTCAACAACAACCTTGATTCCGTATTTATCGGCCTCATCGCACATTTCAATAAATTCATCTCTTGTGCCGACCTGATAGTTACCGATTTTAAAATCAGTGGGCTGGTAGTGATAATACCACTTGCCGTTGCCGTAAAGCTCCATACCGCCGTTTTCGCCCTCAAGACATTCGTTAATCGGAGAGGTTTGAACCGCAGTAAAGCCTGCCGCAGCAATATCAGCCATAGATTCCTTGATTGTGTTAAAGCTCCAGCAGAAGCACTGCAAAATTGTTCCGTCCTCAATATTATCGGCGGTTTTAAAATCGGCGGAAACAGCCGCTGTGTCGGTTGTGCTTCCGCCGTTGTCGGAGCATCCGTAAAATGCAGATGATACACCAGCAATTAAAGCAGCGCTTAAAAGCGCAGAAAGTATACGTTTAAACAAAAAATCACCGTCTTTCTTAAAATATCAATATTCAGATTAAACAGTCCGAGCTGAATATACTTCTGAATAATCTAACGAAAATATTATACCAC